>JBJFFR010000169.1:0-29783 GCA_051891935.1 Oscillospiraceae bacterium
AAGGCAGGTCTTAACGTTAAGTACTTCGGCTGCGACGGTCTTGACGGACTTATCGATCAGCTCGGCGACGATGTTGCTATTGCTGAAGGCGTAATGCTTCTTACTCCTTTCGCTGCAGACGCAACAGACGCAAAGACAGTTGCTTTCACAACTGCTTACAAGGCTGCTTACAACAACGAAGTTCCTATCCAGTTCGCTGCTGACGGCTATGACGCTGTTTACGCTGTAAAGGCTGCTATGGAAAAGGCAGGCATCACAGATGCTTCTATCTCCGCTTCCGATCTTTGCGACGCTCTTAAGGTTGCTATGACAGAGATCACAGTTGAAGGTGTTACAGGTAACATCACTTGGACAGCTGACGGTGAGCCTACAAAGGATCCTAAGGCTATGGAGATCGTTATCACAGAAACCGATGGCAAAAAGTCAGGTTCTTACGCTGCTCTTTAATCCCGACATTTAATTAACATTTTGCATCTGAAGACCCGTATAATACTCAACAGCGTCGAAAAAACGCTGTGATTGTGCGGGTCTTATTTGCAATTTTATGAGAAATCGTGTATAATATAAGCTGCTGTAAATTAAAGCACCTTCCCGATTGGAAAATGCTTTAATTTGCAGCAGGATAAAAAAATCGAGAAAGGGGTCAAGGCTCTTATGATGAGTTTCATTTCTTACCTTGTAAACGGAATAAGCCTCGGAAGCATCTACGCACTTATCGCTCTGGGCTACACAATGGTTTACGGCATAGCCAAAATGCTGAATTTCGCCCACGGAGATATTATTATGGTCGGAGGATTTACGATCTTTACCGCAATGTCCACCGCCTGGTGTCCCGTATGGCTTTCGGTCATCATCGGCATCGTCGTCTGCACCGTTCTCGGCATCGTGATAGAAAAGATCGCCTACAAGCCTTTAAGAAGCGCTCCCCCGCTCGCTGTACTTATCACTGCTATCGGCGTAAGCTATCTGCTCCAGAATGTTGCGCTGCTCATATTCGGTTCAGCTTCGCAGAGCTTTACCTCCGTTGTAAAGAACGTTGCTCCCGTAACCTTCGGCGGTGTAACGATCTCAATGGAAACGATCATTTCCATCATTGTTTCGCTCATAATCATGATCTGTCTTACACTCTTTATCAACAAAACAAAGGCAGGAAAAGCTATGCTTGCCGTTTCGGAAGATAAGGGCGCAGCACAGCTTATGGGTATAAACGTAAACGCTACTATCTCACTTACATTTGCGATCGGTTCCGCCCTCGCAAGCGTTGCAAGCGTACTTCTCTGCTCTTCTTATCCGCAGATCAGCCCTTACACAGGCTCCATGCCGGGCATCAAGGCATTCGTTGCAGCCGTTTTCGGCGGTATCGGAAGCATCCCCGGTGCTATGATCGGCGGAATACTCCTCGGAGTTATCGAGAACCTCTCCAAAGCATATATTTCCTCACAGCTTTCCGACGCTATCGTGTTCCTTGTACTTATCGTTGTTCTTATCGTTAAGCCTACGGGAATCATGGGCAAGAAGATAAACGAAAAGGTATAAGGAGGCGCAGGATATGAAAAAAACTACAGTAAACAACATTATAACCTGCGGAATAGTTCTTGTATTCTTTATCGTATGCGGTCTTCTTTCCTCGGCAGGTGTTTTAGGAAGCAAGCTCAGCGGTCTTCTTATCCCGATCGGCATATACATAATACTTTCCATTTCGCTCAACCTTACAGTCGGTATCCTCGGTGAGCTTTCACTCGGTCATGCAGGATTTATGTGTGTCGGCGCTTACGTCGGCGGTGTATTCTCCATACTTATCCAGGACGCTGTTACTATCTCCTGGTTAAGAGTAACTCTCGCAATAATCATCGGCGGTGCAGCTGCTGCATTGTTCGGTATTCTCATTGGAATCCCTGTTCTCCGACTCCGCGGCGATTATCTTGCTATCGTTACGCTCGGCTTCGGTGAGATCATCAAGAGCATCTCCAACAACATATATCTTGTAAAGGATATAAACGGACTTCACTTCTCGTTTGCTTCTCCCGTTTCGGGCGCAGACGCTGCAACCGCAGTTGATATTTTCAAGGGTGCGCAGGGCATCAAGGCTCCGCAGGACACAACGCTTCTCATAGTTGTTATAGTTCTTATGTTGAGCCTTATCGTAATAATGAATCTCGTTGATTCCAAGACAGGCCGTGCCTGCATGGCTATCAGAGATAACTACATCGCTGCACAGTCGGTCGGCATAAACGTTACGAAGTACAGACTTGTTGCTTTCGTTGTTTCCGCAGCAATCGCAGGAATTGCAGGCGTTCTCTACTCACATTCGCTCGCTGTTCTTGCTCCTAAAAAGTTCGACTATAACCTTTCGATACTCATCCTCGTATTTGTCGTTCTCGGCGGACTTGGCAGCATGAGAGGTTCGATCATCGCAACGATCATCCTTTACGCACTCCCCGAGATCTTCCGTGAAGTCGGCGATTACCGTATGCTCATTTATGCTATCGTTCTTATCGCAATGATGATCTTCAAGAATGCCCCCTACTTCAAAGACCTTTTTGAAAAAATCAAGGCTCTTCCGGTATTTGAAAAGCTAAAACCTCAAAATAAAGCAAAAACCGCAGGAGGTGAATCGAAATGAGCGAAGCGACACCAATACTCGAAATAAAAAACCTTGCGATCCAGTTCGGCGGTCTAAAAGCTGTTGACAATCTCAATCTTTCAATCAAAAAGAACCAGCTTTACGGTCTTATCGGGCCTAACGGCGCAGGAAAAACCACCGTTTTCAATATGCTCACAGGCGTTTACAAACCGACTTCAGGAACTATCTACCTTGACGGAGTAAACATCACAGGAAAATCCCCTGCGCAGATCAACAAGTACGGAATTGCCCGTACCTTCCAGAATATCCGTCTTTTCAAGGATATGTCCGTTCTCGACAACGTTAAGGTCGGACTTCACAACCAGAAAAAATACACCGCAATTGAAGGTGTGCTCCGTCTTCCCCGTTACTTCAAGGAAGAAAAGGAAATGGACGAAAAGGCGCTTGAACTGCTCAAGGTTTTTGAACTTGACGGCGAAAAGGATACTCTTTCATCCAATCTTCCTTACGGCAAACAGAGAAAGCTCGAGATCGCACGCGCACTTGCAACAAATCCGAAGCTTCTCCTTCTCGATGAACCTGCCGCAGGCATGAACCCCAACGAAACTGCGGAGCTTATGGAAAATATCCGCTTTATAATTGAAAAATTTGACATGACTGTCCTTCTTATTGAACATGATATGAAGCTCGTTTCGGGAATATGCGAGGAAGTCACAGTGCTTAACTTCGGACAAGAGCTTGCACAGGGCATTACAACCAATGTTCTCAACGACCCGAAAGTAATCACCGCATATTTAGGCGAATAAGGAGGAAAACCCTATGTCAATGCTTCACGTTGAAAATCTTGAGGTCTATTACGGCGCAATCCATGCGATAAAAGGTGTTTCCTTCGATGTTGAACAGGGCGAGATAATCGCTCTCATCGGTGCAAACGGCGCAGGAAAAACCACCATTCTTCACACGATAACAGGTCTTGTTCCCGCTCAATCGGGAAGCGTTACCTTTAACGGCGTAAACCTCACAAAAACACCTGCACATAAGATAGTAAGCCTCGGAATGGCTCATGTTCCCGAGGGAAGACGCATTTTCCAGGAGCTTACCGTTTACGAAAACCTTATGCTCGGCGCTTATACAAGAACCGATAAAGCAGAGATCGAAGATACTCTTTCTACCGTGTTCAAGCGTTTCCCCCGACTTGAAGAACGCCGCACACAGATCGCAGGTACTCTTTCGGGCGGTGAACAGCAAATGCTTGCAATGGGCAGAGCGCTTATGTCGCATCCGTCCATCATCCTCATGGATGAACCTTCAATGGGTCTTTCTCCGCTCTATGTTTCGGAGATCTTCGACATCATCCAGTCGGTAAACAGCACAGGCACAACCGTCCTTCTTGTTGAGCAGAACGCAAAAAAAGCTCTTTCCATCGCAAACCGTGCTTATGTTCTTGAAACAGGAAATATCACCCTTTCGGGCGACGCAAAGGATCTCATAAACGATGATTCCGTTAAAAAAGCTTATCTCGGTGAATAAGGAGGATCTGACATGAATAATCTTGTTATCACTATCGCGAGAGAATTCGGCAGCGGCGGTCATAAGATCGGCGTAATGTTAAGCGAAAAACTCGGTATCCCCTATTATGACAAAGATCTTATAAAGCTTGCCTCCGAGCAGAGCGGCATAAACGAAAATCTTTTCGGACTTGCCGATGAAAAATCAAAGAGCGGTATTTTCAAAAAGCCGAAGGTCTACAGCGGTGACATCACTTCTCCCCAGAGCGCAGAATTCACTTCGGAGGAAAACCTCTTTAACTATCAGGCTAAGGTCATAAAAGAGCTTGCCGAGAATAATTCTCCCTGCATAATCATAGGAAGATGTGCTGACTTTGTTCTTTCGGGCAGAGAAAACACACTTCGCCTTTTCATCTGGGCAGACAAGGAAAACCGTATAAAAAACACAATGGATATTCTCGGATATGACCGCAAAGAGGCAGAAAAGCAGATCGAAAAGGTAAACCGTGAACGCAGCACCTATTACAAAGCTCACACAGGCTTTGAATGGGATAACGCACGGAACTACGATCTTTGCATCAACACAAGCGAACACGGTCTTGATAAGAGCGCACAGCTTATTCTCGACTATATCAATGTAATGTACAAGTAAAATATATCAGCTGCCGTTTTTGCGGCAGCTTTTTATACTAAGGAAACGCTGATTAATTCGTTTCTGCCGTTTTTCAAAATGTACTCAAAGGCTTAAACTCGTACATTTTTCAAAACGGCGAAACGAACGCTGCGCTTTAATCAGCTTTTTCCTAATATCAAATCATTCTATAGACAAAGCCGACAGATAGAATAATCCAAGTAGGTAAACTTGTTTACCTTGGAGAGCGACCGCAGGCAGGCTGTCTGCCGTCATTGCAATAATATTGCACGGAAGCTTGACGCAGAATTGGATTATTATATCCGAGGATTTAGTCTTACGGTTGATTTGATATTAGTATTAATTAATTTGTATTTTTTGCCATTGACAAAATAATAAAAAAATGTTATAATTAAACGATAATTTTTGTTGGAAGGTTTTATCCGACAATTTAGGAGGTCAAAACGTGAGAAAGGTCAAAAAACCTGTCTTCTTCGTTGTATTACTGCTGATCGTGCTTTTCACACTTTCCGTTTTCTTCGGATTCAGCACATATTACGGAGATATGAAAACAGTCCACATCAAAGGATTGGATAATATCCGTTTCGGTATTGACATCAAGGGCGGCGTCGATGTTACATTCACTCCCCCCGAGGACGTTGAAGCTACCGACGCGAATATGGACGCAGCAAAGGAAGTTATCGTTCAGAGAATGGTAAACCTCGGTATCACCGACTATGAATGCTATATCGACTACGATAACAGCCGTATCATCGTAAGATTCCCGTGGAAGGACGGAGAAACTAACTTCGACCCCGAAGCTGCTGTAAAGGAACTCGGCGAAACTGCTGAGCTTACCTTCCGTGAGGGTCATGAGGTCGATGAACTCGGCGCTCCTACAGGCATCACCGCTGAAAATATTATCCTCGTAGGCTCTGACATCCAGGAAGCTTACAGAGCATACAACAGCGAAGGCGCAGGCGAATATGTCGTTAGCCTTACACTTACAGAATCCGGTAAGGAAAAGTTTGCCGAAGCAACTGCAAGACTTTATCAGGAACAGGGCGTAATCTCTATCTGGATGGACGACACCTGTATCTCTTATCCAAATGTAAGCGCTGTTATCACAGACGGCAGAGCACAGATCAGCGGCAGCTTTGACGCAGAAAGCTCAAAGGCACTTGCCGACAAGATCAACTCGGGCGCACTTCCGTTCAAGCTTGTAACAGCAAGCTTCTCGACTATTTCTCCAAGCCTCGGCTCGGGCGCTCTCGAAGCAATGGTTATTGCAGGTATCATCGCATTTGCATTTATCGCTATTTATATCATCGTTATCTACCGACTCCCCGGTGCAGTTGCCGTTATCGCACTCATCGGACAGGTCGCAGGTACGCTTGCATTCGTTTCGGGCTATTTCGGATTCATGAACGGCTCTATACTTACCATCCCGGGTATCGCAGGTATCATCCTTGCAGTCGGAATGGGCGTTGACGCAAACGTCATCACATCCGAGCGTATCAAGGAAGAGCTTTACAAGGGCAAAACACTTGACGGTGCAATTGAATCGGGCTTCAAGTCAGCGTTCTCCGCTATTCTCGACGGTAACGTTACAATGGTTCTCGTTGCTATCATTCTTATGGGTGCATTCGGCACTCCCGACAGCATCTTCTCCAAGCTTCTTCACTTCGCATTCTTTATGTTCGGACCATCAACTGCAGGAACGATCTACTCTTTCGGCTTTACTCTCGTTTCCGGTGTAATCCTTAACCTGTTCTTTGGTGTATTCTGCTCAAGACTCATGCTCTCTTCCCTCTCAAAGTTCAAAGCTCTGAGAAATCCTGTTCTTTACGGAGGTAAGAAAAATGCATAAGACTTTTAATTTTGATTTTATCGGAAAAAGAAAGCTTTTCTTCACGATCTCGATCGTGATGGTTGCATTCTCTATCCTCTCCACATTTATTTTCGGAGTTGACCTTGACATTCAGTTTAAGGGCGGTACGATCATCACCTACGTTTATGACGGTGATCTCAACTGCGATGACTTCACAAACGACGCAAAGGACATCCTTGGCGGCATCGGTGTAAAGTACACAACAGGTGTTGATTTCTCATCCGGAAAGAACAACATCCAGCTCTCACTCACTTCCAACTCGGGACTTTCTTCCGACAAGCAGTTTGAGCTTACAAATACCCTTACCGAAAAATATGCTGCAAACAATATTGAGCTTGTTGAATCTTCGGACGTTTCACCTTCTTCGGGACGTGAATTCTTCCTCAAGTGTATCATTGCGGTAATCCTTTCATCTATCGTTCTTATCATTTATATTGCGATCCGATTCAAGAATATCGGAGGTTGGCTCGCAGGTATCTGTGCGATCATTGCACTTCTTCACGACTGTATCATCGTTTACGGTACTTTCATCGTATGCGGAATGCCTATCAACGCAAACTTTATGGCTGTTGTTCTTACGATCCTCGGTTACTCTATCAACAACACGATCGTTATCTACGACAGAATCCGTGAGAATGCCAAGCTTTACGGCAAGAAGAAAACAAGAAACGAAAACGTAAACCTCAGCATCAACCAGAGCCTTACACGTTCTATCAATACATCTGTAACTACCGTTGTTGCAATGCTTGCAGTTACGATCGTTGCCGCTGTTTACGGTGTAACCTCTATCATTTCATTCTCACTCCCCGTTATGGTCGGTATGATCGCAGGCACATACTCTTCCGTATGTCTTGTATCTGTACTCTGGTCATTCTTCGAGGACAAAAAGGACGCTCGCAAGGGCGCTGTAAAAACTGCTGCAAAGCAGGCTTAAAACTAAATTTTTCAAAGGGCAGTTTCTTTGTGAAACTGCTCTTTTTTTGTATAAAGTCCTTGACTTTACCGTTGTTTTATTCTATAATAATAAGTGATAGTTTTTAGTACTTTTTCTATTTTTTCAAATATGAAGAAATAAAATAATGATAAGGTGGTTTATTCAAATGTCAGAAAAAACAATGGACAAAATCGTTGCTCTTTGTAAGGGCAGAGGCTTTGTTTACCCGGGCTCCGAGATCTACGGCGGACTTGCAAACACATGGGACTACGGTCCTCTCGGCGTTGAACTCAAGAACAACATCAAAAAAGCATGGTGGAAAAAGTTCGTTCAGGAAAGTCCTTACAATGTAGGACTTGACTCCGCTATTCTTATGAATCCGCAGACATGGGTCGCATCGGGACATCTCGGCGGCTTCTCCGATCCTCTTATGGACTGCAAAGCCTGCAAGACCCGTCACCGTGCGGACAAGCTTATCGAAGACTTTGACGGTACAAACACAGGCGGCTGGTCTAATGAGCAGCTTATAAACTATATCAAGGAAAAAAACATCAAGTGCCCTACCTGCGGCAAGCAGGACTTCACCGATATCCGTCAGTTCAACCTTATGTTTAAGACATTCCAGGGTGTTACAGAGGATTCCAAGTCCGAGATCTATCTCCGACCCGAAACTGCACAGGGTATCTTCGTAAACTTTGCAAATATCCAGCGCACTACCCGTAAAAAGGTTCCTTTCGGCGTTGGACAGATCGGTAAATCCTTCAGAAACGAGATCACACCGGGTAACTTTATCTTCCGTGTCCGTGAGTTTGAGCAGATGGAGCTTGAATTCTTCTGCAAGCCGGGCACAGACCTTGAATGGTTCAATTTCTGGAGAAGCTACTGCAAGGACTTCCTCCTCAGCCTCGGCATAAAGGAAGAGGATCTCCGCCTTCGTGACCACGATCCCGAAGAACTTTGCTTCTACTCCAAGGCTACAACTGACTTTGAGTACAGATTCCCGTTCGGCTGGGGCGAACTCTGGGGCATTGCAGACAGAACCGACTATGATCTTACACAGCATCAGAACGAAAGCGGCAAATCGCTCGAATACTTTGACCCTGATGACAACTCAAAGTACATTCCTTATGTTATCGAGCCTTCACTCGGCGTTGAACGTCTTTTCCTCACTATCGTTTGCAATGCTTATGATGAGGAAACTATCGGCGAAGGCGATGTAAGAACAGTTATGCATCTCCACCCTGCCCTTGCTCCCGTAAAGGCCGCTGTTCTTCCGCTTACAAAGAAGCTTAAAGAACCTGCAATGGAAGTTTATTCAATGCTTGCAAAGAAGTTCAACGTTGAATATGACGAAGCAGGTCAGATCGGTAAGCGTTACCGCCGTCAGGATGAGATCGGTACTCCTTTCTGCATTACTTACGACTTTGATACACTTGAAAAGGACGGCTGCGTAACAGTCCGTGACCGTGATACAATGGAACAGGAACGAGTTAAGATCGAAGAGCTTGTTGCTTACCTCGAAAAGAAGCTTGAATTCTAAAAAGCTTTTCCAATTCAATAAAAAAGCCCCCGATAAAACGGGGGTTTTTATACTAATAACCATTTGTTCTATGGATAAAGACGGTGGGTAGAATACGACCAATCAGGTAACTACGTTTACCTTGAAGACGACCGCAGGCAGGCTGCCTGCCGTCATTGCAATAATATTGCACGGTAGTTTGACGCAGAGTGGGCGTATTATAGCCGCCGTATTTTATCCATAGGTTAAATGGTTATTAGGAAAAAGCTGATTAAAGCGCAGCGTTCGTTTCGCCGTTTTGAAAAATGTACGAGTTTGCGCCTTTGAGAACATTTTGAAAAACGGCAGAAACGAATTAATCAGCGTTTCCTTAGTATTATTATTCAACAGGATTCTTTGGCTTTCTTCCACGCTTGGTCTTTGGTGCGTTAAATTCATCGTCACGCTTTTTGGCGAACTCATCATAATTTGCCTTTTCCATAGCTTCTTTTGACCAGTTTTGTGTACTGTCATCAGTCAAGCCCATAAGATAGTCAATGCTTGTTCCGTAAAAAATGGCAAGCTTTTCCATAACGACCAAAGACGGCTCAAGCTCGCCTGTTTCATATCTCGAATAGGTCTGCTGAGTGCAGCCGAGATAATGCGCAAGATTCTTCTGCATCAAATCCTTATCTTCTCTGATAGAACGTATTCTAAGTGTCATAAATACAACCACAGCTCCTTAAATACAAAAAGTAATAATGTATACGTCTATTATTATCTCATATTACGGATGTTAATCGTTTTATTACACTTACAGCGAATAATTTGTTCATAATTTTGTTAATATCATAGTCGAATATTAACATTATATGTCTTAATAAACCAATATATTACGCCAAGTCGTTCATATTTTCTTCATTAATTATATTTTTGTAAACAAAAAAGCTTGATGGATTTTTTCATCACATCAAGCCTTAAAAACTATATCGTTATCCTCGGTAAACAAAAACAGGAATCGGATAACAGTTTATCCTGTTTGAAAAATCTGCAGTCACAACAGTGAATTCCGAGCTTTCTATTGATTTGACATATTCAAGCAAAGCGTCACGCTCGTCGAATCCGTTCTCCCTGCCGTAATAGATTATCATCGAAAGCAAACCGCCCTCTTTGAGCAGCGAAAGCGACTTTTCGACCGCTTCAAGACTGGAATCCTTTTCCGTGTGAACGTTATGATCGCCGCCCGGCAGCCAGCCAAAGTTGAACGTTATGCAGGAAACGCTTTCCGGCAAAGCATATTTGTCCATATCTGTATGGCTCCCGAGCACAAGCTCCGCTCTGTCGGAATAACCACGCTCTGCAAGAAGCTGTGCAGTACTGTCGATGGCGCTTTGCTGGATATCGAACGAAACGACCTTTCCGCTCTCCCCGACCAGTTCGCATAAAAAAGCTGTATCAAAGCCTCTTCCTGCCGTTGCGTCTATGCAGATATCTCCCTTTTTAACTACCTGTGAGATCACATTTTTTGAAATATCAAGTGCGCTTATCTGTTTTTTCATCGCAAATATCATTCCTTTCAAATAGAATTCTACACTTTAAAAAGTATTTTGTCAAGCAAAAAAAATCGTCTTTTTCTTAACATAAAATCATTTGACAGCACCGTTGTTTTGTATTATAATTAAACTGAAATAATATTGTTAGGAAGTAATTTTATGTATCATAACACGGTCAAAGTTGCTGCTATACACGATCTGTCCGGAGTAGGACGATGCTCACTCTCAGTTATTCTGCCGACTCTTTCTGCGCAGGGCATCCAGGTCTGCCCCGTTCCTACAGCCATTCTGTCCGCACACACAGGCGGCTTCGGTGATGTTGTAATGCGTGATCTCACCGATTATATTCTCCCGGCACTTGAACATTACAAGCAGCTCAACTACAATTTTGACTGCATTTACAGCGGCTTTCTCGCTTCAAACGACCAGATAGACCATTGTATGAGCTTTTTTGAGCATTACAAGGATTCGCTGAAGGTGGTCGATCCCGTTATGGCTGATAACGGCAAGCCTTACAAAACCTGCGGAGTAGAGCTTCAAAAGGGCATGGGAAGACTTGTCGAAGTTGCCGACATCATCACTCCGAATATCACAGAAGCAGCAATACTTCTCGGCGAAGAACCGTATCAGCCCGAGCTTACGGCGCAGCAGGCAAAAAGCTTTCTTGTCCGTTTAAGCGAAAAAGGTCCGAAGATCGTCGTTATAACGAGCGTTTTCTCAAACGGCACCTACTGCAACATCGGCTATGAACGTGAACACAGCAAATTCTGGCGTGTACGATACAAACACATTAACGCTAACTACCCCGGCACAGGCGACATTTTTGCATCCGTACTGACAGGCTCGATACTCCGAGGTGACAGTCTGCCAATTGCAATGAACCGTGCAACTGCGTTCCTTGAACTTGCAATAAAAACAACAAGCAGCTACTATACCGATACCCGTGACGGCATCATGCTTGAAAGCTGCCTTGATTATCTTATCAACGACCCGGTTTTATGCGATTATGAGCAGTTTTAAGGAGAAGAAAATGGTTAAAAATCTTAACATAGTTCTCGTTGAGCCGCAGATACCGCAGAACACGGGAAATATTTCACGAACCTGCGCTGTCACAGGTGCTCGTTTGCATCTTGTCAAACCGCTCGGCTTTGAAGTCACGGACAAACAGCTCAAACGTGCAGGTCTTGACTACTGGAACGAGCTTGACATTACATATTATGAGGATCTCAATGACTTTTTTGCGAAAAACAGCGGTGGAACGTTCTTCTATTTCACAACAAAGGGAAGAAAGATCCACAGCGATGTTTCTTATCCCGATAACTGTTATCTCGTTTTCGGACGTGAGGATGCAGGACTTCCCGAAAAGCTTTTGTACGAAAATCCCGAAAGCTGTCTGCGCATACCAATGCGCCCCCGTCTGCGAAGCCTTAATCTTTCAAACTCGGTCGCTATTGCGGCTTACGAGGTGCTCCGTCAATGGGATTATCCCGAGCTTTCCACCGAGGGAAAGCTTACACAATATGAATGGTAAAAACTTGACCCCTGTGTTTTTTCGTCACAGGGGTCAAGTTTTATTTAAAATATTTCTTATTTATCTTTGCGATAACCTTGCTGTCCGAATCACGGGTCAGCTTATACTCGGTTCGGGAATAGAAATCATCGGGAGTATCCCA
Organism: Oscillospiraceae bacterium; assembly: GCA_051891935.1. Lineage (GTDB taxonomy): Bacteria > Bacillota > Clostridia > Oscillospirales > Ruminococcaceae > UMGS363. The sequence continues at coordinate 12,273 of JBJFFR010000169.1, forward strand.
TATTACGGGTACAAATCCATATTCGCAAAGCTTGTTGAGGACGATCTCAAGGCATTTTGAGCTGTCCTTAACCGTTGCGTCCGCTGCAAAGTTTTCACTCGGATAAAATGCCGTTGTTTCACCGAGGAAAACAGGGATTCCCTTATCGGTGAACGCTCTTTTCAGCTTTTCGCACTGGTCGATGATATAATTCTCCCAGTCCTTTCCGCCGATAGTGTGCATCCAGTAGCAGCTGTTATCGACATAGTGAACGGAAACCATAAGTCTGTCGGAGGCGGTATCAACGGGCATTGTAAAGCTGTCCGATGTAGTAAGATCAATATTCGTCCAGTAACCCGAAACAATGAGCACACGCTCTGCATTATTGCCGCCTGTTGCTCTCACGGCATTTACAAAAGCCTGGTTGAGCTTGTTAGTCATCCTGTAGCCGAGGACTTGCGGTATCTCTTTAAGCTCTCCGTTTGAATTGAACTGATTTCCGCCGAGATACTCGTTGAATCCCTCAAATATCACAGTCATCGGATAATCCTTAAAGTATTCCGCGATCTGCGTCCAGATGTGTGTAAATATCTGCTCGCAGTCGTCAACGGAATTTCTTCGGATTATAAATTCATCAAAATGATGGATGTTTATTACTGCATAGAGATTTGCGTTCTGACAGTAGTCAACGATCTCTTTTACACGGGCTATGTAATCGGGATCAATATCCCAGTTACCGTCGTTTTTCATCATATTTCCCCAGAAAACGGGGATTCTGACGGTGTTGAAGCCTGATTCCTTTATGCCGTCGATGATCTCCTGTGTTGTTATCTCTGCGCCCCAGCATTGTTCATAATCGTATGGAGTGTTTTCTCCGACTTCGGGGATCCACTCAAATGTTATCTTCTCACAGCCGTTCGCCTCGTATGCTTCCATTGTATTTCCGAGATTAAGTCCGAGCCGCATATCCTCTGCAACCTGCTGCGCTGTCGGCGTATCGATCCATTCTTTTGCTCCGGGAGCGGCTGTTGCTGCACCTGAACAGCCTACTGTCGTCAAAGCTATCGCCGAACACAGAACTGCTGCAATAATTTTTCTGCATATATTCATTATCAACCCTGCTTTCAAAGTTTATGTAAACGTTATCATTATACCATATCAAGTTGTTTCATTCAAGTATCCATTTTTATAAATTTGCAAGAAATAATTTGTATATATTGTCAATCAAAGAAAAATGCCCCCAAAACGGAGGCATTTTACATTACAAAGTATTCAATAACTCGATCTTGTAAGAAAAGCGATCGGCTCGCCACTGTCAAAGTTCATTTCGGTCGAACAAAGACGGATCGAACCATCGGGATTATCTTGAAGAACATAGTCAATGCTCCTTGCTTTTGCAAGAAAAATTGTGTCGGAATACCAATCGATAGAAACACGGTAAACTCCCGATCCTCTGTCGTACTGCTCATCAGTAAGCTCTGCATAGCCCCAGCTGTATTTTGAACGCTTGCTTGAAACAGTTCCTTTTACCTTATTATATGTCGGGAGTGATGTAAAATCGAGGTCGCTTATTCCCAAAAGCCTTTCTGCACTTTCGGAAAGCTTATCCGCAGGATAATCTATTACACTTGCAGAAAGCTCTTCATCGTTTGAAAAATACGAGCAGAATTTAATAAGATCGCTTATGAAGCGTTCCTTTTCAACTATCTTTTCGGCACAGCTTACATCAATAATGCTTTCATCGCTGCTTATCCAGCCAAACTCCGATGTAAACGCATAGCACATTTTTACAGCGTCGCTGACATCAAGATTGGAAACGCTGTCGGCAAGGACAACTTTCTCTTTGGCTCCGTCACGCTGGAACGAAATAAAATACTTATCCTTCTGTTCCGACATTTTTATCGACCAAATACTTTCGCCTTCGGGAAAATCATCGACCGAGCTTTCCGAAATATTCAGTCTGATCTTATAAACAATGACTTCATCATCACTCTGGGAATCTATGATCTCCCAGCTTGAAAAAGAAACGCCGTCAAGAAAACTGTATGCTCTGTACGACTGCGAGCCGCCTAAACGGGCAACAGTTTCCGTATCATTCGCAACAAGAGCGTCCATAAATTCAGTGACGATCCTCTCCGCATCTTTGCTTGCCGTTTCCGCAGCAGGGTCAGACTCGGGCAAAACCTCGGTTTTATACTCTTTATATAAGCTTGAACAACCGCCGCATATCAAACCTATTGCAGCAAGTGTACACAATACTCTCTTTACGGTCACGGTTCGATCTCCTAAAGCAATCACATCTTTCGGTAAAACGCAGATCAGTATTCAGCAACGATCAGCGATTCCCTAAATATACAATAATTATTATATCACAATCTCTAAAAAAATGGAAGTCAAAAGGAGAATTTTTTATAAATCCAACAAAATTTACACCTAATTTTCACAATACAAAAAACTGCATTGTTCAATTTAACAAAACAATGCAGTTTATTCTTTTTGTTATCAGTTTTCGTCTTCAAATGTGGTAAGACCATAGGAAAGCGTCATTATACTGTCGCCGAGATGAACATTCTTTACGACAATATTTTTATGAGCGACCGCAAGGTCAAAATGGCTGAAATTCCAGAACGCTTTTATACCGAGGGAAACAAGCTTATCCGCATATTCCTGTGCAGCGGACTTCGGAATACATAATATCGCTATTTCAGGCTTGTTTTCGTTGATAAAGCTTTCCATACGGCTTATGTGCATTACCGACAGATCGGCGACCTTCTCATTTTCCTTGCGCAGATCGCTGTCAAAGATACCGATAAGCTCCCAGCCGTATTCACTGAAATTCATGTGGCTCGCGATCGCCTTTCCGAGATTTCCCGCACCGAAAAGCACAGCCTTGTATCCTCTGTCAATGCCGAGGATCTTTCCTATCTCGGTTCGAAGTTCTACCAGGTTGTATCCATAGCCCTGCTGACCGAAACCACCGAAGCAGTTCAGATCCTGACGGATCTGTGAAGCAGTGAGTGACATTTTTTCAGCAAGCTCCCCTGACGAACTGCGAACAACTCCCTGTTTTATAAGCTCGCCGATAAATCTGTAATATCTCGGCAGGCGTTTAATTACCGATGATGATATCTCGGATCTCTTTGGTTTCTGCATTTACAACTTCTCTCCCGATTTACATTTGGGGTTCCCGAAAAACTTGACATGATCATTTCCTTCTATGCCCTGCATCAAACGGTGCAGGGCATAGGAAAATACCGTAAAAAAGCTTTTCGAGGTTCCAAATTTACATAAGCTTTGCCAAACGCTCGTTTACTGCAACAAGGAAAGCTTCTGTATCAACCTTTTTCTTGTTCGGAATGGAGGAAAGCGCTTCGAGGTCGCCTGTCATAATACCTTCTTCGATAGTGCTGATAGTTGCCTTTTCAAGATTGTCAGCATATCGCATAAGCTCGCTGTTGTTGTCCAGCTCGCCTCTCTTGCGGAGTGCACCCGACCAAGCGAATATTGTAGCAACGCTGTTTGTTGATGTTGTTTCGCCCTTGAGATACTTATAATAATGACGCTGAACGGTTCCGTGTGCAGCTTCATATTCATAAACGCCGCTCGGAGAAACGAGAACGGAGGTCATCATAGCAAGGCTTCCGTAAGCGGTAGCTACCATATCGGACATTACATCGCCGTCATAGTTCTTGCAAGCCCAGATATATCCGCCGTTTGAACGGATAACTCTTGCAACTGCGTCATCAATGAGCGTATAGAAATATTCGATTCCAAGTTCTTCAAACTTTGCCTTGTATTCATTCTCGTAGATCTCTGCAAAGATGTCCTTGAAGCGGTGGTCATACTTCTTGGAGATAGTGTCCTTTGTTGCGAACCAGAGATCCTGTTTTGTGTCAACAGCAAAGTTGAAGCAAGCTCTTGCAAAGCTTGAAATAGACTTGTCCGTATTGTGAAGGCCCTGGATGATGCCATCTGTGTCCTTGAATTCGTGGATAAGAGCACGTTCCTCGCTGCCGTCCTTGTTTGTAACGACAAGCTCTGCCTTTGCACCCTCGGCAACACGAAGCTCGGTGTTCTTGTAAACATCGCCATAAGCATGACGGGCAATTGTGATAGGCTTTGTCCAGGTCGGGATATATGGAGTGATGCCCTTAACGATGATAGGTGTACGGAAAACTGTACCGTCAAGGATAGCTCTGATCGTGCCGTTAGGCGACTTCCACATTTCCTTGAGGTTATATTCGGTCATACGGGCAGCGTTCGGAGTAATGGTTGCACACTTTACAGCAACGCCGTACTTCTTGGTAGCCTCTGCGGAATCAACAGTTACCTTATCATCGGTAGCATTTCTGTTTTCGAGTCCGAGGTCGTAGTATTCTGTATTAAGGTCAACGTAAGGAAGAATAAGAATATCCTTTATCATTTTCCAGATAATACGGGTCATTTCGTCGCCGTCCATTTCGACAAGCGGTGTAGTCATTTTGATCTTTTCCATAATAAAAACCTCCTTGATTTATACCAGGACGTACCATTTTAATACGCCCAACAACAACATATGTGCAGGATAAAAAACATAGAAAAACCATTTATTGAATTTGCCGCTCCTGCCCTTTTCACCGTTATAAAAATAAAGCGGAACAAGAGCAAGCACAACGCCGTACTGGAACCAGTTATTTACAAATCCGTCCGTCAGAAGCAATATCATCAACGTCATAAGAACCGTCGATGAAATGATAAACGCTGCCGCCTGCTTTTTGAAGCTTCCTCTGTACTTGTCAAACAGAAGACCCCATACGATCGGGAAAAAGAACCAATCGCCTAATAATGAAGCAAAGCAGATAAAAACGACCAATATAACCTTTACGGGCTTTTTCAGCGTTTCGGAATGCATCGTTTTCAGCGAAAGCAGCGTCAGGAAAAATGTGTAGATAACACCCTGCATCGGGTTAAAATACATATTTCCGTCATCGAATACTAACGGAGTCAGGTTGCCTGTTTCCATAAAGATAAAAGGTAACCACGAAGCCGCAGCAAAAAATGCAAGCCTTAGCAGATATTTATTCACATTTCTTGTGTAATGATAGCCTTCAACAATGAAATATGTCATTATCGGTGCGGTCATTCTGCCGATAAGGTGCATTATGCAGCTAAGAACAGAATTTTTATCCACAAAACACCATGCTATATGATCGATAAGCATTGCAAAAGCAGCAAAATACTTTATGATATCCGAAGAAATACAAGCACCCTTGCGTGTTTGCAGCTGTGTTTCGTTTGTCTGTTTGTCAAGTGTTGTTATGTCGCTCATTTTTGTAAACTCCTGTCATTTTTTATTGTCGATATTGATAAGAACAGCTATACCCGTTCCGACGATCACTCCGCAGACAATAAACGCCGCATACATCCCCTGCCAAGCGCCGATAACAGCACCAAACACAACTCCGAGCGATACTCCGAGCAGAATGTTTTTCAGCTTTTTGTCTTTTACAGAACCGGTTTCGTCCGCCCATTTTTTTGCGTTAAGAAGCCGTTCGCCGTCATCGCCGAGCTCTTCGTCAAATGAGATCTCGCGAACCATTTCACACGGGAAATCGGGGCATAGTCCGCAGTGCTCCAGCTTTTTCTCTTCACAGCATTCCTTCAGCTCGCACTTTTCGCCCCAATAGCCGCTCTGCATCTCATTACAGCCGAGGCAGCCGAACTCTTCACGCCGACTGCACACGCTGCAATTTGCGCCGCATTTTGAACAGCACATTTTTTTACTTTAAGCTCTCTCTTGTATAGTCAAGAAGTCCGCCTGCGAGGATGATATCCTTTGTTCTGCCTGTAAGCTCGCAGAGAACAGGGATATCTTCGCCCGTTGTCTTGTTCTTTACAGTAAGCTCGGACTTGCCGTTCTCAACTGCTGCACGAACATCTGCGATCTCGAGAACATCGTCCTGTGAGATCTTGTCATAATCAGCTTCGTTTACAAATGTAAGAGGAAGAATTCCTGCATTGATGAGGTTCGAACGGTGGATACGCGCAAAGCTCTTTACAAGAACTGCCTTTACGCCGAGGTGGAGAGGAGCAAGTGCTGCGTGTTCACGGGATGAACCCTGACCGTAGTTTGCACCGCCGACAATGATGCTCTTTCCATAGCTTTCAGCTCTTTCGGGGAACTTTTCATCGCATACAGTGAAGCAGAACTTGGAAATTGCAGGGATATTTGAACGGAGAGGAAGGATCTTTGCACCTGCAGGCATAATGTGGTCTGTGGTTATGTTGTCGCCGACCTTGAGCGAGCACTTTGCTTCGATGCTGTCTGCAAGAGGAGCTGTCTTCGGGAAAGGCTTGATATTCGGTCCGCGGAGGATCTCAACCTTATCCATTTCTGCTTCGGAAGCAGGAGGAACGACCATATTGTCATTGATAACGAATTCCTCGGGAAGCTTGAATTCAGGCATTTCGCCGAGCTCTCTCGGGTCGGAAAGAACGCCCTTGATTGCGGAATAAGCAGCCATTTCGGGAGATACGAGGTAGATCTGACCGTCCTTTGTTCCGCTTCTGCCCTCAAAGTTTCTGTTGAAGGTACGGAGTGAGATACCCTTTGAATTAGGCGACTGACCCATACCGATGCAGGGACCGCAAGCACTTTCGAGAACTCTTGCACCTGCGTCAATGATATCTGCAAGAGCGCCGTTTTCAGCAAGCATATTGAGAACCTGCTTTGAGCCAGGAGCGATAGCAAGGGAAACATCGGGGTGAACTGTCTTTCCTTTGAGGATATATGCGACCTTCATCATATCCATAAGTGAGCTGTTTGTGCAGGAACCGATGCAGACCTGATCTATCTTCATACCCTTGAGGTCGTCTGCGGATTTGATATTGTCGGGAGAATGGGGACAAGCTGCAAGAGGTGCAAGCTTTGAAAGGTCGATCTCGATAGTTTCATCATAAACTGCATCGGGATCGGCAGAAAGCTCTGTCCAAACCTCTTCACGCTTCTGTGCTTTAAGGAACTGCTTTGTGATCTCATCGGACGGGAATATGGATGTTGTTGCGCCAAGCTCTGCGCCCATATTTGTAATAGTTGCACGCTCGGGAACGGAAAGTGTCTTTACGCCTTCGCCTGTGTATTCGATGATCTTGCCGACGCCGCCCTTTACGGACATGATGCGGAGAACTTCAAGAATAACATCCTTTGCAGCGACCCACGGAGAGAGCTTGCCTGTAAGCTTAACATTAACGATCTTCGGATATGTAATGTAGTATGCGCCGCCGCCCATTGCAACAGCAACATCAAGTCCGCCTGCTCCGATAGCGATCATACCAAGTCCGCCGCCTGTGGGAGTATGGCTGTCTGAACCGATGAGTGTCTTTCCCGGGATTCCGAAGCGTTCAAGGTGTACCTGGTGACAGATACCGTTTCCGGGACGTGAGAAATAAATACCATGCTTCTTTGCAACCGAACCGATGAAACGGTGGTCATCAGCATTCTCAAAGCCCGACTGGAGAGTATTATGATCAATATAAGCGACAGAACGCTCTGTTTTAACTCTCGGAACACCCATTGCCTCAAATTCAAGGTACGCCATTGTGCCTGTTGCATCCTGAGTAAGAGTCTGATCAATTCTGATACCGATTTCCTTTCCTTTCACGAACTCACCGTCAACAACGTGAGCCTTAAGGATCTTTTCTGCAAGAGTAAGTCCCATAGTTAAAACTTCCTTTCCGGACTGATCTGATTCAAAAATGAATTTTTCAGTCCAATAAAAATTATTACAATTACATTATACTTTAAATAGAGTCAATTGTCAAGAATTTATCAAAGATTTCTGTATTAAAGTTTTAAAGCAGATATCCAATAAAAAGCGGAAAGAAATTAATCCATTGTAAAACGTCAAATGTATTGAAAACAGCGTTTTTTTATGCTATAATCATAAAAAAGGAGCGTGGACATTATGACAGACAGAGAACTTATCAAAATTTCCAAGACTGCGCAGCAATTCGCTTACGCGCCGTATTCAAAATTTAAGGTTGGGGCTGCGCTGCTCTGCAATGACGGAAGCGTCTTCACAGGCTGCAATATTGAGAATGCGACCTACGGAGCGACCAACTGTGCCGAGCGCACCGCTGTTTTCAAGGCTGTATCGGAAGGAAAGCGTGATTTTGACTCTATCGCCATTACATCGTCGGGCGACGGACTGACATTTCCCTGCGGAATATGCAGACAGGTGCTTGCCGAGTTTTCACCCGATATAAAAATAATTCTTGAAGATGAAAACGGTGAAATGCATACATTTACGCTTCCGGAGCTTCTCCCCCACTCATTTTCACTTTGATATACGCAACTCGTTTGATAACAATACAATATAATAAAAGGAGAAAAAATATGAAAAAGCTTATACCTATCATTGTTTCCGCTCTTCTGGCATTGACCGCCTGCACTGCTGCCGAAGCCGATGCTAAAAGTACAGAAACAACATCGGAAACAACACAAACTCAAATTCAGACCGAAAGTACCGTCACCGCATTATCATACGAGATCGACCCGAGCAAGCCGCTCTGCGCACTAACCTTTGACGACGGTCCGAACGATACAACAACTGTTCAGGTACTCGATATTCTTGAAAAGTACCAAGTCCCCGCATCATTTTTCCTTGTCGGCAACAACATAACTGCCGCTTCGGAGGAAGTTGTAAAACGTGCATACGATATGGGCTGTGAGATAGACAATCACTCAAAAACTCATTCTTATATGAATCAGATGACGCAGGAGGAAATATCAGCCGAGGTCAGCTTTGTTTCCGATAAGGTAAAGGAAATAACGGGCGAACCGACAAAATTCTTCCGTCCTCCGTATATTGCGGTAAGCAATGAAATGTACGAAGCGATAGAAATGCCCTTTATCTGCGGCATCGGCTGCAACGACTGGGATCAGAAAGTCACCGTTCAGCAGCGTATCGACAACACACTAAAGCAGGTCAAGGACGGAACTATAATCCTTCTTCATGATGCCGCAGGAAATTTCCAGACCGTTGAAGCACTTGACACTATTATCCCTTCACTCATAGACGAGGGATATCAGTTTGTCACCGTTTCCGAATTGTTTGAAGCGAAGGGTATAGAGATCAGCGGTGAAGATATGAATTTATACACCGTTGTTCAATCATTAACATGATCAATTTTCGGTCAAAAATCTGTTATTCCATATTTTTGATGCGAACTCTTGACAAAAAGCTTTTTTTATGATAAAATATCAAAAGTTAACAGCAGAGTTGTTCTTCTGCTGTTCTTTTGCCGGTGTGATGGAATTGGCAGACGTGCTGGACTCAAAATCCTGTGGTAGTGATACCGTACCGGTTCGACCCCGGTCACCGGCACCAATTCAGAACAACCGTGTTCCCGATGTATCTGGTCGGGTACACGGTTGTTTTTTTGTCAGAAACATAGTTATTTTTGGCAGAAATGTATTGTGTTTTGCTGAAAAAAGTGTTATAATTAAGATATATTTATCCATTGAAAGGACAGCTTTTTCTATGAATATACTTGTAGTCGGCTGCGGAACGCTCGGATCGAATCTTTGCAATGCGCTCTCCGATCTCGGACACGAAATATCCGTTATTGCAGGATCGCACGATGAGTTTTCCAATTTATCCCCGGATTTTACAGGCTATACAACGGTCGGAGTTGCAATTGACAGAGATACTCTCCGTGCGGCAGGTATCGAAAACTGTGACGCTGTTGCGGCAGTGACCTCCGATGACAACGTGAACCTTATGGTAGTCCAGATAGCAAAACAGTTTTTCGGCATAGATCAGGCTTATGCAAGAGTAAACGACCCCATCAAGAGCCGTGTTTTTTCAAAAATAGGTCCAAAGACGATCTGCCCCACAAATACAACCGTTGAATCGTTCATCTCCTCACTCACCGAACCGAGCGATTCACAGAGCATTGTCATCAACGGACATTCGGTCGTTATAAGCTGCATCGAAGTTGATAAAAAAATGATCGGTCACAGATTGAGCGACTTCACACTTGAACCTAATGAAACTGTTATCGCCATTGAACACGAAGACAGCACAATAAGAGGAGTTTTCCTCTCAAACTATGAGATCGCAAAGGGTGACAGCCTTATCTGTGCAAAGTTTGTCAACTGAGTTTATTAATCAGCAAAATTTATATAGCAGATAAGCTTATTAAGGAGAAAGCTCTATGAAAGTAATTATAGTCGGCGGAGGCAAGGTCGGATATTACCTTATAAGAACGCTTATCGAGCATAAGCATGAGCCTACCGTCATCGAGATCAATAAATCCGTCAGCGAGCACATCGCTGATAATATGGATATCCCCGTTATCCTTGGCGACGCCACAAACATTGATATTCTCCGTGCCGCAGGTGCGGACGAAGCTGACGCCTTTATCAGCGTAACGGGCAATGACCAGTGCAATATGATCTCCTGCCAGCTTGCGAAGAATGAATTTGGTGTTGCAAAAACTATCGCAAGGTCGAATAACCCGAAAAATGTCGAGGTCATAAAGGCTTTCGGCGTTGACACGGTAATAAACAGCACGGACAGCATTGCTTCTCTCATAGAACGCGAGGTGGATACGAACAGGATAAAACAGCTGCTGCAGCTCGACGACGGCGCTGTTTCTCTTTTCGAAGTCACTCTCCCAGACGATTATGTCTATGACGGAAAAATGCTTATGGATCTGAAGCTGCCGCCGCTTTTCAATATAGTTTCCATTACGCGCGCAGGCGGCATAATCATCCCGAGAGGTCAGACTGTGCTCCGCAGCAAAGACAAGCTCCTGATGATCTCCGATCCGTCTATTATAAAAGAGATCAAGAATACATTCAAAATAAAAGATTAAAGGACTGATGACAATGCCGAAAACAGCTCCCGAACAAACTGAAGAGAAAAAAGTAAAAAGGGCTGCACGTTCAGCTCCCAAAACTGCTGCAGCAAAAACATCGGAAGAAAAAGCACCGTCAAAGGCAGCAACTACAAAAACAGCAACATCTAAAACGGCAACGACAAAAACGTCAAAAACAGCCAAAACAACAAAAAAAGCACCTTCAAAGAGGCTTCGCAAACAGGCTGCAAACGAAATATTTGCTCTTGATATAGGTACAAGAAACGTTATCGGCGTTTTCGGAACGATCGTTGACGGAGTATTTACTGTATCGGCTTACAGCGAATATGCACACACACAAAGAGCAATGATCGACGGTCAGATCGAGGACATTGCCGAAGTTGCAAGAGTAGTAAAGCTCGTAAAGGGCAAGCTTGAAGAAAAAACAGGCGTATCGCTTTCAAAAGTATCAATCGCAGCCGCAGGACGCGCTCTCAAAACACAGCACACCGAGCTTGAATTCGAAATTGACGACAAGGAAGCCATTACCGAGGAGGCTGTAAAGTCGTTCGAGGTCGAAACCGTATTCAAGGCACAGAATGAGCTTGACGAGAAGGTAAAAAACGGCAATCTCGTCTTTTACTGCGTCGGTCACACAGTCGTAAATTATTTTCTTGACGATTACAAGATAAAGAACCTCATCGGACACAAGGGCAAAAAGGTAAAAGTCGAGCTTATCGCAGCCTTTCTCCCTAACGTTGTCGTTGAGAGCCTTTATTCCGTAATGGATATGAACAAGCTCGAGGTCACAAGCCTTACACTTGAACCTATTGCGGCGATGAATGTCATAATTCCGCCCGAAGTCCGTCTTATCAACATTGCGCTTGTCGATATCGGCGCAGGAACATCGGATATTGCGATATCACAGAACGGCAGCATCGTTGCGTATGCAATGTCTACCGTTGCAGGTGATGAAATAACCGAGGAGATTATCCGCAGATACATCGTTGATTTTGAAACGGCAGAAAAAATGAAGATCTCCGCTTCAAAAAATGAATCGATTAAATTCACCGATATTTTAGGCTTTGAAAAAACCGTCACAGCGGAGGATTTCTATAAAAGTCTTGAACCTGCTGTCGGTTCTCTCGCAGCCAATATTTCCGAGAGCATCACAAACGCTAACGGCGGACAATCTCCTGCCGCTGTATTCCTTGTAGGCGGCGGAAGCCTTGTTCCCGAGCTTGCATCGGTTGTTGCGGAAAAGCTCTCAATACCGAAGGAACGCGTCGCTGTCGGCGGAAAGAACGCTTACAAGAATATCAACCTCGGCAAAACAGGCATAGGCGGTCCCGAATATGTAACTCCTATCGGAATCGGCGTAACAGCTGTTGTAAACAAGGGCTACGACTTCTCCGTAATAACGCTCAACGGCAAGAAGATGCGAATTTTCGATACCCGTTCCGTCAGCATTGCCGATATGCTCGTCATGGCAGGCTTCAAAACAAATCAGATCATCGGACGTTCGGGCAGAAGCCTTACCTTCACGCTCAACGGTGAACGTCAGCTTATGAAAGGCGGCATCTCCGTTCCCGGACAGATCACTCTCAACGGACTTCCCGTTTCGCTCGACCAGACTGTCAAGCAGGGTGATGTTATTGAATTTGTTCCTGCCGAAAGCGGAATGGACGCAAACGTCAACATCTCCGATATTGCAGGCGATCTTTCCGATAAAACAGTTATGGTCGACGGAGTAAATTACCCTATCGGCATAACCGCTTCTGTCAACGGCAAGCCTGTCGGAAAGGATTACGATATTCAGAACAATGACAAGGTCATAATAAACGAAACAGACACTCTCGGCGATCTTATGCCGCTTCTCCCGTTCGATGCCGAAGCGGTAGGCTTCTACAAGGGCGGAAAGCAGCTGAGCTTTGACTATATTCTCCGTGCAAACGACGATATTTTAACAGGTGACAAGATAATCACCGACAGAGCACGAGAAGGCAGGATAGCAAAAGCCGTTGCCGAAAAAAGCGAGATAAAGACCGATTACTCCATTCCCGCTGATGCGCCTGTACAGACAGAACCCGAAAAGACTGCTCCGACCGAAGCAAACGAAAATTTCTATGTTGTTCTCAACGGAAAGAGCGTTATTCTACCTCCCCGTCCGAACAATGCACCGCACGAGTTCATCGAGCTTATGTCGATAGCTGACATTGACCTTGATAATCCTCCCCCGAGCGGAGATATGATTACGACTATCAACGGAAAAAATGCAAGCTTTATGGACAGATTAAACGATGGTGACATTGTAGTTATCCGCTGGGCTGACAAGTAATTCTATAAAAATGAAAACAGCGCTGTTCATTCGGACGGCGCTGTTTTTCTGCTTTCAGAGCTTTATCTGAAATTCTTGTTGTTTTGCTGATTCTGCTGATTGTTGTTCTGCTGCTGATTCTGACGGTTGTTGTTCTGCTGATTGTTCTGCTGATTGTTCTGCTGATTGTTATTCTGCTGATTGTTGTTATTCTGCTGATTGTTCTGCTTGTTCATAGATTATCTCCCCTTTGGTTGATCCTTAAAATAATAAGTTTTCGCAATAACAGAAAATTTTTTCGGCTTATCCTTGAATTTACGGCAAAGATAGTGTATAATAATTTTATATAAACTGCGAAAACCATAAAATATTATTTTCAAAGGATTGATCTTTATGCATAGCTGCGGAATTTTACTACATATTTCCTCTCTGCCGAGCAATTACGGCATAGGAACTCTTGGAAAAGAAGCTTACGAATTTGTGGATTTTTTGAAAAAAAGCGGTCAGGAATACTGGCAGATACTTCCGGTTGGTCCAACAGGCTACGGTGATTCTCCCTATCAGAGCTACTCGGCTTACGCAGGAAATCCCCTACTCATTGATCTTGATATGCTCATCGAGGACGGTTTGCTCAATTCCGATGACCACGATCTGAAGGTGCTTCTGCACAAAGAGCATTTTGCCGACTATGCACAGCTTTTCAGCTTTAAATATGTTATACTGCAGAAAGCTGCCGCAAGCTTTTTCTCAACCGCTTCAACCGAGGATATGCTCGATTTCAAGCGTTTCTGCTCGGAAAACGGATTCTGGCTCGATGATTATGCGCTCTTTATGTCGCTGAAATATCTGAACCATCAGGTTATGTGGACGGAATGGGACGATGATATCCGCCTGCGCGATCCCGATACAATAGAACGCTGTTCGGAAGAGCTTTCGGACGATATACTCTGCTGGAAATTTATGCAGTTTGAGTTTTTCAAACAATATTTTGCGCTCAAAGCTTATGCAAACAAAAACGGAATAAAGATCTACGGCGATATGCCGATCTATGTTTCAATGGACAGCTCCGATATATGGGCAAATCCCGATTTTTTTATGCTTGATGAAAACCGCCGCCCGACCAAGGTCGCCGGCTGCCCTCCCGATGACTTCTCCCCTACAGGTCAGCTCTGGGGCAATCCGCTCTACGACTGGGACAAAATGGAAGAAGACGGCTATTCCTGGTGGATATCAAGAGTTGAATACTCCGCAAATCTCTTCGACCTGACAAGAATAGACCATTTCAGAGGCTTTGAAAGCTTCTATGCTATCCCTGCCGAGGATGAAACCGCTGAAAACGGCGAATGGCTGCAAGGACCGTCAATGAAGCTTTTTGATGCGATCAAGGCCGAACTCGGAGAAGTAAAGCTTGTTGCGGAAGATCTCGGCTTCCTCACGGACGAAGTAAAGCAGATGCTCAAGGACGCAGGCTATCCGGGAATGAACGTCCTCGAATTTGCATTTTACGGCAAGGAGGACAGCAATTATCTCCCCCACAACTATGTCCGCAACAGCGTTACATACATCGGCACTCACGACAATGATACAGCAATGGGCTGGTATGACTCGCTTGAAAAGGCTGACAGAAAATTTGCCAAGAAATACATGGGACTAAACAAAAAAGAGGGCGTTTGCGGCGGACTTATCCGAACAGCATTCGCAAGCATCTCCGACCTTGTAATTATCCAGATGCAGGATTATCTGGAGCTCGGTTCGGAAGCAAGAATGAACATCCCCTCGACTATCGGCGGAGGAAACTGGGCATGGCGTTTAAAGGAAGGCGATCTTTCCCCCGAGCTTTCTAAACGGATCAGGAAATATGCAAAAACATACTTCCGTATTCCCGTATCGAAAAAAGTTAAGGTTAAAAAGGCATAAGAATTGCGGTAACCGTTCAAAGGTTACCGCATTTTTTATTCATTAGGGGTTCTCTAAAAACCGAGACTAAGCAATATTTCGTATTGCTCGCAAATTTTCGTTTATGACTTTGTTCAGCTGCAAGGCAACAAACCGCAGTCAATACTAAAGAAACGCTGATAAATCAGCTTTTTCTTATGTATTACAAGGTTTGTTAACGCAGCAGATGAGCAAAGTCATAGATAATTTGCCGAGAAGGAGGTTTTTAGAGGTTCCCATTATATAATTTGTTAAAGCCCCCCCTGCGCATTACCTGCTGCTCTTTTACAACGGCATAGCCTCTCGAAACAAAGAACATTTTCGCCGTTATAGAAGCATGAACGGTCAGCTCATCCGAATTGGGATAGATTACCAGAGCATCACATATCGCAGTCGCAACACCCTTGCGCTGATAGTCCTTGTGAACATACAAACGGTCGAGATAACCGTCATCGGAAATATCGCCGAAGCCGATAATTATGCCGTTTTCCTCGGCAATAACGGTATAATGCTCCAAGAATGATCTATCCCACGCCGCAAGGTCTATGCTGCCGTCTGCCCAAGCACTGACCTGTTCAGCCGAATAATCCTGTATGTTCACATTATGAACGGTATCATAAAACAGCTTTGCTATCTCTTCGCAGTCGGAAGAACGGTATTTTCTTATAAACATATTATCGCTCTTCACGGAAGTAATTCACACCGCAGGACGCAGGCTGCATTCTGCCCTTGTTCTTTTTAATGGATGTGATAACGAGGATAAGCGCCGTGATAACGAACGGCAGCATATCATAGAAAGCGTTCGGGAGCGTGATAATTGACTTCGGCATATAGTATTTCAGAACGCTGAATGCACCGAAGATAAGACTTCCGCCGATAGCCTTTAACGGACTCCACGCTGCAAAGATAACAAGCGCCACGGATATCCATCCCATGCCGTTTACGCTGTTGCTCATCCATACGCCGCCGCAGACTACCATGGAGCAGTATGCGCCGCCAATACCGCATATTCCGCCGCCGAGAAGAAGATTTATATACTTGCTGCGGACAACGTGTATTCCGACAGCGTCGGCAGCTGCAGGATTTTCCCCAATTGTACGAAGATTAAGACCTGCTTTGGTTTTGTTAAGATAGATAAAAACTATAACTGCGATAATAACACCGAGATAGATGAAAATATTATAGGAAAACAGCAGCTTTCCGACAACAGGGATATCACTTAAAATCGGTATGTAAATGTTACGCAGCTGCGACATAATATGCTCGGGAAGCTTTAGATTGCCCGTTTCGGAACGTGTGATGTTGTATTCGCCTATGAAGTTGGAAAGTCCGCAGCCGAATATTGTCAGCGTAAGTCCCGTTACATTCTGATCAGCCATGAATGTTACTGTCAGAACGGCATAGATGAGCGCTGCTGCCGCACCCGAAAGGAACGCTGCAAGCATTGCAATGACAAGACTGTCGGAACGGTAGCCGGCCATAAAGCCAGCACAGGCACCAATTGCCATCATTCCCTCAACACCGAGGTTGAGATGACCCGATTTCTGATTGATTATCTCTCCGACCGTTCCGTACAGAAGTGAAGCGCCTGCAAGAACTGCCGCAACAAGAAAGTTGATAAACATATCCATCAGTTACGCTCCTTTCCGTTTACAACAAATCTATATCTGATAAAGAATTCGCCTGCAAGCACGAAAAACAGGATTATTCCCTGAAGAACATCCGCACAGTACGGTGAAAGCCCAAAGGTCGACTGCATAACGCTGCTTCCTTTTTCAAGAACAGAGAAAAGGAATGATACGATCAGTATCGCAATTGGTTCAAGCTGCGCAAGCCATGCAACAATGATAGCCGTGAAGCCGACGCCGCCTGCAACGGAGGTCGCAAGTGTCATATCCGAGCCTGTTGCCTGCACCATTCCTGCGATACCGCAGACAGCACCGCTGAAAAACATTGTTCGGAGTATGATCTTCTTCGGATTCATTCCTGCATAGCGTGCAGTTGCGTGGCTCTCGGAAACAACGCTTATTTCATAGCCGTGCTTCGTAAATTTAAGGTAGATGAACACAATAACCGTAAGTACAAGACCGATTATCCAGCCCATCTGGATACCGAAAACCTTGTCGAGCTGTGCATTTGGAGCAAATCTTGCGATCTTCGGGAAACCGACCGACTCGGGGTCTGCCCACGCACCGTCGCGAAGCCATACTATAATATAGAGTGCGATATAGTTGAGCATAAGCGTAAAGAGCGTTTCATTTGTGCCGAATTTTGACTTAAAAAGCGCAGGGATAAGTCCGTAAAGTCCGCCGCCGATGATCCCTGCAGCAAACATTATCACGATCAGCAGGAAATGCGGAAGATCTGCATGGAAAAGCGCAAAATATGACGAACATATCGCACCTGCAATGATCTGACCTTCTGCACCGATGTTCCAG
>JBJFFR010000170.1:0-6556 GCA_051891935.1 Oscillospiraceae bacterium
TGCAAGCTCGGGCGATGTATCGGGAGAATACGCACTGGGAGCATTGGGCAGCCCCGCCAGCATTGCACATTCATACTCGGAAAGCTCCGTGATATCCTTCCCGAAATATCCCTTTGCTGCCGAATCAAGTCCATAATACCCGCTGCCGAAATAAATGCTGTTTGAGTACAGCGCAAAAATTTCCTCCTTGGAAAGCTCATTCTCTATTTTAAACGCCATAAAAAATTCCGCAAACTTCCGCTCAATTCTTTTTTCCTGAGTGAAGTATTCGTTTTTTGCAAGCTGTTGGGTAATGGTGCTGCCGCCCTGCTCGGGAGCTTTCACCTTTATGTCGTGCAGAACAGCCCTGCATATGGCAAAAACATCAATGCCCTTATGCCCGAAAAAATTTTTATCCTCCGAAGCAATGACCGCATTTACATAAAATGCAGGTAGCTCTTTGTATTCTGCGAAATGGCAGCGGCTTTTTATGTCCGCCGCCATTTCCAAAACGCTCTTTTCCTCAAGTGCGTCGCTGTACATTTCATATCCGAGGTAAGCGTAATATCCTGTTACCGCAAATGCCCCAAGCAGCAGGATAAATCCGGTCCCAAGCAGCAGCCTTTTTATTCCTTTGAACATTTTTCTCATTGGTTCCTCCGCTCGGTTCTATCGGAAATATTATCCGAAATGTCAAAAATAAATCTCATAGCCGAAATAAGCATTGCCGCAGGTATCATTAAAATTGCTGTCAGGCTGAATCCTGCAAATCGTATTATGCTGCATAAAAATCTTTTCATTGCTCATTCCCGCTGACGATCTTGTAATAGCTGCCCGAGATGATAATATAAACCGCTGTGTAAAAAATTCCGAACAGCATAAAGCAGCACAGTGTGACAACTGCAAAAAGTCCTGCGTCTGTCAGTCCGAACAGTGTGAGCAGCCTTGAGATTATCCCGAATGCAAATGCCATATGAATGCCTGCTGCGGCAAGAGGAGCAAAAAATACGGTCAGCACCTGAGAATTTATGCTCCTTCGTATCTCGTCCTTTGTCATTCCCACCTTCTGGAGTATCTCAAATTTTGCCTTGTCCTCAAAGCCTTCGGATATCTGCTTGTAGTACATTATCAGCACGGCTGCGGCGATAAACACTGAACCGAAGAGGATACCGAGGAAAAACAGACCGCCGTACAAAGCGAAAAATTCAGTTTTATCTTTTGCAGCGCTGTCGATCGAAGCACCGTTCCAGTCATCGGGATGCTCCTCTTTAAGCTTTGTGATGCTGTCAAATATTTCCGTTGCTATTGCCGACTGCCTATCCTCATCGCAGTTAAGGTCAAAGCCGTAATAATCATGCATATTTGAATGGGCATTGCCGTAGATACCGAGCTGAAGCTCGAACAGCTCTTTTATAACAGCTTCGTCCTTTACAAAAAGGAATACGGAGGGAACGATCTGCACTGCGTCTATGCCGTTTGCGACAAAATCCTCCGCTTTTGCCTTTATCGCAAAAGTTCCGTACTCGTCAAGAGTTATGGTATCGTAATTATAATCGCCCTTTGTGGTGTAAATTATCGCTTCGCCGTCCGACAGAGCTTCGTTTTTGCCCATAAGACGGTTATAATCCGCAGCGGTCACGATAAAAAGCTGACGGATATCGGGATTTATGGTGTTTTCAAGTTCATCGACCCTGTCGGGGTCAAGTATGACCTTATCGCCGATAAAGCCTCCGGAAATATCAAGGTAGCTGTAATGCAGAATATTTTCGGGAGTTTCTCCGAACTTATCCAAAGCGTCCTGCGCCGCCTTGTGTGTGAGCGAGGTCATATTTTCCTCAACGGAGTAAGTGTCGAGGACGATATCCCTCGGGTAACGTTTTCTCATCATATCCTCCTCGCCGATATAAAGGCATATTGTGGAGGAAAGCGTTACAAGAACCATTGTTGACAGAATACATATTGAAGCAAGACCTGCGCCGCTTCGTTTCATTCTGTAAGCCATCTGCGAAACGGAGATAAAATGGTTGGTCTTATAGTAATAGCGTTTGTTTTTCTGCAGCACTCTGCAAACCGCCACCGAACCAGATATAAACAGCAGATAGGTTGCGGCAATTACCATGATAACGGCAACGAAAAACGCAAAGATCGCGCTCAGCGGATTTTTTATATATACAGCCATAGCATAAGCCGCTGCAAGAATGACAACGCCCAGAACCGCTAAGACGTAGTTGGCCTTAGGCGGCTTTTCGCCCGAATTTTCGCTGTGCATAAGCTCGATCGGATTTGAAAGATGTATCTGCCGCAGGGAGTTTATCATTATCAGCAGAAAAATGACTGCATAGTAAACGAGAGCGTGTATGATAGACCGCGGCTCTGCATTAAAGGTATATGAAGCCGCACCGCCGAGCATTTTTGTCAGCGCAAGCTCTGCAAGCTTTGAAAAAAGTATTCCGCAGGCGATGCCTGCAATGACGGAAACGGCATATACCATCACAGTTTCCCATAAAAGTATCCGTGAGATGTTCCGCTTATCCATTCCGAGGATGTTGTATAATCCGAACTCGGTCTTTCGGCGGCGAATAATAAAGGAATTCGTATAAAATAGGAATACTGCGGAAAAGACGATCATAACGCCGCAGCCCATAAAGAGAAGCTGCTGCATTATATCTCCGCCCTTCATCTCCCTTACGAAGCTGCTGACGGTCAGAAACGATGTGATGTAATACATCATTATCATTCCTGCGCAGATGAGTATATAGGGAAGATATATGCGGCGGTTTTTCTTTATGCCGTTTACCGCAAGACGGGGGAATAACAGCATTGTATTCATTATACCGCACCTCCCGAAGCGATAAGAGTGAGCGTATCGGATATTTTTTTGTAAAGTTCCTCGTTTGTGCAGCTGCCGCGGTAAATCTGGTGGAAAACCTCGCCGTCCTTGATAAAAAGCACTCTGTTTGCGTGGCTTGCAGCCTTGACGGAGTGCGTTACCATAAGGATAGTCTGTCCCTCAGCGTTAAGCTTTGAGAAAACGGCTAACAGCTCATCGGAAGCTTTTGAGTCGAGCGCTCCTGTCGGCTCGTCTGCAAGCAGAAGCTTCGGCTCGGTTATCATTGCTCTTGCGGCGGCTGTGCGCTGCTTCTGTCCTCCCGATATCTCGTATGGATATTTGTCCAAAAGCTCCGATATGCCAAGCTTTTCGGCGGAAGGCAGCAGCTTTTTCTCCATTTCGGGATAGCTTTTTCCCATAAGCACAAGCGGCAGAAGAATATTATCCCTGACGGTAAATGTATCAAGAAGATTGAACTCCTGAAAAACAAATCCAAGATTGTCCCGTCTGAACTTTGCGGCTTCTCTTTCCTTTACCTTTGAAAGCTCTGCGCCGTCAAGCACGACCTTTCCGCCTGTGGGCTTGTCAAGAGCGGCGAGAATGTTAAGAAGCGTAGTCTTGCCCGAGCCGCTTTCTCCCATTATTGCAATATATTCACCCTTTTCGGCGGTGAAGGTCACGTTTTTCAAAGCCTCGACCTTTGCCGCTCCGATTCGTGCGGTATATGTCTTTTTTACGTTTGTTACCTCAAGTATTGGCATTGTCATCATTCCTTTCTGATCATCATTATATCAGAAAGGGAAAATGTCCGCCATTGATACGGCTTACATTTTCCCGAAAAAACTTACATTTTTGTAAGGCTATTCAATTTCAAGTTTATGCGTTTCAAGAGAGATCTTTATTGTCGAACCCGTGCCGTTGCTTTCCGCGCTTATCTTATGTCCAAGCTTTCCGCAGATGCGTTTGCAAAGATAAAGGCCGATCCCGCTTGCTTTTTTGTCAAGTCTGCCGTTGCAGCCGGTGTATCCCTTTTCAAATATACGGGGCAGATCTTCGGGAGCTATCCCTATTCCCGTATCTCTTATACACAAGGTCAGCGGCTCTTCACAGTATATTTCGACCTCGCCCGAGGGAGTGTATTTCACAGCATTGGAAATTATCTGCTCGATAACGAAAAGAAGCCATTTTTCATCGGTAAGAACGGTCTTGTTAAGCGGCTCATAGATAAGCTTTAATCGCCTGCGGATAAACTGAGAGGAAAATTTCCGAACAGCTTGTCTTACGATACCGTCAAGGTCGTATTCTTTTATAACAAGGTCGCTGCTGTCGCTGTCAAGGCGAAGATAGCAAAGCACCATTTCCGCATACTGCTCTATCCTCTGTAAATTTTCCGACAGCTCGCAGTATTCGGGACTGTCGCCGCCCTGCAGAATAAGTCCCATAGCAGCAATGGGCGTTTTTATCTGATGGACCCACATAGTGTAATAATCCGTCATATCCGAAAGCTTTTCTGCGGCTTCATTTTCCGATGCCTTGAGCGAGTCGTAAAGGGTATGTATAAGCCTTGTATATTCTTCCTCAATGCCGTTTCGGGGCAGGGGGATATTATCTGCCGAAAGGGTAATTTCCTCCGCAAGCTTTTGCAGGATAATTCGTCTGCGGCGGTAGGAGAAAAAATCTATTATCAGAAAAACAAGCCCGAAAAATCCGCTTAGCAATGCACCGTAAAGCACAGGAGAAAGGGGCAGTCCGTACAGCGAAAATACCAGCGCAAATAAAGCGCAGATGATAAGCCATTCGATCATACTTTTCTTGTTAGATAATATATATTCGCAAAACATTTTCACTCACTCCACAATATAACCCATACCTGATTTGGTTTCGATAAAATCCGAAAGTCCCGATTTTTCCAGCTTCTTTCTGAGCCTTGAAACATTGACAGTAAGAGTATTTTCGTCAACATAGCTGTCCGTTTCCCAGAGCTTGTTCATAAGAAAATCCCTGCTCACTACCTTGCCCTTGTTTTCAAGCAGAGTGAGCAAAATACGGTATTCGTTCTTTGTAAGGTCAATTTTCACGCCATTAAAGCTGAGGGTCGCATCGGAAATATTCAGCATTGCGCCCTTATGAGTAATAACGTTTGTCTCGAAGCCGAAATCGTATGTGCGGCGCAGGATCGCTTGAATTTTCGCCATAAGAACGGTCAGGTCAAAGGGCTTTGCTATAAAATCATCGCCGCCCATATTCATCGCCATTACGATATTCATATTATCCGAAGCCGATGACAGAAAAACAACAGGCACTTTTGATATCCTGCGTATCTCCGAGCAGTGGTAAAAACCGTTGTAAAAGGGAAGGCCTATATCCATAAGCACAAGGTGAGGGGAATACTCGGAAAATTCGCTCAATATATCCTTGAAATTTTCTGTGCATTTTGCTTCAAAGCCCCACTTTTCAAGATGATTTTTTACAGCGTTTGCAATGGTGTGATCGTCCTCAACTATATATATTCGGTACATTGTCAGTCTCCTTTTTATGTATTGATCTCATTATAACATAAAAAATTATATAACACAAGAAAAAGAGCTTTTTATTTTTTGCTGTGGAGAGGAGGTTACTTCAAATATTATCGTCTTGAACAAAATTCAATAAATGTTGAATTAATTTTGTGAAAAAGCAAGGCGTTCGGGCAACTGTGTAAGTTACCCGAACGCCTTGTTGTTTTGCAGGGGAATGTTTGTATTATAGGGATTTGTTTATGTGTTTTTTCGGCATATAATGTTACCACTCATTAATAATATTTTTGAACGGAGCAAAATCATTATCACCGATGAGAGAATCCACATTGTCATTTACGGCAATAAAGCGGATGTCCTTCTGCGGAAAATATATTTCGGTGTAATAACCTGTCTGAAGATATTCTCGTCCAAGACGGGACAGATCCTTAACAATGATCGCACCGATCTTTCCTGCTTCGACATATTCGATCATTCTCTGAAAATCGGGGCGGTTGAAATTAGTGCCTGTGTATCCGTCATCCACAAAGAATTCCGTGTTAAGAAATCCATTGTCCTTAGCATACTGCGTGAGCAATGTTTTCTGGTTCTGTATGCTCATGCTGTCGCCGTTGTATTCATCGTCACGGCTCAATCTGCAATATAGAGCCGTAATTTTATCCTGCTGTTTTAATTTCATAATATCCTACCTTTCCAAACAGCAGATTATGACTGTATATATTATACACCATATTCTGCCGTAAATCAATAGATTTGCGAAAACGTTTTCGCAAAATATTTTTCTATCGGATTTAGTACCCACAAAATCAATGCTTGCTAAATCCACCCATAATTCTCTATGGTTGAAAGGACTTGTTTTTCTCCCGATGCGAATATCCTTTCTCCCACAGAGAATAGTAGCAGCTTGGGGTAGAGTGATGTCATTTCAACCGGAAATGACATCACTCTATCCTGATTTCAATTCTATCACAACTGCGATTTCTGCATTTGACGTCATTCTGTCATAAAATTGACGTCGCACAGGTGTCATTTACCGGATTTTGATGTCATTTTACGTTTGAAGCGTGATTTCCGCCTGCATTTATGATGTCAAAACAGGCTTTTATGACGTCACTTATATTAACGGGTGGTGTCATTTCAATAAAAATGCTGTCACTTTTATATATGGGCATAAAAAAACGAAGCTCCAAAGGCTGCAACAGCCTTCAGAGCTTCGTTTTTTGCGGATATT
>JBJFFR010000171.1:0-29479 GCA_051891935.1 Oscillospiraceae bacterium
GGGCGTATTATAGCCGCCGTATTTTATCCATAGGTTAAATGGTTATTAGTATTATATTGGTTTTTGTATTAATATGTTTTCTCAAAAAAATATCCGCGACAAATGCTTTTCTAAACTGCTTCATTTGTCGCGGATATTATTTTTTCTATAAAATTATACTTTTATCAGCCGATCGCTGCTGTAAGGAGTTCTTCGGCTGCTGCAGGATCCTCGCAAAGGAAGAAGTAAGCATAGCCGTCCTTTGCGCCTACGATAGAATTTGCTGCTCTTTCAACATCGTTGGGATAGAATGCGTCTGTGTCCTGCGCCTTCTTCTGTCTTGCTGTAAGATCAGCCATAGCAGCATCCGTATCTGCTGCCTTGATGATGATGATCTCGCACATCTGCGCACTCATCGGGCACTGCATAGCGATAAGCTGCTCATAGTTTTCGTTGTTCTTGTCGAGGAGGAAGTAGTCGGAGAGGATAGACTCATCGCTAACTTCCGCAAGCATAGGCCAGTTGGAGAGATCACCCATTGAAGCAAGTACAAGGTCGCGAAGAGGATTTACATTCTCTTCGTCAAACATCGGCATGAGGTCGATATCGCCTTCCTCGGTGTAGTCGTCGTCTGTAACATCGTCTGTAACTTCTTCGGAAACATCTGCTGTATCATCAGTGGATTCGGTTGTTTCCTCTGTGATCTCTGTAACTGCTTCTGTTACCGATTCGGTGGTTGTTTCAGTATTTGCAGCTTCGTTTTTGCTTGCACAGCCTGCAAGGAGGAGTCCTGTTATTGCGAGTGCAGCAACAGCGGCCATGATCTTTTTCATAAAAATACATCCTTTCGTTTTACGGACAGAATATTAATCTTCGTCCCTGTTGTTGTGCTTAGAATTCTTTAAGCGTAAGCCTATTATAGCATATACAACAAAAAAATCAAGGATATTTTGTTATTTTTAACCGAACTGTAACCATTTTTCCTTTTTTTATTAATCACCACAGGATTACTGTTACTTTTTTATTTGATGAGGATATATGCAAAATATGCAGCGTAGGAAGCAAGCATAGCCGCGCCGCCCCATCGTTTAAGGGTTTTGTCCTTGTTTGAAACGAGAACAAAGAGGATAACAAGCGCTGCAAAGGCAACGATCGAATCGAAATTAAAATTCATTGCATACGGTATCTCGGTTATGAGCGCCGTTGTGCCGAGGATAAAAAGAATATTGAAGAGATTACTTCCGACGATATTGCCGATAGCGATATCGCTGTTGCCCTTTCTTGCGGCAATAACCGAGGTAACAAGCTCGGGAAGCGAAGTACCGAACGCAACGATCGTCAATCCGATAAGACGTTCGCTCATGCCGAATCTTGCGGCAATATAGCTTGCGCTGTCGACAGTCAAGTTGCTTCCGAGAACGATCATCACACCGCCGCCGATGATAAGCAGTACAAGCAGCCATATTGGCTTCGGCTTTGCGTTTTCTCCGCCTTCTTCGGGCATATCGACAAGGTCAGTTCTGCCGTTTTTCGCCGATCGGAAAAGATACACCATAAAAATAAGCAGAAGCACCCAGAAAATGATACCGTCAACAAGACCTATCGAACCGCCGACATATCCGAGCACTGCAAGAAGCACTGTCGAGAACATAACGAACGGGAGCTCGATCTTATACGTTGAAGCCTGCATTTTTATCGGATGAATGGCTGCTGTCAGACCGAGAATAAGCAGCACGTTCATAATATTGCTTCCGAGCACATTTCCGACTGCAAGCGAAGCCGAGCCTTTAAGTGCCGAGGTTATGCTGACAGCTGCTTCGGGGGCGCTTGTTCCGAAAGCAACGATCGTCAGACCTATGATGATCTGCGGAATACCGAATTTATCGGCTACGCCTGCCGCACCGTCAACGAAAAAGTCTGCACCTTTTATCAGCATAGCGAAACCGACAACGAGGAGAATGATCTGCAATAATAGTTCCATAGATTTTACCTTCCTTTTTTATTAAAAAAGACTTTTAGTGCGCTGTGCCGTAAAACGGTATAATGCACTAAAAGTCTTGTTCTCATAACAGAGTGAACAGCCACGAACCGTATAACGTTCGGGGTATGTTGACTGTTCATTCACGCAAAAATGCGTGACAACTACTCCCTTTTAATATTAAAATCAGAATAACGGATTAAAGAAGTTAGCGTCAACCTCTATTGAGGGCTTGGACTCTTCCTTTTTAGCTTCCGGCTTTTCCTGTTCGGGTTCTGCTTTTTTATAGCGTGAGCTTGAACCGCCGTTCGACGGGATATTATCGGAATCTATCGAGCTCGTTGTCGGAGCAACAACATCGGGGAACTTGGTATTCTTCGAAGCTGATTTTGCATAAGCATAAGAAGACTTTCCGTGCTTCTTGATGTTGTACATTGCCTCATCGGCTGCAGCAATGACCTCGTTGGTCGTCTTTCCGCTTTCAAAGAGGAATGCGATACCGATCGAACACTTGATATAAAGGCGCTTGTTTGTCGATTCGGAAATAAATCCGTTTCCGAGGATATCAATGATCTCCTGTGCGACCTTGCCGGCATCGCCGAAGAGTGCGAAATCCGTAACGCAGGCAACGAATTCATCGCCGCCGAATCGACCGGCAAAGCCTCGTTCAAAGGTGATCTCCTTAAGAGTATCGGCAACGAATTTAAGAACTTCATCTCCGCAGGCATGACCGAATTCATCGTTGAAATACTTGAAATCATCAAGGTCGATAAACATTACGGCATCGAGCGACTTCTTATACATTGCCGAAGAAAGCCTGTCGGTAACTGCCTTCAGGAAGCTTTCACGGTTATAAAGCTGTGTAAGGTTATCGTAATTTGCACGCTGGAGAAGGTGCATCTCACTCTTCTTTTCACGGTCGATATCAACGATAACGCCGACGATCTTGGAGGGCGCTTCATTTCTGTCAAAGAACTTTGTAGCCTTTATCATTACCCATATAAAGTCGCCGTAGATGCTCTTTATACGGTATTCGCCCTGAATGAAGTTCGCTTTCGGTCCGAGGATCCTGTCCATATCGTTAAGGTAGCGTTCTCTGTCGTCCTTATGAACTCTGACCTTATAGATAAAGCTTTCCTTGAGCGAATCGTCCTTTGCTCTGAAGCTGAACTTCTTATTGAAGTTTTTGGAAACAAATACAATATTTCGCTTGTAGTTGATCTCAAAGGTGATATTGTTGGTCATCTCAACGATAGTACGATAGCGCTGTTCGCTCTCGCTGATATTGTCGAGGATAGTATTGAAGGAGTGACTGATATAGCTGAATTCATCCGATCTCGATTCATCAAAACGAGCGGAGCTGTTGCCCTTCTGCTTTTCGTTCAATACTTCGATATAGTCTTTTAACGGCTTTACGGCTCTTCCCGAAACGAAGAAAACAATTATCAGCAGAGCAATACAAAGCACCGTTGCGAGCGATGTAATGGATGAATTAGACTGGCTCGTAATGCTTCTTATTCCCGACAGTTCGGTCGAAGCGACAAGATACCAGCCTGTATTTCCGACCGGAGAAGCGTAATAGCTTTGCCTTCCGCTGCTGTCACTGACAAGCGTATCGATGAAGCCCGCATTGTTTTCCGTGCGGAAAAGGTAGTTGAGCTGCTCGGTATAGCAGGAATAATTCCTTGTATTGGAATAGTGCGCAACGTTTTTGAAAGGATATTCAAGAACATTTCCGTCAGCGTCCATCAAGGAAACGATGGTGTATTTGTCGGTCTGGATATTATTGATGAATTTCTGCAGACCCTGGGAGTCGAACACAACGTAAACAACGCCGACCTTTTCATTTGTGCTTGAATAGATCACCTTTGAAACGGTAAAGGTCGGGGATTTCTTATTATTGTCGCTCGACACCGAAAAGCCGCTGATGCCTCCGTTTTTAACAGCAAGCGCAAGCAGCTCCTTGTAATTCGGGAGCTTTTTTCCAAGACTGCTGTCATTAGCGGTGGAAGCAACAACGATACCCGAATTATTGATCAGCATCGACTTTATGATGTTTCCACTCTTAGAAAAAATTTCCAGATCGTGCATAACTTCAAGATAACGGGGGTCATCTTCAGAAAGCTCGTAGCCGTCACTCGTTGTATCGGCAACATAATCGACAATACTCGGTGAAATAGAGATATTTTTAGTTGCAGATATCATTTCGGAACAGAGTGAATCAATATCCTCTGCCTGACTCTTGATGGCATAGTTCATATTTCTCTGCAAATAGTTATAGTTATCCCGTTTTATTGCTTTCGATGCAACGGAGCACACTATAATAACAGGTATGACAGTAAGCAATGACAAAACAGCCATCAGCTTCAACCGGATTTTCAACTTATCACCCCTTGTTTCGGAGAACAGCGCAGCATACAGCCGTCTTTTGCGACGGATAGGGCTGTAATATTATGAAAAACTATAATTAACAGTTTTTTTAATAGTTATGGGAATATCTTATTTATAATATTTTAACATTTACTGATACATTTGTAAACTGTTTTGCTCCATTTTTGGCAGAATAAACTAATAAACGTATATTTTTTGTGCAATTTAAAGTTTATCTTTTTTCTTCGGCAGCTTATCATTTTTATCTCCGCCGTTGTCAAGAAGGACAAATACAACACCTGCAGCGACCGCAGCGGTGAGAACGATACCTATGACCTTCACAGCTTTCGGGACTGTTTGAGTTTCGGTTTCGGGAGCAGGCTCATCCGCTTCGGTTTTTGACACAGAAGTCACGATCTCGGTAATGGTCTCTCCAAGGTCATCCGTTCCCACAACGGAAATAGAGGTCTGTACATTTTCCTCTGCACCGTCGTCAATGCTCTGCTTGGTCTGGGCGGTGACTTCAACGTGCTCGTGTTCGGCATTTGCCGAGGTGGAGCTTTGCGTTTTTGAAACAGAGGTCTCGCTTTCGTCGTCGTCATTGTCATCGTCATCGTTATTGTCATTGTCGTCGTCAACGTCATCGGGATCGTCAAAAATCTCTTCGCATTTGAATTCAAGCAGAGAAACGGAGAGCGGAGCGGCTGTGAATGTGAAGCTGTTGTCGGAAATGCTGATATTATCGTCCAAAAGCTCTATGTCGCTGTGCGTGCTGTCAAAGGAGTAAACAGCTGCTTTCTCAAAGTCGTAGCTTGAAGAGATCGTAAAATCCACAGGCATTTCAGCCGATGTTTTATTGATGAAGACTGCCTTGAGAGTGCTTTCATCGTCCGAATCTATCGAAGCGTAAACAGAATTGTCTTTTGTTCCGCCGTTATCGGTCTTAACGGAGGTATTTCCGTACGACGAGCCATCACCGTCATAATTAGTATATATATTTATTGCCGATTTCTGATAGGGAAATTCTTCCTCATCGGGTTTAAGACAAGCCATATAGACGTTCTGCTCGCCGAAAATACCGAGCGCATCCGCTTCGGCTATGCCGCCGCTGATGTGGTTTCCGCCGCCGAAATCATACTCGGAGAAGGAAAGCTTTGTATCGGGGAAATACATTCTTATCGAAGCCTGTATCGTCGGGATAAGCGGCGTGTGCTGCTTGTAGAGGATGGCACTGCTGCTGTTTTCGGTGTAATTCGGATCCCAGAGTATTCTCGGCGCCTGCATACGTTCCTCGTTGGCAAGCAGAGAATCCGTTCCGATTATCGGTTCAAGCAGGACACTTCTCGCTTCGGAGATAAAGTGAAGGTCGAGCACATCGAGGAGCCTTGTTCCCGTCTGTTCGGAGGCTTTGGACATTTTATCGAGATAATAGTCAATAAACCACGAATAATTCGACTTATACTGCTCCCAGTCATCCTGATTTTTAAGGCTGACAAAGGCTTCCAGTCCGCCTATTGACGGACCGTAGATAAGTGCGGTCGGATCGATCTTTTTTGCCGCACTCGCAAGGCTAACCGACTTTGAAACCAGCGTTTCTGCGGTCATCGGAACAGGCGAAACGGCCGGATAGAGCGAATTCCAGTTTTCCGGCTCACTGTCAAGGAAATAGCCGTTTATGCCGCCGTCTGCAGCCGTACCGTATTTATAAACAAGTGCGCTGATATATTCATCCATAAAAACGGTATCGTCATAGACATCGGGCGCAGTAAGCAGGCTGTCGTTCTTTATGCAGCGCACGGAAGCAAAACGCTTCGGGGGATCATCGTCCGAAATAGCTCCGTTTGCGTCGTTCGCCACAAAGCCCATCATCTGCAGTGTAACATATCTTGACGGAATTCCGTATTTATCCGAACGTTCAACGAGCTGTCTTGTCAAAAGCGCAGGCTCGTTCCGCTCAAACGGCGGATATTCCTTAACAAGCGAAAGATCGTTTTTCATCCCGTCAAGAGCAGTCGAATTTGAAGCGTTGGTTTCCCAGTTGTAGGAAGATATCCTCGGGTCGGACTGCTTGACGGAGTAAACGGTGACATCGTTCAGCCCGTAAACATCGTTTATTCCATAGATATATCGGCTGATATGCTTTTTATCGGCAGATGTGTCTATCGTTACGGAATAACCTTCCGAAGCTGCTCCGTTATAAGCAGCGTCGGATGCGATCCCTGCATCGGTCAGCAGTATTGCTGCGCTTGCCGCAAGACAAACGGGACGAATTATTCTATTTTTGAAATGACAATTTTTCATTGTTTTTCTCCTGTAAGAAAAAGGGACTTTGCATTATATAAGAAATATGCTCACAAAGGCATACATTATTGCAAGAAGAGCAATATTTATCAGCAGGAAAACGCCGAGAAAGCGCGCAGACTTTGACTTTTCCACTGCGCTGTAAATACGAAGGGAGATAAGGCTCGCCATAGAAGCTACGGGAGTTCCAAGGCCGCCGACATCAACGCCGAGCAGAAGCTCCTTCCAGTTGTCGGTAAAGCTGCCCAGCATAACGGCAGCCGGAACGTTGCTTATGATCTGGCTCGTAACAACGGCGGCGAAGAATTCTCTGCCCGAAACGAGATTTTCGACAAATCCGTTCACGACGGAGATGTTCTTTATATTGCCGACAAAGATGAAAAAGAAAATAAATGTCAGCAGCAGACCGTAGTCGATATCATAGAAAAGCTTCGGTTCGATTATAACAACGACCACGCACACCGAAACAAAAACAACGAGCACATCGAGAACGCCGAAAACCGCAAGCATCGCAAGCACGAAAAGAACTGCATAAAGTGCGGTATATCGGGGATTTACGATATGTATCACCCCGTAATCATCGACAACTATCGGTTTGTTCGGCACAAGAGCCGCAAGAATAAGCACAAGGACAAGTCCTGCTGCGGCTGCCGGGAGCATAGTCGAAAAGAAATCGGCGGACGATATCCCGTAATCGGTGAAGATAAGCAGATTCTGCGGATTTCCGAACGGCGTTGCCATGCTTCCGAGGTTCGCTGCGACCGTCTGCACAACGACCGCATAGATAAGATATGCGGGATATTCCTCAAAAAACGGTATCAAGATCGGTACAAGCGCTATCAGCGACGCATCGTTCGTTACAAACATTGAAAGGAAGAACGTTATCGCCGAGAGTATGACGAGAGCCTTTCTTGTGCCGTAGATACGAGCTTTATCGATGAGGAAATACATTGCCTTTGCAAGAACGTTGTTCTGCTTCAAGCCTGCCGTTATAAGCATAAGACAAAAGAGTATCCCGATAACATCGGTGTCAACATACTGCACATAATCCGTCACGGGAACGAACGCACAGGATATAAGTGCAGCTATCAGTGCAATGAGCACCATAAGGTTTCTTTTTATAAAATCTTTGACTTCCGTCATTTTTGATGTTCCTTTATCCTAAAATATTAAACAGCGTTCCTGCGGCACAAGCGGTCAGAATGACGATGCCGAGAACGGCGAAATTTTCCTTCATATTCTTATTAGTGCGGAAAAGTACGGCGATACCAACACCTGCCGAGGATATAAGTCCTGCGATCGCAGAGCCGAACGGAAGAATTCCTTCACAGTACAGCTCGGTAATGAGCACAGAGGCTGCACAGTTCGGGATAAGTCCGACTATTGCGGCAACAAGCGGCTGAAAGAATCCCGTTTTATCGATAAAAGCTTCAAAGGCTTCATTCCCTGCGATGCCCAAAACAAAACCGAGGATAAGGTTCATAATAAGAATAAAAATGAGTATTTTAATAGTGTGTTTAAGCGCCGAATACCATATACCGTGGCTTCCGCAGCCGCAGTCCGAGCAAAAATCCTCATAATCGGGGTCCTCCTCACGGAAGGATTTTCTCAAATGATCTATTACATCTATGAGAAGACCGACTACTATCGCAATAATTACCTTTGTCAGCAAAAGCGGAAGGATAACCGAAAGCTTGTCGGGATGCGCAAGAAGCACAGGTATCGCTTCGTCCGAAGTCGAGATGAACACAGCCGCAAGCGTTCCCATCGTTATGAGCTTTCCGCTGTAAAAGTTCGCAGCCGCAATGGAAAATCCGCACTGCGGTATGCAGCCGAGAAGCGCACCTGCGGCTGAACCGATAAATCTTCCGCCGCCCGTTTTCTTCAGGATATTTTCAAGATGTTCGCCTGCCTTATGCTCGATGAATTCCATCAGAAGGAACGCAAGGAAAAGAAACGGTATCATTTTTGCCGCGTCAATGAGCGCATCAAGTATGATATCGAGTGCGTCAAAACCCTCGTGAGCTTCCGAATGAAGCATGAAAAGATTTTTCGTGATAGCATAAGCCGTATAAGAAAAGTTCATTTATTTTCTCCCAAATATTCAAAAACATAATTATACAATTCTAATTATATCACAAATATCTATATTAAGCAAGAAAAAATATAAAATTTCGGTGGAAAAAAGTATTGCAGTTTTCGAAAACTTATGGCATAATATAATAAACTGTCTTATATCGATTAATTTATGATGAAATGAGGTAAAAATATGGCTCACGAGATGATTGTTGTTCTCGACTTCGGCGGTCAGTATAACCAGCTTATCGCACGCCGTGTAAGAGAATGCGGAGTTTACTGTGAAGTAAAGTCATACAAGACTCCTATCGAGGAGATCAAGGCAAAGAACCCCAAGGGAATTATCTTCACAGGCGGTCCCAACAGCGTTTATGATGAAAATTCACCGCATATCGGCAAGGAAATATTTGAGCTTGGCGTTCCCGTGCTTGGTATCTGCTACGGCTGCCAGCTTATGGCTTACACACTCGGCGGAAAGGTTTCCTCCTGTGTGACTTCCGAATACGGAAAGACCGAAACTAACTATGACAGCAGCAGTCTTCTTTTCAGCGGACTTCCCGAAAAGGCGATCTCCTGGATGAGCCACACGGACTTCGTTTCCGAAATCCCCGAAGGCTTCAAGGTGACCGCTCACACAGCCGACTGTCCCGCTGCCGCATACGAAAATCCCGAAAAGAAGCTCTATGCCGTTCAGTTCCACCCTGAAGTAAATCACACCGAAAACGGCTGCAAAATGATCGACAGCTTTGTTAAGAATGTCTGCGGCTGCGTCGGCGACTGGACAATGGGCAACTACGCAAAGACAGCTATCGAAGATATCCGCAGCAGAGTAGGCGACGGTAAAGTCCTTCTTGCACTTTCGGGCGGCGTTGATTCGTCCGTTCTCGCAGCTCTTCTCTCAAAGGCTGTCGGAAGCCAGCTCACCTGCATATTCGTTGACCACGGCTTTATGCGTAAAAATGAGGGTGATGAAGTAGAAGCTGCTTTTGCTGACTGGGATATCAATTTTGTTAGAGTGAACGCCAAGGAGCGCTTTATGTCGAAGCTCCGCGGAGTTTCCGACCCCGAAACAAAGCGCAAGACCATCGGCGAAGAGTTCATCCGTGTATTTGAAGCGGAGGCAAAAAAGATCGGCAAGGTCGACTTCCTCGCACAGGGAACGATCTACCCCGACATCATCGAAAGCGGCACAGGTGATGCTGCCGTTATCAAGTCGCACCATAATGTAGGCGGTCTCCCCGACTATGTTGATTTCAAGGAGATCATCGAACCGCTCCGACTCCTTTTCAAGGACGAGGTAAGAGCACTCGGACGTGAGCTCGGACTTTCCGATGTTCTCGTAAACCGCCAGCCCTTCCCCGGCCCCGGACTTGCTATCAGAATAATCGGCGAGATCACCGATGAAAAGCTGGAGATACTCCAGGATGCTGACTGGATCTTCCGTGAGGAGATCGCAAAGGCAGGACTTGACAGGTCTATCAACCAATTCTTCGCAGTTCTCACAAACAACCGCTCTGTCGGCGTAATGGGTGACGGGAGAACCTACGATTACACACTTGCGCTCCGTGCAGTCGAAACCACCGACTTTATGACAGCGGAATTCTCCCGAATCCCGTATGAAGTTCTTGCCGTATGCTCAAGCAGGATCGTAAACGAGGTCAAGTCGATAAACAGAGTTGTGTACGATGTTACCACAAAGCCGCCTGCTACTATTGAGTGGGAATAAAAAATCTATATAAAACAAACGTCGGAAACACACTCCCAGTGTTTCCGACGTTTTTATGCTTATTTTATGCTTATCCTGCAATAACCTGATTAAGATGCTCTGCCGCAGATTTGATATCCTCTACTATCTTGGCAAGATCTGCGGTACCAGCACTGTTTTCTCTTGTTGCTTCGGTAACAAGCTTTGCAGCTTCGCAGTTCTGCGCGGTATTTGCGCTTATTTTCTCCATGCTTTCGAGTATCTCGCTGCTCTTTATGCGTATCTCCTCTGCGGAACGGTCGATAGCGTATATCTTCTGCGCAAGCTCTCCGTTTGAAGCGGTAATTACCGAAGAGCTTTCGTTTGCCTTGCGTATGCTTTCCATTCCCGTTTTGGTGAAGCCTGAATTCTGCTCCATTGCACTTACTGCGTCATCGGTGTACTTTGCGACCTCGCTTATGATCTTTTCAATGTTATCGACCGCAGCCTTGGTTTCAACGGCAAGCTTCTGTATCTCGGCTGCAACAACCGCAAAGCCCTTTCCGTGCTCGCCTGCTCGGGAAGCCTCGATACGGGCATTGATCGAAAGAATATTCGTCTGCGCAGATATCTCGGTAATAGTCTGGACGATTCCGCTGATCTCCTTTGAACGCTCTCCAAGACTGCTTATGATGCGGCTGCATTCGTTGGTGCTTTCAAAGATCTTTTCCATATCGGCAGTAGCGTCATCCATAAGCCGCTGATTTTCCTTTGTGCTCTGTTCTATCTCGCTTGTAAGCTCCGCAGTTTTATGGTTCATATCGCTCAAAACCGAGATCTCGTTCGTCATATCGTTCATCTTTTTATCGGCAAAGCTTACCGACTCCGCATTCTCGGAGGAACCTGCAAGAAGGTTCGCCGATTCGTCAGCGATGCTGCGGTTAGCCTTTACGGAGCTTGCTGTAATATCGGAAAGCTTTGTGACCATGCCGGAAAGAGTTTCGGAGGTCTTCGTCATCTGCTCGACCATTTCCTTCTGCTGCTCCGCACCGAGAAGATTCGAGAGCATTGAAGCAGTTCTTGTACAGAGCGATGTAAAGATAGCGGCGACCGCAATTACACAGAGGGCACGGGGAGCAACGCCGAACGTGATAAGACTTTTCATCGTATCAAAGTTTTCGTCGGTAAGGTCAACATAATTAAATGCAAAAATCTGACCTGCCGAAGTGCCGATAACGGTCATCAGCGTTGCCATGATGTTAAGCTTTTTCGAGAAATAAAGGCTTGAAAGTGCGATAGCGTAAATATAAACCGCAACAACATGATAAACGAGCGTTGCACTCATGATCGTAACAAACGCTGCCGCACAAACGACCGTTATGTATTTCACCGATTCGTTTTTCATCTTCAAAATATTGACAAGCAGCGTCGGCATAAGAAGACATATACTTCCGAGGATAAATGCGACCGTCATAAGTCCGATCTTGACCTTAAAGATCCCAACGATGTCAAGAATATAGATAAGCGTGAAAATGAGGAAGGTTATCCTCATCACCTTCGCAGACAGCTTGTTTGCCTGCTGCTCATTTTCCATCAGCATTTTATTCTGTGTCATAATATCTCCCCCGTTTTGCCGTAAAATCTCAAATTGATATCCCTGTAAAACAGCCATTTTTTGCAATGGCAGACTATTGGTAATTTTATTATACCATTTTATACAGCTTATTTCAATACCTTTTGCGATAAAATTCATATTCAGCCGATAAGTTGCAGTAAATTTTTTATGCCTTGTGGATATAGACCCTCATATCTTCTCCGCTGTCATCGACAACGTTGCAGAAATACTCCCAGCCGTAACGCTCATAGAACGTATTATGCTGCGTGAACAGATAAAGCGTATCAACGCCCTTTTCCTTCATATCAACGCAGACAAAATTCAGCAGCTTTCCCGCAATACCCTGTCCGCGGCAGTCATCCTCGGTATAAACTGCGCAGACGTTAGGCGCAATATCCTTTCTCGGGTGAAAATCATTTTCAATTATACCCATTCCGCCGATAATGCGTCCGTCCTTAATTGCGCAGTACCATTGAGGAACGGGAGAAGCGCCGTTAATTGCTTCTTCCATGCTTCCACGATAAGCTTCAACGGGAAGCTTCCATTTATCGCTGAACCACTCCGCCGCCTGCTGTTTTAGCTCGGGACGGTCGGTGATCCTTATTATCCCATATTCCATTTTAAATATTTCCTAATTTCTCTTTTTGATCTCTTCAAGCATTCTGTTCATTTTTTCAGCCTCTGCAAGATTAAGATAGCAGTCGGCAATAAAAACAAACAGATATGCAATAAGTATTGAAGCAGCGGTCAGCAAAAGAGCTTTAGGATCCCTTACACCATCGCGGAAATATACAAAAAACATCACGATCGCTTCAATACACAGAAAATGCGTCACTCTTCTTATTATCAATTCTTTATCCGAAAGCTCACGTTTGCTGTTGAATACCAGCCCGGGCAATGTAAGCAGCACCGACCGAAGTATCATATCCGTTTCCCAGCCGAAACCGACGATAAATTCCGGAACGATACCCAAACCTGTAAGAACAGCAAAATCCGCTGTCAGAATAAAATATATAAGAAGAAAATGAGTGAAAAGCTTTCCTCCCGTTTCACACATAGATCATCCCTCCATAAGCCTTTGCTTGATATTCTTCGCATACATTCTTGATATCAGTATCTCCTCGCCGTTTTTCAGCTTTGCATAAAACCTCGAATTAAGCGCAGGACGGAAGGATTCTATCCGGAGAATGTTCACGACCGTCGACTTTGAACAGCGTATGAATTTTCTGTCCGAATAAAGCTCTTCTATCTCGTAAAGACGGCTTTTTATGCTGTAGACCTTGTCCTCCGTGTAAGCGAACACCTGCTCGCCCACTGCTTCAAAGTAAAGAATTTCAGCAAGCGGTATCTGATAAACTCTTTCATCGATATATCCCGTAACAACATTGCCTTTCATCAGGACATATTCCTTTATATCTTCAAAATCCTTTGTCATCTCAACGCATTCAATAATGACCTGCTCCTCTTCTGCGCAGGCAGCTTTTCTTATCGTCAGGCGCAAATCCGTTTCACCCCCATTGATTATAACGATTATACAACATTTTTTCCTTTTTTTCAAGTCTTATAACCAAAATATCCGCATAAAGACATTGCTTTCGAGTTTATATAATGCCATAAAGGAAAACAGCAGCCCACATATATTATGTGAACTGCTGTTTATGAATTTTAGCAAACCTTTAAGAGAATTCGTCAGGATTATCGGTTGGAGTTTCCGTTGGAGTTTCCGTTGGTGTCTCCGTAGGTGTCTCCGTTGGTGTTTCTGTTGGAGTTTCCGTTGGTGTTTCCGTCGGTGTTTCCGTCGGTGTTTCCGTCGGTGTTTCCGTTGGAGTTTCCGTTGGTGTTTCCGTTGGTGTTTCCGTTGGAGTTTCCGTTGGTGTTTCCGTCGGAGTTTCCGTTGGTGTTTCGGTTGGTGTTTCCGTCGGAGTTTCCGTCGGAGTTTCCGTCGGAGTTTCGGTTGGTGTTTCCGTAGGCGTTTCCGTTGGAGTTTCCGTCGGAGTTTCCGTCGGAGTTTCCGTCGGAGTTTCGGTTGGTGTTTCCGTAGGCGTTTCCGTTGGAGTTTCCGTCGGTGTTTCCGTTGGTGTTTCGGTTGGAGTTTCCGTAGGTGTTTCCGTCGGAGTTTCCGTCGGAGTTTCGGTTGGAGTTTCCGTCGGTGTTTCCGTAGGTGTCTCCGTCGGAGTTTCCGTTGGTGTTTCCGTCGGAGTTTCCGTTGGTGTTTCCGTAGGCGTTTCCGTAGGTGTCTCCGTCGGTGTTTCGGTTGGAGTTTCCGTAGGTGTCTCCGTTGGTGTTTCCGTTGGGGTCTCCGTTGGTGTTTCCGTAGGTGTCTCCGTTGGTGTTTCGGTTGGAGTTTCCGTTGGTGTTTCTGTCGGTGTTTCCGTCGGAGTTTCCGTTGGTGTTTCCGTAGGCGTTTCCGTAGGTGTCTCCGTCGGTGTTTCGGTTGGAGTTTCCGTAGGTGTCTCCGTTGGTGTTTCCGTTGGGGTCTCCGTTGGTGTTTCCGTAGGTGTCTCCGTTGGTGTTTCGGTTGGAGTTTCCGTTGGTGTTTCTGTCGGTGTTTCCGTCGGTGTTTCCGTAGGTGTTTCCGTCGGTGTTTCGGTTGGAGTTTCAGTCGGAGTTTCCGTAGGTGTCTCCGTTGGTGTTTCTGTAGGTGTTTCTGTCGGAGTTTCCGTTGGTGTTTCGGTCGGGGTCTCCGTTGGTGTTTCCGTCGGTGTTTCCGTCGGTGTTTCCGTCGGTGTTTCGGTTGGAGTTTCCGTAGGTGTTTCCGTCGGTGTTTCCGTAGGTGTCTCCGTCGGGGTTTCCGTCGGTGTTTCCGTAGGTGTTTCGGTTGGAGTTTCCGTAGGCGTTTCTGTTGGAGTTTCCGTTGGTGTTTCCGTCGGTGTTTCGGTTGGAGTTTCAGTCGGAGTTTCCGTAGGTGTCTCCGTCGGTGTTTCTGTCGGAGTTTCGGTTGGTGTTTCGGTTGGAGTTTCTGTAGGCGTTTCGGTTGGTGTTTCCGTTGGTGTTTCCGTTGGAGTTTCCGTAGGTGTCTCCGTCGGTGTTTCTGTCGGAGTTTCGGTTGGTGTTTCCATCGGTGTTTCCGTCGGAGTTTCAGTTGGTGTTTCGGTCGGTGTTTCTGTTGGAGTTTCCGAAGGTGTTTCGGTTGGTGTTTCCGTTGTGACCTCCGTTTGTTTTTCAGTCTTTGCTGTTGTTGTTTCCGTTACCTTTTCGGTTGTCGTCTGTGTTGTAGTTTTTTCGGTTTCGACAGGCGGCTTTGAAGTTGTCTGCTGCTCCGTTTTCGTTTCGGGCACTGCAGTTTCGGCTTTTGTATTAACATTTGTCACGGGCACAGCCGTAACTTCCGGCTTTTTCTCGGTCTCCGATGTTTCGGGAACGGTAGTTTCCTCCGAAGCCGTTGTCTGCTGCGTTGTTGCGGCTGTTGTAACGGAGCTTTCCGCTGTCGGTGCATTGCCTCTCAAATTCTCAATAACATCTTCACGCAGCGGCATAAGATCATTATCGTTAGATTGCAGCGCACCTTTTCTTATATTGTTGGGAATTTCTCCATAATTGATATCGCCAATGGGATCATCGTCATCTCCCACAGTATTATAATTACCGTTTTCATCTTCAGTGACGAATTCTGATGTACCGTCTATCTCTGCAGGATTTCCGCTGTCCTTGTTGGGTTCGGTGCGGATCTTAACGCTTTTTCCTGCACCGACAAGGGCATTTTTCCCTGTAGGCTTGCCTTCGCTGTCATAAAGCATTACCTCAACCTTACCTTGGAGAGTGTCTTCGGTAATCAGATATACTCCGTTTTCGTCCATCTCCGCCGAAACGATGAAACTTGTTCCTCGAACAGCCATCGTCGATTTCGGAGTAGCTACCTCGTATGAAGAATTTGCCGAAAGCGGCTCGGTTATTTCATTAAGAATAGTACCTTGTTTAAGATCAATAGATGTTCTGCTGTCAGCCGCTGTACCGGTCGCAGTCAGTTCAAGTACAGTTCCGCTGTCGAGAAGGATATATTTATCATCATCGAGTGATATCCTGATAGTGCTTTCATCGCCGACAGTGAGCATATCTCCGCTTTCAAGGTTCATTCCCTTGTAAGCGTC
Source organism: Oscillospiraceae bacterium (assembly GCA_051891935.1). Lineage (GTDB taxonomy): Bacteria > Bacillota > Clostridia > Oscillospirales > Ruminococcaceae > UMGS363. The sequence goes on from JBJFFR010000171.1 coordinate 16,092, forward strand.
AAGCTCGCCCGAACCTTCTCTTTCAACTATGGCGCTTCCGTTGAGCTCAAAGACCTTGAGCACTCTATAAGCTTCCTCACGGGTCATTGCAATGCCCACGCCTGCGGCAGTTCCGCCCGTAACTGCGACTGCTGCGCAGACCATAACGACCTTTGCCTTTAATGTCATTGCAGCCAATGCGCTTTTTAAACCCATCTGTATCGCCTCCGTTCATCTGAAATAGAAAGTTTTCGTATTAAAAAAGAAGTATGCAGCCCGGCCGCATCATCGGGTCACCCCTGCAAATGCAGCCCGACCGCCATACTTCCCGTAAGTTCAAAAAGTTTAGGCTCGTGCTTTGCGTCACCGACTTTCATCGGTTTTGCCCTTATTTGTTGTATAGATTATAACATATTAATTTAATAATTGCAACATATAACATACAATTTTGTGGAAAATTTTAAAAAATATAGAAATTTTGCAATTATTAAAGATAAAATCTACAACGCCAACACAAAGCACTAACACTTTAAAGTATTACAGTATCCCCAGCTTTGTCAAAAACTCCGCCGAACGGCGCTGATTTTCGAGCGAGGACGTTTCAATAAGCACCGATTTGGCAGAGGAAAGCTTTCCCTCAAAGCAAGTCTTAAAATGCTCCCAGTTTATCCTTCCGTCACCGACAGCAAGATGAAGATCACTTTCAAGATCATTATCATTTATATGTATATGCTTTACATAAGGTGAAACCGCATCGACCCAGCTGTCAATATCCAAGCCGAATACAACAGCGTGCGCATAATCGAAGCAAACGCCGAAATTCGGCAAATCCGATAGTCTTTCTGCAATACCGCACAGCATATCGGGCGTTCTGTCGAACATATTCTCCATATATATATCAAGATCGGGATACTTTGGAAGGACTTTTCTCCAGAATTCCTCATTCCTGTCAAGCCAGCCGAGGACATATTGCTCGGAGGTCAGGTCGGAGGTATGATTAGTATGGAAAACGACTCCCCTTGCGCCGATCTTCCTTGCAATTTCAAGGCTCTGAATAATACGCTCTTCGGATATCTTTCTGATTTTTTTATCGCTGCTGAAAATAAGAACATCGAAAAAAGCGCCGTGCATCGTGCAGTATTCGGGGAGCTTGTGCGCCTTATACCTGCTCACGATATCATCGGTGAGCTTTTCGTCATCCATTACATCGGGGATGAAAAAATCATTATACTCGAAGCCGAAGCCGTATTTTTCGGCAAGCTCGAGGCTTTCTTCCATCTCGTCAAGCTTCGGTATTATAAGAAACTTACACTTCTGATACATTTTGCGGCTCCCCCGTTTTCTCCTCGGAATTTTCGTTAAGACCTGTGAGTGAGTAAACAAATACACCCTTTGATTTTCCCTTCAGCGGTATCTCACCGATCGGCTCAACGGTCACCCTGTCCTTGACCCGAAGATAAACGCTCTCGCTTATAAGCACCTGTCCTCGCTTTGCGTTCGCTTCAAGACGGGCGGCGGTATTTACCGTGTCGCCTATTGCGGTATAGTCCATACGGAAGTCGCAGCCGATATTTCCGACTACGGCAGGACCGCAGTTTACGCCAACGCCGAAAGCGACCGATTTGCCGTATTTTTCCTTGAACTTGCTCTCAATGGCATTTCCGCCGCAGACGATATCCCAAGCGGTCTTCACAGCTCTGTAAATATAATCGTCAAGGTCGAACGGAGCATTGAAAACTGCCATTGTTGCGTCACCGATGAACTTGTCGAGCGTTCCTCCGTTGCTGAATATCGCATTTGTCGTAAGATTGAGATAGCTGTTGAGAATATCGACGACCTGTTCAGGCTCAAGGCTCTCGGACATAGGCGTAAATCCTCGGATATCAACGAAAAGAACAGCTATGTCACGGTTTTCTCCGCCGAGCTTTATGTGGTAATTGCCCTTTTTGGCGATATCCTCAACGACCTGCGGAGCAACGTATTTCTTGAAAGCGTCGGTGATCCTGCGTTTCTCTGCGGCTTCTTCCGCATATTTTCTAATAACATTTATAAGATAGCAAAGTATGGAGAACAGCGGCGCATAGAGTATCGGGAATGCCGTTCCCGAGTTATTCATAACGATATCAAAGGCAACGCTTCCTGCAGCTGCAGCGATCATGATCGGCGTTGAGAATTTCATTTTTAAGCTTCTTGAAACAACATATACCAAGCAGGCAACAACCGCCGCAAGAAGTGCCGATACCGTTCTTCCGGCAGGAACGGGATATTTTCCGTCAAGCAATCCCTGAACGATATTTGCGTGTATCTCCGCTCCGAACATCTGGTCGGCGCATCCCGGTACGGAGAACTGATCCTGCAGACCCGAAGCATAAGCGCCCACTATTACTATACAGTCGGTGAAAATCTTCGGATCGACCGTTCCGTCAAGCAGGCTGCAAAGCGGTATATACTCATAATCGGACGGCTTTCCCGCGTAGCTTATCCACATTCTGCCATTGCTGTCGAGAACGGGTGTATTCTCCTTTATACCGATATATTCACAGTAGGAAGAATAGGTCTGCGCAGCAAAGCTTTTGTGGATCTCCCCGTCCTTTTCAACCGAAAGGCGCACCGAACGAACTATGCCGTCATCATCGGGGACAGCATTGACAAAGCCTGTCTTTACAATGTCTTCAATTATCGGCTGCTCTATTGATTCGATATTGAAACGGTCGATGTACGGATCGCCGTTTTCATCCGTTTTATAGGCTGTATTGTAGTTTATGTACGAACCCGATACGACACGTCCGCTCCGTTCGCACGCTTCTCTGAACGCTTTGTCGCCCTGCTCGTCCATATCTCCGAAAATCATTATATCGAGCGAAACTACCGCAGGATATTCACCGAGCTTGTCGATAACATCGGCATAAACGCCCCTCGACCAGGTTCCGAAGGGACCGATCTCCTGCAGAGTTTTATCATCTATCGCAAGTATCTTTATTTTATTGTTGATACCTCTGTGCGGCTGATAAAGCCTGTCACGCAGAAGTATATCAAACGGATAAAAAACATTGCTGAAGGTCACCAGAAATGCGATAACGAAAATAACCGCAGCTTCTATCGCTGTTAAAGTCTTTGATCTGTTTTTCACTGCCATCCTCCAATAAAAATCACGTTTTTCACATTGTTTTCATACAATTATATCACATTTAAAACATTTTGTCACTATATTTTTTATATTTTTGGTATTTTTTTAAAATTACTATTTACAAATTCGGATTATTATGCTATAATAAAATCGCGAATTAATGATTTTTTAACAATTCATTGTATGCTATTGGAATTGTATGCTATTAGAAAGGATACTGCATATATGGAAAATAATATGAATGCAGCCGGCAAAGTTTCCTCGGATGTTCTGCTTGAACAGATCTTCAGCATTACGCAGAACCTTTACCGTGAAATGTCCCGAACGGATATTGATGCCGAAAACGATCATAACACCATCTACCGTCTGCTTACCGACCTCGGAAGAACGCTCGTCAATGCCGACAGAGCAAGCTTCTGGAAATGGGATAAGCGCAATCATTCACTCTGGACAACGGCAGCTGTCGGCGCTGGCAGGATAACCATTCCCGAGGGAACGGGTCTTGTCGGTAAAGCTCTTTCCGAAAAGAGGGCGATCGTGACGAACGACCCTTACAACGACCCCGATTTTAACTCGGATGTTGACAAAAAGACAGGCTATGTCACAAAATCCATACTTGTAATGCCGATCTCCGACTGCAAAGGCGAATTCATCGGCGCTTATCAGGCTATAAACAAGCTTGACGGAAACGGCTTCGACATCGTTGAAGATGTTAAACGCCTTTCACTTGCGGCATTCATCTGCGGCATCACGCTCGAATCGGACAGCTTCCTCGATGATTCGCGCCATGACAAGCTCACCGAGCTCAAAAACAGAATGGGCTTCTACAGCGATTACAGCAAGATATACGAAAAGATCCTTACCGACACCGAAAAGTACAGGGAGGTTTCGCTCTTTATCTGCGATATCGACTTTTTCAAAAAGGTAAACGATACATACGGACATAATGCAGGTGACGCTGTTTTAAAGCACGTTGCGGAGCATTTCAGAATAAATTCACGCATTTGTGACGGCGTTTACAGATGGGGCGGCGAGGAATTTATCGTTGTTCTCCCCGATACCAACGCCGCACAGGCTGCAGAGGCGGCTGAAAGACTGCGTGTATGTATAATGGATTCGGTATGCCACTTTGAGGATCTTGATATCAAGGTGACAATGAGCTTCGGCGTAACGCAGCTTGAACCCGCAATATCAATCGAAGATAACATAAAAGCCGCAGATGAGAAGCTTTACAAGGCAAAAGAAAGCGGCAGAAACAGAGTGATTCTATAAACAGTGGAGGAATGATATCAAATGTCAAAAACTATTCTTATAACAGGCGGCGCAGCCAGCGGCAAGTCCAGATGGGCTGCTTCCTATCTTGCAGCCTGCGATTACGTTCTTTATCTTTGCGCTTCTCCGGAGCTTGATAAGGATACTCTCGGACGTATCGAATTCAGCAACAAGCAGCACTTCGTAGAGTGGGACATCCAGGAAGGTGTAACAAGCGATCCCGCCGAAAGAATAACCGACCATAAATTCGTTATTTTTGACAACCTTGCTTCCTACGCTTCCGCAGTCATCCAGCAGATGTGCCCCGACATCTCAACTATCACAGGCGAAATGAAAAAAGAGATCGAAAAAAGGTCATCGCCGATATCACGGATATGTACGATCAGATAATGGTCATCGACGGAACAATGATAACCATTACTCTTGAAACAGGCTTTTCCGTAACGCCTCACGATCATGAACAGGCTGTTTTCAGAGAGATCATCGGAAGCGTTAATCAGCGCCTTGCAAATATGTCCAACGAAGTTTATATGTCCGCAAGCGGAATCCAGTTCAAGATCAAATAAAAAAGGAGTGGCAGAATATGACATTTGAAGAATTTGTAATGGAAGCAAGAGCAATTGGTGCTTCCGATATCCACCTTACAGTCGGTCAGCCTACAGTAGTAAGGATCAACGGCGAGCTTCGTAAATTCAAGGAGCTTTCCGATGTTGTTGTAAACCGTACTATCCTTTCTATCCTCACAGCAGAGCAGGAGCAGCTTCTCACAACGGGAAACGACATCGACTTCAGCTTTGAGCTTTCCAATGGAACAAGACAGAGAGTAAACGTATTCCGTCAGAGCGGAAGACTTGCTTGCTGTATAAGACTTCTCAATGATGAGATCCCGACCCTTGAATCGCTCAAAATGCCAAGCGTTCTGGCTGAGCTTTCCGAAAAGAAGAAGGGTCTTATCCTTGTTACAGGTCCTACGGGTTCGGGTAAATCCACCACCCTTTCCGCAATGGTAGATCATATCAACAAGCATAGAGCCTGCCATATCATCACTATCGAAGACCCTGTCGAATACAGATATACTCAGGATAAGGCTACTATCCACCAGCGTGAAGTAGGAAGGGACGTTCCTTCATTCAGCACAGCTCTCCGAAGCGCACTCCGTGAAGACCCCGATGTTATCCTCGTAGGCGAAATGAGAGATTATGAAACTATCTCCCTTACAATGACAGCCGCAGAAACGGGACACCTCGTTCTTGCAACACTTCATACTTCAAGCGCAGCACAGACTATCGACCGTATCATTGACGCCTGCCCTCCGCACGCACAAGATCAGGTAAGAGCACAGCTTGCAAATATGTTCCAGGGCGTTATCAGCCAGACCCTCGTTCCGACAGCTGACGGAACAGGCCGAGTTGCCGCTCTTGAAATTCTCATCGGCACCGACGCCGTAAAGAGCCAGATCAGAGCAAACAAGATACCGCAGATGGAAACTGTTATGCAGTCCGGTATGCGTCAGGGAATGTGCACACTCAAGGACAGCCTTGCAAAGCTTTATCAGCGCGGCATTATCTCCTACGAAACAACTATGGAGTTTGCTCCCGACAAGGCAGAAATGGAAAAGACCCTTCGTCTTGGCGCAGGCTTCTGATCCTTTTCCTAAACAATATCATAAAGCTACTAATACAGCCGTTTGTCCGAGGACAGACGGCTGTTATGTATATTTTTGAAAAGTATAAATCGGAATTTTCCTCCCGTTTATACTAATACCCGATTATAAAGTGTACAAAAAATCGAGCATAATCTTGCGTATATGGATTATGCGAAGATTTTTTGTCTACAGTTTAAATGGTTTTTAGTATTAGTATTAGTGCAGCGCCATTTGTGTACTCTTGTTCATCTGTCAGAAACATTATGTGAAATTTCGACAGAATTATCCCTGATTTCAGTTGACATTTATTGCAAAATGTGGTAAAATAGTATTATCAGTATGATCACTGATAAATCATCACCCCACAGGAGAAACCTTTTTATGGAAATACAAAACAGCAATGAAAAGTTGAATGAACTTATCAACTTTAATAACGCACCGCTTCTTCTGGAAATAGCAGAGCCCTACTTCAAGCTCATGAATCAGTACCGCTGCGCTATGCTTGAAATAAAGACAAAGCTTGAAGTCCTCAATATCGACCTTTCCATAGACGGCGAACGCAATCCGTTTGAGTCTATCCAGTGCCGAATCAAGCGTCCCGAAAGCATCGTTGAAAAGCTCGGACGCACGGGACACCCGGTAACGATAGAAAATATTGAGAAATATGTCCACGATGTTGCAGGGATAAGAGTTATCTGCTCGTTTCCCGATGATATTTATATGCTTGCGGACAAGCTTGGCGGTCAGGACGATGTTATAGTTGTTGAACGCAAGGACTACATAGCAAATCCGAAACCGAGCGGCTACCGCAGTCTTCATCTTATTGTAGATATACCGATCTTTCTTTTTAACGAAACAAAGCACATGCTTGTCGAGGTGCAGTTCCGCACAATAGCAATGGACTTCTGGGCAAGCCTTGAACACAAGGTAAAGTATAAAAAGAACCTCGGTGTGAACGCTGACGAGATATCAAAGGAGCTTCGCGAATGTGCGGAGGATATTGCACGCCTTGATACTCGTATGCAGAATATAAAGAACAGTGCTTTTTCATCCGAAAAATAAACGGGAAAAGCAATATGTTTGATAAAAAAATCGGACGGTGACAGTTTTGAAACATGGAACAAAATGTGTTTGTGCAGTTTTATCGGCTTTTATTGCTCTGACATCATTCAGCGGCTGCGCAGCAAAAGAGATACCCGTTGTGAAGCTCTCCGTATGGGCTCCGGGAGAATACCGTGATATTATTGAAAGATTAACGCAGGATTTTTCAAATAAACACTCCGGTGAAGCGGATTTCATCGTTACTATAAGCGAAGAAAAAGAAATGACCTGCAAGGAAACGGTCATGGCTTCGCCCGAAAATGCGGCAGACCTGTTCATTTTTGCCGATGATCAGCTTGATGACCTGCTCGGCGTAAATGCGCTTTTTGATGTTTCCGCTGACGCTGATTATATCAACGGTTACTGCGGCGGTGCCGAATCCGGAGCCGCTCTTTCCTCTTCACGCAACGGCAAATATTATGCTTACCCGTTCATTGCAGGAAACGGTTATTTCTTATATTACAACAGCAGCTATTTCAATGGCAGCGATGTAGCCGATTTGGACGCTATACTTGAAATATGCGAAAAAAACGGCAAACATTTTGCAATGGACTTTGGAAGCGGATGGTATGTTTACTCCTTCTTCAAAGGTGCAGGACTTGATGTCGGACTTAACCCTGACAGAGTGACCAACTACTGCAACTGGAATTCAAGCGAAACGCCAATTAAAGGTATTGACGTTGCCGAGGCTATGCTTGATATAGCTTGTCACCCCGGATTTACAAGCCTTGACAGTGACAACTATGTTGAAGCTGCCAAAAGCGGTGATGCTATCGCCGGAGTAAGCGGCACATGGAATGCCGACAAGATCGCTGCTGCTTACGGTGACGGTTATGCTGCAGTTAAGCTTCCGACTTATACCGTTGCAGACCAAAAGGTTCAGATGGCAAGCTTTGCAGGTTACAAGCTTGTCGGTATAAACGCGTATTCCGAAAATTCGGAGTGGGCAATGATACTTGCAGAAGAGTTTACAAACGAAGAAAACCAGCTGGAAATTTTCAAGGCAAGGGGTGAATGTCCTGCAAATGTTAAAGCAGCTGAAAATGATATTGTAAAGGCTTCTCCAGCTATAAAAGCAATCAGCGAGCAGTCAAAATATGCTTATACTCAGCTTGTTGCCGACCAATACTGGAACCCGTCATACATATTCGGCACGACGATAGCAGGTAAAAACCCCGACAACAGAGATCTTCAGGAACTCCTTGACACAATGACCGAACAGATCACAGAAGCACCGAAAACAGAATAAAACAGAAAAATTTTCAGACAAAAAAGAGGTGTGTCTATTGTTCTTTCACAACAAAGGAACAGCGTTTAAGATTTTTATTCTTGTTCTTATAACCGGTATCATCGGCATCGCAGGCGTTGGCATCATGCAGCATCGTATCTCAAAAATGACTTTAAGCTATGAAGAAATGAGCGATGACTATATTGACAACTGCTTAAAGATAGATGAGGTGAACAATCGTCTTCTTTCCTACCGCTGCACACTGCTTGAAATGATCACTTCAAGCGGAGATGAGAATACCCACCTGAGCAAAGCCCGTGAACTGGAAACACAGAAAGCAGCAGTTCAGAACATTATGTCCGAGCTTTCCGAAAAAATGGACAGCGGTGTCCGTGAGCAGCTTTATCACAAGCTTTACTCCGATGTTCATTCTTATTTCAGCACCGCAGAAGTCGCTCATCAAATATTTGACGACGGCAGCATCAATACCGCTGTATATTATGTCAACAACGATCTGAAGACCAATGTTCTTTCGATCGAACAAAGTATGCAGGACATGAAAACGCTCACCGTGGACGAAATGAACTCCGCATACGAGGAAATGAATTTTTTCGTTTCCGTATCAAACACAATAAAAAACGTCTGCATAATCATTATTTCCGCCGCAGTTGCGATATGTGTTCTGATATGCGTTTCGCTCGCTTCACAGCTTGAAAAATACAAGGACAGACTTGAAAAAGAGCTTGAAGCCAAGAACCGTGAGCTTCTCGAGCATAACGCACGCATAATCAAGATACAGGACAGCACTATAAACGGACTTGCAAACCTCATCGAAAGCCGTGACGGTGAAACGGGCGGACATATTATCCGAACGAGCCGCTATGTTGAAATGCTTGCACGCAAAGCCCGTGAAGAGGGCTTCTACGCCGACACACTCAACGATAATTACATCGAGCTTCTTGTCCGTGCGGCGCCTATGCATGATATCGGAAAGATAAGCATTTCCGACCTTATCCTGCAAAAACAGGGCAAGCTTACCCCCGAAGAATACGACATAATGAAGGATCACGCCTCCGAAGGCGGACGAATAATCCGCAGCGTTATGAGCGATATCGAAAACAAGGATTATGTCGATATGGCAGCGCAGGTCGCCGAAGGTCATCACGAAAAATGGGACGGCGGCGGCTATCCTAAAGGTATTTCCGGAGAAGATATTCCGCTTTGCGCCCGAATAATGGCGATCGCAGATGTTTTTGACGCACTTGTTTCAAAACGCTGCTATAAGGAAGCTTTTTCCTTTGACAAGGCTTTTGCGATAATCGAAGGCTCCTCGGGAACGCATTTTGATCCGACTCTTGCGGATATATTTTTAAGGATGCGTCCGCAGGTCGAAGCTGCTGCAGCGGAGCTTGCCGATGAATCAGAAAAAACAAGCATTTGAGCCGTCCCTTGTGGGCGGCTTTTCCATTCCTCAACAAAACCTCAACATATTTCCTGTGTTTTATTGACAAAATTGATGCAAAAGAGATATTTGTGGGTTAAAATGGTTACAATAACAGAAAGTATCCCATTTTTTCAGAAAGGAATGGTAATCTTCATGATCTCGTACAGTCTGACTTCAATCGGAATAATGGCGGCAGTGATCTCGTTTCTCGGATTTGTCCTCGAAAACATCTGGCTCGCATTCACAAAGGGTTACATCGACAACCGCAATATGACAATGCCGTTTCTTTATGGCTATGGAATGGCTGTCATATCAATCTACGCAGTTTTCGGAACTCCGCAGGCAATGGTTCTTGCAGGAAGATTTCCCGTTGAAGAACACAGCGTTCTAATCTATTTCATTGCAGTTTTCTTCGCAGTAAGCGTCGGAGAGATCGCACTCGGCTTCGCTGTTGAAAAGCTTTGCGGCTTTGAGTACTGGAACTACAGTCGGCTTCCGCTCCACATTACAAAATATACAAGCGTTTTCACAAGCCTCGGCTTCGCTGCAATAATCACGCTCTTTATGCGCTATGCGTTCTGTCCGATAATGGATCTCATCAGCCGTCTTGAACCGCTCCCCGAAACGATCGCTGCACTCGTTCTCACAGCTGTTCTCTCCGCAGATTTCGTTATAAGCTTCTACCGTATGCACAAGAGTCGCTCGCTCAACGAACGCTGGAGGATCTCAATTTCTGATGACGATCACCGCTTTATCAAGACAACTGTTTGACAGTATAAAATGTTTGTAGTATAATGGGCAGTAGAAGAATAATTCTGCTGCCTAATACTAAACACCAATAAAAAACGGGAAAAAATCTGCGCCGAAATCCAATATAAATCTGTTTTCAACAGTTACAAGATTGTCGGCTTGATTTTTCCATATTTTAAATGGTGTTTAGTATAATTTCAAAAGGAGATAACCTTTATGTTCAAAATTCTTGTTGCGGAAGATGACACGGAGCTTCGAAAGCTTTTCTGCACCGTGCTGAAAAATAATTCTTACAGCACCTTTGAAGCTTCAAACGGCGAAGAAGCTCTCGATATCATCGACAAGGAGTACATAGACCTTATTATTTCCGACATTATGATGCCGAAAATGGACGGATATGAGCTTACAAAGCAGCTTCGTGAAGCCGGAATAGATATCCCTATACTTATGGTAACAGCGAAGGACGGATTCTTTTACAAGCGTGAGGGCTTCAGCTCGGGAACGGACGATTATATGGTGAAGCCTGTCGATGTCAACGAGCTGATATGGCGTGTTCAGGCACTTCTGCGCCGCTCCAAAAGCATACACGAGCGCAGGCTCAAGATCGGTTCAACGACACTCGAGTGCGATTCCTATACGATCAGCTGCAACGGCGAAAGCGCCGTCCTGCCGCCGAAGGAATTCAACCTTTTATATAAGCTTGCATCCGCACCGAACAGGACATTTACAAGAGTTCAGATCATGGATGAAATATGGGGACTTGATTCGGAGTCGAATCCGCACACGCTTGAAGTGCATATCGGACGTTTGAGAGAACACCTAAAGGATAACCCCGATATTGAGATAGTGACCGTCCGCAACCTCGGCTACAAGGTAAAAACAAAATGAAAAATAAAAAAGTAAAGAAAGAAAAAGTCCCCCTTCGGCTCACGATACTTTTCACCGTTGTTGTCGGACTGACAATGGCTGCAAGTATGCTCCTCGCAGGGATAATCATGCTTGTAATAAACCAAATGGACGTATTCACGGACGGAAATATCCCATTTCTCATCACCGTCTACATAATAATGATCTGCCTTTGCTTCGCAGGTATCGCAACGAAGCTCATCAGCGATAAGATATTCGTCCCGATGATAAAGCTCAATGAATCGATGAGGCGTGTTGCGGACGGAGATTTCTCCGTGAGGATGAACGAAACGGGAATGTTCCGTGAAGTCCGTGAGATGATACAGAATTTCAACATTATGGCGAAACAGCTCGGCAGCAATAAGATCATCCACACCGACTTTACACGAAACGTTTCCCACGAAATGAAAACTCCTCTTTCGACTATCGAAGGCTACGCAACTCTCCTCCAAGACCCGAATATAACCTACGAAATGCGCGCAGAATACGCCGAAAAAATAATCCGGAACACCAAACGTCTTTCAACGCTTACGGGAAATATCCTTGCGCTTTCAAGACTGGAAAACAACTCCGTCGGGATCGAAAAAAAGAATTTTTCACTCGATGAACAGCTTCGTCAGGTCGTTATAATGTATGAAGAGCTTTGGACAGAAAAGGGCATCGACATTGATATCGACGACGAGGGAAAGCACGTTATCTTTTACGGCAGTGAGGATATGCTTTTCCAGGCGTGGCAGAACCTTGTCGGAAATGCTCTCAAATTCACCGATAACGGCGGAACAGTGCTTCTTACCCTGCGTGAAAATCCCTACAGCATAACCGTTTCCGTCAAGGATAACGGCATCGGTATTTCCGAGGAAAACAAGGAGCGGATATTTGAAAAATTCTATCAGGCGGATTTCTCCCACGCAGCCAAGGGCAACGGACTCGGACTTGCAATAACGAAAAAGATAATCGAGCTTCATTCGGGCAGCATAAAGGTCGAAAGCGAACCCGAAAAAGGCTCGGAATTCATAGTAACTCTCCCGAAACAATAATAGCGAAAAAAACAAAGCGCAATTCACGAGATAGATATAAAAAATCTCGTGAACTGCGCTTATTCTTTTTCATTGGAACTGCTTGTGCCCCCCAAATGCCGAGTATGAAGTCCTAATCCTTTGATCAATAAAAATATTTCTTACAATATGTAAAATATACTTGACAAACTGTAAAAGATATGTTATTATACAATTGTCGGAGGTGATAGGGTGGCAAAGAATCTAAAACTCAAATCCGCAAGAGCGGCGCTCGATATGTCACAGCAAACGCTTGCAGAAAAAGCAGGTGTATCAAGACAAACGATAAACGCTATTGAAAAGGGCGACTATAACCCTACGCTTAATCTGTGCATTGATATCTGCAAGGCGCTGGGGAAAACGCTCGACGAAATATTCTGGGAGGGCGAATGATATGAAAGAGATTAAAAAAGAAAGAAATTATGTCGATGCGTTCAGCGATTACGGTCTGGACGAGCGTCAGCGCAGCATAAGCAGCAATATCGGCATCCGCTGCTTTCGTGTGCTTTATACCGTGACCTTGATACTGACAGCAGTGTGGTTAATAATTGACTGCGTGACCGATATGAATATCCCGACATTCGTGACCGCAGTCAGCTATTTTGCGGCGGCGATCGTATGCTATTGCATATACGCTCTCCGTTCGGCAAAAGCAGGCGTTATAAACGGCATCACGGCGTTTTCGTTTTCAACGGGCAGCCTTGCGACGGCGATATTCGGTGCAGTTATGACGTTTGTGTTCGGATTGGCTGCGGCAGGACAGATCGAAGCCGCCGATAAAATGACAAACAGTCTTGCGCTTGCCGTATTCACCGCAATGATGTCAGCAGAGCATTTTATACTTTACTTCTGCGGCAGGAAGAACAACAAGGTACTTGATG
>JBJFFR010000172.1:0-6465 GCA_051891935.1 Oscillospiraceae bacterium
CTGCACTCTCTTTCCTTTATCCCTCTCTTCTCAGGCCAAACTATATGGACTATTAAGTTGTTTTTCCGCTTCAGTTTACGGGCGTTCAGCGACCTGTGCTGAATTAAGATTTGTGAAAATTGATTTTTACTATAGCTTAGTGTGCAAAACCATCCATACTTTTATACTGTACAGCTGTTCATATCCCGTCGGCTTAAAATGCTTGTCGCTTCGCGTGTGTTTCCGAAAGTAATTTCTATTTTATATTTCCTTCAAGCAGCTGTATTTTTCCATTCAGAACAGCTTCTTTGTAGTCGAGCCAGGATCTTATCGGTGTTTCCGTCAGTATTCCGCCGGCGAAGTATCTGTCGGTCGTGCTGTGGGAATCCGAGCCTGCCGTTATCGGAAGATCGTACCACTCGGCATACATCTGCGCTCTTTTATCAAATTCTTTATTGAAATGTGAGGCGTTGATGACCTCAACGGCGTCTACGTTATGCGGACACAATGTAAAGCGTTTGATATAGTCATAGTCACGGAACGGATGCGCATGAACAACGAAAAAGCCGCAGCTTCTCGCATAGTCGAGAACCTTCGTTATCTCACAGTCGACATCGAGGATGTTTCCGTTTTCAATGAGCCACTGCTTATCGGGGCCGTACAGAAGAAAATCTGCGCCGTAAAAGGTATACTCAACACCGAAAAATACGTCAAGTCCTATTTTATCGCCAAGCTCCTTTGCGTTTTCATAGCCCCTGCAGTAAAGCTCTATCCGCTCTTTCCACGGCAGATCACGGGGAACTGCGGAGTTGCCGTTGAAAAAATGATCGGTGACAAAAATACCGTCATAGCCTTCGTCCTTGTATTTCTGCGCCATTTCAGCGCCGGTTGACCTTCCGCAGCCGCTGGCTTCACCGGTATGCAGGTGAGTTTCGTACTTGTACATTTAATCTTCCTTTCCGCAGAGTGCTGCGATCGCATTTGCGTATATTTCGGCATTGAGAAGCAGGCTTTCTTCTTTGATAAACTCGTCTGCGCCGTGCATATTGTTTTCATCGCCGGGGAATTCCGCACCGAAAGCAACGCCGTTTTCTGTTTCGTGGACGTATGTGCCGCCGCCGATAGCGATAGGCTCGCCCTTTTCGCCCGTAACGCTCTCATACACGCCGAGAAGTGTTTTAACAAAGTCGCTTTCCGCCGAAACATGGTGAGGTTCGCTCTGCATAACGGGTTCTGCGATGATATCCACGCTGTTTGCGGCATTTTCCAGCCTTTCGAGTATGCCCTTGCAGCTCTCGCAGACAGGAAAACGGATATCCTGCATACAAACAAGGCTTTCGCCCGATATCTCCGCAATACTTAAAACCGTTGTAGCTGCGCCCGATTCCGAATCGGAGCATTTTATTCCGCAGCCGCTTCCGTCCGTTTCTCCGAACGGGAAAAGCTTTTTGAACGCCTTTGCTTCATCGACATCACATTCGGCAAGAAGTCCGAAAAGTGCGGTAAGTGCGTTTATCCCAAGCTCGGGAGTTGAAGCGTGAGCGCTTTTGCCGTGTGCGGATATATTCGAGATGCCGTTTTCTTCGGTTATGTCAAATCTGACTTCGGGGGAAAGCTTCTCTGCGGCTTTGCGAAGCTCCGAGGCAGGTATTTTCACCTGTGCCTTAGCTGCTTCGGGGACGGCGTTCACCATAGCGCCGCCGCTTATCGAAACGATCCTTCCGCTGCATTTGTGCGAAAGCTTTATCCTCATCATACCCTTTTCGATATTAATGATCGGATAAGAGCCGTCCGGCGTAAAAAGCAGCGGCGGAAAGCTCTCCTTTTTCTGATAATATTCCATATCGGCGGAGCCGTTTTCCTCGTTGCTGCCGAGAATAAGGCGTACATTCTTTTCTATCGGCAGTCCAAGCTCCTTCACACAGCGCATAGCATAAAGTGCGGCGATAGCAGGTCCTTTGTCGTCGATCGCACCTCTGCCGAAGAGCTTTCCGTCCTCGGCTGTAAGCTCGAACGGCGGCTTTGTCCAGCCGTTTCCCTCGGGAACGACGTCGAGGTGACAGAGTATGCCGAGGTGCTTTTCACTGTTGTCAAACAAATCTGCCGAAACTGCATAGTTATCGCAGTTTTTTGTAAAAAAGCCGTACTTTTTACAGAGCTCCTCGGCTTTTTTTAGTGCTTTTACGTTGTTTTCTCCGAACGGACAACCTTCTGTCGGCTCGGACATAACGGAAGGTATCTTTACAAGCTCCGCAAGGTCGCCGATCATTTCGTCACGCTTGGATACGATATAATTTTTAATAAGTTCTTTTCTGTTCATAATAACTCCTATCTGCGACCACTGCGTTGAACAAAAGCTGCCCGTGTGGTTCGGGCAGCCGTATGGTTATTTTTTTCTTTGTCTGCGTGAGCCGCCCTTTGACGGCGCTGCGACATTCTTCTTTGAAAAGCTCGTTGTATAAAAGGCATCAATATTTGCATTTGTCGCAAGCTGAATAGCAACGATAGCGCACACAGCGATAACGACAATGAAGTATATAAGCGTTTCAAAATAGTTATCGGGCTTTCTTTCGGTGTTGAGCGAATAATTCACACAGGTATAAACCATATAAACCGCTTCAGCCGAAAAATAAATGCAGGATGTAAGCCTGAAAAAGCTTGCTTTAAGCAGCATAAGAAGTGCAAAAATAACGCCGCCCATCGAAACATAGATCAAAATATTGAGATCATCGGGATTGAGCTTTGAATATATCAGAACCGAAGAGATAATGCAGCCAAGCGCCATCAGCACAAGCGCAAACAATCCCTTTTTCGCTCTTTTGACCTTCTGCTCGTGCATAAGGCTCTTGTAAAGCTCGGCGCTGTTCTTCTTGTTAATACCCTTCGGACGTGAATCTATCTCTTTTTGCAGGCGTTCCTTTATAAGCTGCTTTTCGTCACGGCCGAGCGCTTCCTGTGAGTCGAAGGTGCTCCTCTTTTTGAGCGGAGCGGAAGCATAGATCTCATCCGACATTTCCTGGAGCTTCGGTCTGCCGCCGATCTCCTTTGCAAGCTCGTCAAACTCCTGCTGCCGATGTTTTTCTTTCCTCTCCTGCTGCTTATAGTTATACCCCATATCGCTCAACATATCCGAAGTGATCTGAACATCTTCAAGGTTGCGGTAAGCTTCCTCGGCGGCAAGCTTCTGTGCCTTTTCAGCTTCGATACGATCCTGTTCTTCATTTTCACGGATAAGCTGCTCGACTGTTTTTCCTCTGCAGTAATTGTCCTCTTGGAATTTAAAGCTGTCATCCTGCAGCGGCGCAGAGTGATAGGGCGAGGTCGAAAAGCTTGTTTCATCCTGTTCTTCCGGCTCGTCTATGTAGTCATATATCTCTTCCGGCTCTTCATCTTCGGGGTCTTCCGCCGTCTGTGCATTCTGAACATCTGCGGCCTTTTCAGACTGCTGTTCCGCTTTTTTAGCATCGGCAAGGGCATTCAGATTTCCGCCCATTTTCTGCAGATCACGCTCAAAACGCGGTACATAGCTGCTGTTGTCCGCTCCGGGCTCTGTATCTATCGGATCAAAGATATCATTGCCGTTATTTTCCATTAGATCAACTCCGTTTTATTCTGATAAGGCTATCGCTTCGGGGAAGATGCTCGATGAGCTTTCCTGAAGGAACGTTGTGTTGACATAACCCTGAATGGTTGCGCCGTCAAGCACGGTTATTGTCGAAGCTGTGATGTTGCCGAGGATAACAGCGTCCGTCTTGAACTCTGCTTTTCCGCCGACATCAACGTTGCCCTTTATTTTTCCGTTAAGGTCAAGATACTGTGCGGAGATATCGCCGAGGATAAGGCTGTCGCGATCCATCTGTACCTGACCCTTTGAAACGATATTACCCTGCATTGAAGCGCCTGTCATTACAGAATTGTTGCATTCGATGTCGCCGACGACCTTTCCTGTAACGTTGATGTTCTTGGTGATCTTTACATCACCCTTTACGCTTCCATCAATATTTATGTTTGCAAACGAGCGGATATTTCCGTCGATTATAGTATTTCGGGAAATAACGGTCGTTTCTTCGGTTTCATAATAGGGAGAATCGGGTTCATTTCCTCTGAAAGAAGATGAACGGGGAGGTCTTGGAGGAGTCGGGGGAACGGAACCGCCTCCGAACGACTGATTTGAGCCGCCGAATGACTGGTTTGAACCTCCAAATGACTGGTTTGAACTGCCGAACGACTGATTTGAGCTTCCGAATGTCTGTCCCGAACCGTAAGAACCGCTGTATGCGCTGTTCTGCTGCTGATCCTGACGGGCAGCAGCTCCGCTCTGACGTGCAAACTGTGAATACTGTGCAAACGGGCTTACGCTTTCCGTCTGCGAAGCTTCGGGAGCGGCAGGCTTCAACTCTTCGGCAGGCTTTGCGGCTGCTGCGGGAGCAATATCGGGTGAGCTGTAATCCGCAGGCTCACTCTCGGTCTGTATCGGTTCCGATGTATTCGTATCGGGCACAGCTTCGGCTGCTTTTTCCTCAGGTGCAGCTTCTTCAAAGCTTTTTTTCGGCGCAGGTTCAAGATAGCTGTCAAGCTCGGTCTTCTTTTTCTCTTTCTCTTCCGCTGACTGCTTATTTCCGATTATTCCGTCCTTGTGGAGGACTTCCCTCAATGCTTGGTTAAAATTATCTTTAAGGCTCATTTTGTGACCATTCCTTTCTTGACTTCCGAAAAAGCTGTGCTGTATATTTATAGCAAGGGTTAATCTACATAAGAAAAAGTTACGGGCTTGACGGTATTATCAAGCTGACCGAAGGTGTAGCCGTCATTCCGGAGCGCTACTATTATATCTTCAACGGTCTTAACGGTGAGCTGCTTGTCCGCACTGTCGTGGAGAAGGACGATAGCCCGATGCGAGGAGTTGTTTTCTATCCCGTTGAGAACATTGTTGTAAATGCTTGTCCATGTAGCGTGTGTGGTCGCATCCTCGCCGCTCACGTTCCAGTCATAATATGTGAATCCTCGGCGTGTTACCTCGGCAATGAGCTGCGGATAAACAAGACGGTTGTAGTTGTTTATGCTGCCGCCCGGAAAGCGCATTATCTGCGGACGAACGCCCGTCGCTTCGCTCACGCATTTATATGTACGATCCATATCCTCAAGGAAGCTTTCAACGCTTGAGTATATTTCCTCATATTCGTGGGATATCGAATGTATGCCGATAGTGTGACCTGCATCGGCAACGGCTTTCATTATCTCCTTTGCGCGATCGCTTTCGCCGCCCGACATAAAGAACGCCGCTTTTATATCGTATTTTTCAAGTATCGTAAGAATATCTATCGTATTTTCGGAAGGACCGTCGTCAAAGGTGAGATAAACGGTCTTTTCACTGTCGGTAAATTCTTCCGCAGGCTCGGCATAAAGCTCGGGATAAAGAAGCGTGTATTCGTTCGCCGTGCTGCCTGCGCTGCTTCCGGCATTATCGGTGTTTACGGGGAATTTATCGGGATTTTCGGAAATATACTTATCGGCAAAGCTGTTGAATCTTTCACTCTCGTTTTCGGAAAGAAATTCAAGCACATCATCGGCTGTGTAGCCGTCTGCAGCCATGTGAAGATAGTATTCATCAAGAGTAAGACGCTCGGGCTGCTGTGCGTTCTCTTCCGCAGAAGCCGCCTTGACAAGCTCGTCATTCTCCTTTTTCACGATCGCATACTTAACGCCGAAAAGCACGGCGCAGCCTATGATCGCTGTAAGCACAAGGATAATGAACGTATATATCAGATGTTTAAAGAATTTTACACTTCCAAAGTACATTTTCCGGCTTTTCTCCCTTAAAACGTTTATCTGTAAAAAATTACCAATCAAATAGAAATATTCCAACAGTACACTAATACTCTTTATAATAATACACTATTTTATGTTCAATGTCAACACCGTAAATTCACAAAAATAAGTTCAGATAATTTTATCTTTTCATCGGTATTTTCTCTCCCTTGCTTTTTCGGAGAATATACCTTATATAATGTATAAAAGAGCCGCTTCCTTTTCGGGAAAACGGCTCTTTCGTTAGGTGCTTTATCAGAATACATCATTAACAATGTCTTCTGCGCCTGTGACAACATCATTTACAATGTCTTCGGCATCGGTAACAACTTCTTCGATGAAGCCGTCGCCGTCGACATCGCCCGTTACATGGGATGTGGTGCTTTCACTGCGCTTTGTTGTGGATTGCTGTGTTGTCGCCGAGCTGCCTGTTGTTGTCTGCGATGAATTCGATGTTGTTGAGGACATTCCGCTGTTGGTGTTGGTGTTATTGTTAGCTCTGCCGCAGCCTGTGAGTGCGATCGCCGCCGCAACAGCCGCAGCAGCTATAAGTGCTGTTCTTTTCATTCCTGCCCCTTTCCGACAAAGTTATGCTCCTTCGCCGAGTGATCTGTAATGACTTTAGGGGTTCTCTAAAAACCGAGACTAAGCAATACTTCGTATTGCTCGCAAATTTTC
>JBJFFR010000173.1:0-28476 GCA_051891935.1 Oscillospiraceae bacterium
AAAATTTGCGAGCAATACGAAGTATTGCTTAGTCTCGGTTTTTAGAGAACCCCTTGAGAATAATTATCTTAATTATACTATAATATTGCAAAATAATCAATAGAAATATCATCAATTTGCCGTTTGAAAAAGAATTTTTCAAAAAAAGGCAAATTGCTCAAAACAATATGTGGAAAACTGTGTGAAATATGTTAAAAAAGCAGAAAATAATGTTTTTCAGAAAATTTATACCCTATTAAAGAAACTTGTGATATAATTAAAATGTTTAAATAGAGGAAATGTAGAATTAACATGGCGATTAGGGAAGGAAACTGAAAATGTCTGTAATTGATATCGTTTCTATTTTTATCAAAGCGATAGGCAGTATCGCACTCTTTATCTACGGCATGACTATCCTCGGAGGAAGACTGGAAAAGCTTTCCTCGGGAAGAATGGAAAAAGTCCTTGAAAAACTCTCGAACAATGTGTTCAAAAGCGTTCTGCTCGGTGCGCTCGTTACCGCAGCAGTGCAAAGCTCCGCTGCAACGACAGTTATTGTTGTCGGACTTGTAAATGCAGGGATCCTGCGCCTTTCGTCCGCTATCGGAGTTATTATGGGCGCAAATATCGGTACGACTATCACGGGTCAGATACTCCGTCTTGGCGACCTCGAAAACAATGCGGATGTCGGTGCAGTCTTGAAGCTGTTTTCGCCGACAACTCTTGCTCCGTTCATAGCGGCGATCGGACTGGTCATTTTTATGATCTCCAAAAAGGAAAGCGGTAAAACAATAGGCGAGATACTTCTCGGCGTCGGCATCCTATTCACGGGAATGAATGCGCTGACCGCCGCAGTAAGTCCTCTTTCGGAGCTGCAGGCCTTCCGTGACCTTTTTGCGACTTTGAAAAATCCTATTCTCGGAATCATAGTCGGCGCGGTTGTAACTGTTCTCCTGCAAAGCTCGTCCGCCTCGGTCGGAATCCTTCAAACGATATCCACAACGGGCGTTCTGACATTCTCGGCAGCGTTCCCGATCATCATGGGACAGAATATCGGTACCTGTGTAACTCCTATCATTTCCGCTGTCGGCGCAGGTAAAAACGCAAAGCGTGCAGCAGCCGTTCATCTGTATTTCAATATCATAGGTACGGTCGTTTTCCTTATTGCTGTGTATGTACTCCAGGCTTTGGTCGGACTTCCTTTCTGGGATGAATCCATTGACATGGGTGGCATTGCAAACTTCCATACATTCTTCAATATTGTTGTAACATTGTGCTTTATCCCGTTTACAAAGCTTCTTGAAAAGCTTGCAATGATAACGATCCGCGACAAAAAGAGTGAGGACGGCACTCCTGTTTCCGATTTCACCGCTCCTGCGCTTGAAGACAGACTTCTCGTTTCGCCTTCACTTGCAATTCAGCAGGCTTCCAATACCGCACTTGCAATGGGAAACCTTGCTTTCTACAACTTTGAAAATATGCGCGGACTTTTCACGAATGATTATGACGAAAAGCTCATCGCTTACCTGAAAGAAAACGAAGAGAACATCGACCGAATGGAGGACAGGCTCAACGCTTATCTCGTCAAGATAACCGAGTGTGAGCTTACCGATTTTGAGAACCGCCGTGTTACCGAGCTTCTCCACCTCAGCTCCGAGTTTGAGCGAATCGGCGACTATACGATGAATCTTATCGAGGACGCTGAAAAGCTCCACGAAAATGAAGTTGTGTTCTCGCCCGAGGCTATCCGTGAGCTTGATATCATCTCCCGTGCCTGTGAAGAGATCATCGGTATGGCGATACGCTGCGTAGAGCTCAACGATGCTTCGCTTGCGGCAAAGGTCGAACCGCTTGAAGAAACGATCGACTACCTTAACGAAACACTCAAATCCCGTCATATCGAACGTCTTAAAGAAGGAAAGTGTGTTGTTGAAAGCGGCGTAAACTTCCTCGATCTTCTTATCAATCTCGAAAGGATCTCCGATCATTGTTCAAATATCGCAGTCTATGTTATCGGCTCGCAGAAGAACAATACCGGTATCAACCGTCACGAATTCATTCAGAATGCACATGCTGCAAAGGACGAAGACTATGTTCGCCTTGAAGAAGAGTTCATGACAAAATATGCTATCTAAACCCAAACGGCTGCTTCAGATACGAAGCAGCCGAATTTTGACTTTACAAACAGGGAAAAATATGCTATAATCAAAATAGAAAAGGAGTGTTTTTGTGTCTTATAATCAGGATAATATCAGGAATTTTTGCATTATTGCTCATATAGATCACGGTAAATCGACGCTTGCCGATCGAATTCTCGAGCTTACTTCCTCCGTTGCAAAGCGTGATATGGAAGATCAGCTCCTCGATAATATGGATATCGAGCGTGAAAGAGGAATTACTATCAAGGCAAGAGCTGTCCGTCTTAACTATACCGCAAAAGACGGAAATGATTATGTTTTCAATCTTATCGACACCCCCGGCCATGTTGACTTCAACTATGAAGTTTCCCGTTCTCTCGTTGCCTGCGAGGGCGCAATACTGATCGTTGACGCTTCGCAGGGCATTGAAGCGCAGACGCTTGCCAATACCTATCTTGCAATCGAGAACGACCTTGAAGTTATGCCCGTTATCAATAAGATAGACCTTCCTTCTGCCGAACCGGAAAGAGTTGCGGAGGAAGTCGAGAACGTTATCGGCATACCTGCAATGGACGCTCCGAGAATTTCCGCTAAAATGGGTACCAACGTTGAAGAGGTGCTTGAACGTATCGTTACCGATATCCCTGCACCGAAGGGAGATATAAACGCACCGCTCAAAGCGCTGATCTTTGACTGCTATTATGACAGCTATAAGGGCGTTATAATTTATGTAAGAGTTATCGACGGTGAAGTAAAGATCGGTCAGAAGATACGCCTTATGGCTACCGGTGCAGAGTTTGACGTTGTTGAAACAGGCTATATGGGAGCCGTTGACCACGTTAATGCAGGTACGCTCAAAGCGGGCGAGGTAGGCTATATCACCGCTTCGATCAAGTCGATCGGCGATACAAAGGTCGGCGATACCGTTACCGATGCGGATGATCCGTGTGAAAACGCACTTCCCGGCTATCGTGAAGTAAATCCTATGGTGTTCAGCGGTATCTATCCTGCTGACGGCGCAAAGTACGGCGATCTTCGTGACGCACTCGAAAAGCTGCAGCTCAATGACGCTTCGCTTTCGTTCCAGCCGGAAACCTCCGTTGCGCTCGGCTTCGGTTTCCGCTGCGGCTTCCTCGGACTTCTCCACATGGAGATCATTCAGGAACGCCTTGAACGTGAATATAACCTTGACCTTATAACGACCGCTCCTTCGGTTATATATAAAGTTAATCTTACGAGCGGTGAAACGGTTTATATCGACAATCCTACGAATTACCCCGATCCTGCCGTTATCCAGTCGGCGGAAGAGCCTATGGTAAAAGCGTCTATCCTTGCGCCGTCCGATTATGTCGGAAACATCATGGAGCTTTGTCAGGAGCGCCGAGGCGTGTTCAAGGATATGAAATATCTTGACGCATCAAGAGTTGAGCTTCACTATGAGCTTCCTCTAAACGAAATAATCTACGACTTCTTCGATGCTCTCAAATCACGCACAAAGGGTTACGCTTCGTTTGACTATGAGATGCTCGGATATGTTCCTTCAAAGCTTGTCAAGCTTGATATTATGCTCAACGGCGATATTGTTGACGCACTTTCGTTTATCGTTCACGCAGATAATGCGTATAAACGTGCAAGAAAGATAGCAGAACGGCTTAAAGACAATATCCCCCGTCAGCTCTTTGAGATACCGATACAGGCTGCTGTCGGCGGAAAGATCATCGCAAGAGAAACCGTTAAGGCGATGCGCAAAGACGTACTTGCAAAGTGTTACGGCGGCGATATCACACGAAAGAAAAAACTTCTTGAAAAGCAGAAAGAGGGTAAAAAGCGTATGCGCCAGCTCGGTACTGTTGAGGTTCCGCAGGAAGCGTTTATGGCTGTGCTCAAAATGGATGATGAATAATTATCGAGGGCGGCTTCGTGCTGCCCTTATTTTATAAAGATCATATCTACGGAGAATAAAAATGTACAGAGGACTTTATATCCACGTTCCGTTCTGCATAAGAAAATGCCCGTACTGCGACTTTTATTCGGTCACAAAAACCGACCTTGCGGACGATTACACTGCTGCGGCGGTTAGAAATATCAAAGCAAGAGATATCAGCGCAGATACGGTCTATTTCGGCGGCGGAACACCCTCGCTGCTTACCGCAGAGCAGATAGGAACGATGCTTTCAGCCGTTTCGGACATTGCCCCGAGCGCAGAGATAACAATGGAGTGCAATCCGAATTCCGTGAGCGAAAAATATCTGTCAGAGATCTTTGCGGCAGGCGTAAACAGAATATCCTTCGGTGTTCAGTCGTTGTCCGATAAGGAGCTTTCGGCACTCGGCAGACTGCACGACTCCGAAACAGCTGTGAAAGCCGTAAATGCCGCTTATAAAGCAGGTTTCCGCAATATTTCTGCCGATATAATGCTTGCAACTGCATATCAGACCCGTGAAACGCTCTCGGAAACGATAGAAAAGCTTGTAACTTTGCCGATCAGCCACGTTTCAGCGTATATGCTCAAGATCGAGGAGGGGACGCCCTACGGCAGAAGCGACACGATACGAACGCTTATCCCCGATGAGGACGAAACCGCCGATATGTATCTTGAAACTGTTCAAAAGCTTGAAGAAAACGGCTTTGCGCAGTATGAGATATCAAACTTTGCGCATAAAGGCTGCGAATCCCGGCATAATCTCAAATACTGGCGCTGTGAGGAGTACTTCGGCATAGGCCCTTCTGCCCATTCCTACATTGACGGAGTGCGCAAAGCGTGTCCTCCATCTGTTGAAAGCTTCATCGCAAACGAACTGCAGGGGGAGAACATCACCGAAATAAACGGCGGCGAAAGCGATGAAAGAATAATGCTTCGGCTTCGGCTCACGCAGGAGGGGATACCGCTTTCGGAACTTTCCCGTGATAAGCTTTCGACCGTTGAGCAGCTTAAAAAATACGCCTTGTTAAAACAAGACGGCGACCGAATAATGCTCACTCCGAACGGCTGCCTTGTTTCCAACGAAATAATATGCAGATTAATATAAGGGAACCTCTAAAAACCTCCTTCTCGGCAAATTTTCTATGACTTTGCCCATCTTCTGCGTTAACAAACCTTGTAATACATCAAGTATTCCTGCGGTTTGTTGCCTTGAAGCTGTGCAAAGTCACTGACGAAAATTTGCGAGCAATACGAAGTATTGCTTAGTCTCGGTTTTTAGAGAACCCCATAATATAAACGCCGAACGATACGGAAATGTGATGTATCGTTCGGCGTTTTTTATCTTTTGGAAAGAACCGCCTGTGCGTAGTTGACGTTTTCAAAAGCCGTCATTTCGCTGCCTTCAAAGAATCTCTGCTGTATTTCCTCACGGTTCAAAAGCTCATACAGAAGAAAACCGTGTTCTTCAAGCAGCTTTTCAAGCTCGCTGTAACCAAAACAAGACCGCATCGGTTCGCCGCTGAATTCAGCCATTTTCAGCATTTCTTTCACCCTCGGCATATTCGACGAGAATAAATGACTGTCGGGAAAGTCGAAAACGACCGTGCTGCCGTTTGAAGCTATCCCGGCAATGCTTTCAAACAGCCTTGATATCTCATCATCGGTGATATAATACATCAGTCCAAGACAGGAAAAAAGTGTTTTCTTTCTTCTGTCAAAGCCGCTTTTTTCAAGTATCTCTCCAAGATCCGATCTTGAAAGATCGGCGGAGATGTAACGGACGTTTTCGGGTATTTCAAGTCCTGCTCGGTTTATTCGTCCAAGCTTGTCGGAAATGACTGCCTGCTTGTCTATCTCAAATATGCGGAGCTTTTTGTTTTTGCTCCGAAAGGCAAAGGTGTCATAGCCGCAGCCGAGGATAACATATTGGCAAGTACCCGTTAAGCAAGCCGTTTCAAGAGTTTCTTCGCAGAATTTGCCTCGTCCGAGCGGTGTAGGAGCAAGGTAGGTGCTTATGTAGTCGGAGATATTACCGTGATCCTTTGAAACAAAGCCTTCGATCTGACGAAATTCTTCTTCGGAGAAAAGCTTTTCTGCATAGGTGTCACGGAAAACAGCACTGCTGCCGTGCTTGTTCAGATAAGCTCTTGAAAATGCCGATATAAGGGCGGTAAGGCTTGATTTATCGGTGTTTTCTTCTGCTTTGGAGCGAGTATCATACTCAAAAAGCCCGTGATCGGTGCAGTAAAAGTAAAACACTCCGTTTTGCAGCTTTGGAAAGCTTGCCGAACTATCCTGTTCGGGCGAAAGCTTGACAGTCATTATTGTATCGTTAGAAATATACGAAATAAAAGCGATGTGATGCTCTCTGTTCATTTCGTGACTGATGCTGACAGTATATTCGTTCGGCGTTTCGTTTACTGTTATTCCATGTCTGTCGTTGAGCGATGATGCTTTCAATGGGGAAAGCGTCTTTCCGCAGCAGGAAACCGAGGCTTCGCCCGTGCCGTGTAGGAAGCTGCCGCAATGAGGACATATATAGAACTTGACCCTTTTGTAGTTTTCAATATTTTCTTTGTTTGGTGAAATGCTTCCCGAAAGCAGCGTTTCGGTATTCACTCCGAGAGCTTTGGCAAGGTCATTCAGAAGTGACGTATCGGGATAACCGTGTCCAGTTTCCCACTTGGAAACAGTTTTCGGCTGAACTCCAAGTATTTCTGCGACCTGCTTTTGCGTCAGTCCTTTTTCTTTTCGCAAGCTGCGTATCAGCTCGCCGTTTTTTGAAAGATCCATAGCTTCATACCTCTCTTTCATTTGATATTCTCATTATACCGTTCCGAACAGAAAAAGTAAATCCACTGACCGTTCATATAAGGCTTGACATCAAAATAAAAAAATACGGATGAACCAAAAAGTTCATCCGTATCTGGCGCGGAACAAGGGATTTGAACCCTCGCGCCGGTTTCCCGACCTACTCCCTTAGCAGGGGAGCCCCTTAACCACTTGGGTAATTCCGCAGGTTATGTAATGGCGGAGAGGGTGGGATTCGAACCCACGGTCCCTTGCGGGATCACTGGTTTTCAAGACCAGCTCCTTAAACCACTCGGACACCTCTCCATATTATTTATGCCGAGCGTAAAGCTCATACTAAGTTCATATCAACCTATAGGCAACTACTCGGATATAATAATCCAATTCTGCGTCAGACTCTCTTGACAGGCGGCAGCCTGCCTGCGGTCGTCTTCCTTGACTTGGATTATTCTATCTGTCGTCGTTGTCTATAGAACGATATGAACTTAGTATTACAGAACAAATCATTCCGCAATCGACTTGTTTATTATATCACAATAGGATATGTTTGTCAAGCCTTTTTTGAAACTTTTTTGAAAAAACGAAAAAACGAAAAATATCCTCCCCCGATCATGAGGGAGGATACGAAGTTAACAGTATTGGCGGAGAACCGCTGCTGCTTCGTCAAGAACGGCAACAGCTTTTCCGAGGTGCTGCTTTACAGCTTCGTTGTTGCTGATCTCGGTCATTTCCTTTGCCTGTGCGAGTGCATCTCTGCTTGCCTCGACCTGCGTCTGATACAAGCTGTCAAACCGCTTTATAGCGTTTTCAGCCATTCTCTTGTATGCGTTTTTGAGATCCTTGACAGCGTTTGTACGAACATCGTCGAAGTTTTCAAGTGCTGTATCAATGATGTTGGTCGTTCTTTTTCTGCCGAGAATTTTCTTGAAGGAGCTCATAGTTTCGGACGGATAGCTTCCGTTTTCATCTGCGCCTGCAGCGTTGATGACCGACTGGCTGACGAGTACAAAGCTGTCGGATAAGTCATTTCCCGATGCAGCTTCTTCGGCAAGATTTGCAAGTCCGAGTTTGCGCGCAAGCTCACGTCCCATATCTCCAAGCACCTTATTGAGAGCCTTTTCGTGGATCTCTATACACTTCTTGTAAGCTTCGCCTACCTTGTCAACAAGGAAGGAGTAGAAGTGCTTTTCAACGTCTTCGGGATTTCCCTGATTTCTTGCTTCGTAAATGTCTTCACGAAGCTTGGAGAAGAAACCGTACATCCACTGTTCTGCCTGCTGCTGCATTTCGGTAACGCTTAAAACGATCTTCGGGCGGCGTTCCTCGATAGCCTGCGCAAGCGAACGGCATTCTTCGTCTATCTTTTCGGAAAGGTCAACCAGCTTCTGCTTGTCGAGTGCGATCATATCGTAAACCATGTGTATTCTTGACGCAGTATCGTTGAGCATAAGGTTGAGCATGGTTATAACTCTCTGTGTGCGGATAAAGTCCTTCTGGAGGATTATCTCACGCTTGAGCGACATTTCAAATTTGAGGAATTCGTTCTCATAGAATTCCTGAAGTCCCGTTAGGTCGGGGCGGTTTAGACCGATCTTGCGGCGGTATTCGTCGATTCCGCTTACACCGTAAACTATCGCATTCGGAACTATCTGTTCGCAGCGTTCGCTTACACGGTTAATGATCTTTTCAATATCGTTAAGGCTGCTCATTGCGTCGATCATATTGACGAGAACGAACAGCTTGCTGAAGCTCATCGGACGGATATGCGTTGCAAGGAATTCCTGCTCCGATTCGGAGAAGGGGGAGAGTGCAGATGCAACATATAATATAGCATCGGCATTTACGAGGTAGTCCTGTACCTGCTTGTCAAGACAGTCAAGGTCGGAAAGACCCGGTGTGTCGACAATGCGTATCTCTTTGAGAATCTCTGCATTGTCACGAATGTCGATGTATTCAAGGCTGTCGGGGAAAGCCCTTGTGAGTTTTTCAAGACGTTCTCTCTGGAGATCGTCCGAGGTGAGCATTATGCGCTGACCGTTGGTGAGGACAGCTTCTGCAGTCGGAGTTTCGCCGTAGCTTATCGAGTTGATGGTAAAGGTTTCGGGCGCAACATTTACGGGAGCGATTGACTTGCCGAGGATGGCATTTATGATCGTGCTTTTTCCACGCTTGAAATCGCCGAGAACAACAAGCGAGAACGGCTCGGTACGGCGCTTGGTGATAGCTTTGTCCCATTGCTTGAGATTGTCGGTAAATTCTTCTCCGAGGATGCGGCAGACAGGCTTGTTGGCAAGTATCTCACGCATATAGTTCTGGATCTTTTCAATGTCAGGCTCAACGTCGGCATAAGTCAGAGTATTATTCATGTTTTCTTCGGACATATCAGACACCTGCCTTTCTCGGGTCAGCACCGATGATTATTTCACATCTTACTTCAAGAGCCTGCTTGTTGACGGTATGAAGATCAGCAGCGCCGATATCATTTCTCCAGCTGTACAGAGTTTCGCAGTTGAGAAATTCCATTCCTGCGAAATAACGGCGCTCAAGGCTGTTCGTGCTGCTGTCGAGAGAAATGCTTCTTGCAGGGGTAACGTGAAGTGTTTCGTACATTTTTTCAGCCTTTTTGCTGTCAAATTCCTGACCGGTGCGGCTGTATATATCATTGATACCCTTCTGTCTTAACGAAATGAACACAGACGAGAAGTCCTGCGGTCTGTCAAGGCAGATGATGCCTGCGCGGTCTGAGGTCACATTTGAAAGTGTGAGCCAGTCCATCATTACCGATGCAAGCTGTTTGCCGTTGTCGGTAACGGGATTGACAACTTCGCTGTCCATAATGATACCGAAGCTCGGAGCTGCCTGATAGTAGATGCAGTGGTTGTTCTGAATGTGACCGCATTCGCAGCCGATGAGATAGGAAAGCTCATCCTTGGTGCATTTTTCGCACAGACCCGATGTAAGAACGATAACGGGCGAAGTGTTTTCTGCGGAGATAGAGTATATCTCCATCTTGTTTGGTGCGTTTCTTACAAAGACCTTCGGAATATCTATCATAAGTCTTTCCGCACAGGTTTTTGCTATTGCCCATATTTCGGGATAGCTGCTCTGTGAAGCTTCGCTGGCGGTCTTGAAGATCTGCTTGAATTTGTTGGGTATTTCGATGGTTACAAGGTTTTTGTAAATTTTATTCCAACCGGAATAGGTTATGAACTTCTGACGTACAGAAAAGTCTGCGTCGAATCCGTAGTCCATTCTTCCGCCGACAATGTGATCCTTCGATTTTCTTGTTCTTACGGCGAGATAGTTTGTAAAGCTGGTATCTATATCGAGCAGAGGGTTCTGCATTTCAAGTGAGTCGAGAACATCGTTCATCGCTTTGATCCTCCATTATCAAATTACTGTAGCAGCCGTTGTACGGCTGTAAAAAGCTCTCAATTAATCGTCATTTGTAAGAGTATTATGAAGATTATATGTTTCTGCAAGCAGAGAACCGGTATATTCAGCAATGTTCTGAAGCTTGACTTTTTCGTTTTCGGAAATGGTCTTGCGCTCGGCTTTGAGCTGATTGAGATTATCGAGAGTCTTCTGTGTATCTTTAAGGATGATCTCTGTTTCTTCTTCGATCTTCTTTTTGAGTCCTTCAAACGATGCAAATACCTGCTGACGTACAGTTTCGGAGAAGTCGCTGGAAATGCGCATTTCGTGGAACTGCTTTGAAACGGAGTTCTTGAAGTTGTTCTTGTACTTGTCAATTCTTTCCTGAACAAGAAGCTTGTCAACGGAAAGCTTTCCCGTGAATGTTCCTGCAAGACCTGCGATCGCCATGATGCAGAGGGTCACAGGGCCGGCTGTGGCAATGCCGAGGAAGCCTGCAAGGAATGCAGCTGCATAGTAAGTTGCGCAGAAGCCTACAAAGCCGGATGTACCGCCGAGAAGCGCACCCTTTACGCCAGCCTCACGGAAGCCGACAAAAAGTCCGCCCGTTCCGACAGAACCGATAGCAACTCCGATAATGGAATCAACGATGCCGCCGTTGCGTGAATGACGCTGCGGAACAGCAAACATCTCCTGAATACGGGCAACCGATGCGAAGAACTCGTCTTCAAATGACTGCAGACGCTCTGCTTCATCGCTCAGGGCGATGTTGATCTCGTTCTGTATCTGTTCACAGATGATCTGTGCTTTGTTTTCGATGTTTTCCTTGATCTTTTCGGTAAGCTTTGCATAAACGACCTTGAGCTTGTCACGCTTGAGGTCTTCGGCAGACATCGGATAATCGTCGATAACCTGCATTGCAGTTTCTTCGATCTGGCTCCAGTAGCCGTCAAGGATCGGCTTGAGTCCGTCATAAACCTTGTTGGCAGCGTCGTTGATGCGGACGAATTCCGCACGCTTCTTGGTTCTGATAGCGTCGATCTCCTCGATAGCGGCGTTGTATTTATCCATGAATTCATCGGTTTCCATCATAAGTGAGTTTTCACGGAGCACGATGGAATTGATGATCTCGGAACCGCTGCTGATTATCTTTGTTGCAAGGATCTGGAGAGTGATAGAACCTCTTTCCTGCGTGAGCATACGTTCAAGAGCGGCTTCAAAGGTCGGGAAGTTACTCTCGTTGAGCATTTCCTCGTTGTGAGCCTGCTTTGCAAGAAGAGCCTTCTTTGCGTAAACGCCGATTACCTTCGGCTTGCCGATCTTGCGCTTGTAAACGGCGAATTCCTTTGAATCCTCGCCCATAACGGTCTTTGCCTTCTCCATAACGTAGGAGCCGATGCGCTTTTCAACGGTTTCAACGATCCTATCCTCGTCTTCCTTTGAGAAGGTGCCGAAGCAGTTTACAGCGAAGATGATACGTCCGAGATCGCTCGTGAGCATCTTCTTTTCAAGAAATTCCTTTTCAAACTGGGAGAAGGGCGAGTTTGCACTGATAACGAAAACCGCAGCGTCTATCTCGGGGAGGATAGAGAGCGTAACGTTAGTCATCTGCTCGTCGTCGTTTAGACCCGGTGTGTCGATGATATCAACATTGTTCTTGCAGAAGTCGGTAGCATAGTGAACGGTAGCCTGCTTTACGCTTTCCGCACGTTTTTCCGATTCGTAGGAAAGCTTTGTAACATAGTCGGCAAGCTTGTTGATGTCAACATTTTCCTTTTCGCCCGTTTTGTATTCAACTTCAACATAAGGTGTGTCGCTGTATGTAACACGGTTGAGCGTAGCCGTTGCGGGAAGAACGTCCGCAGGAAGTACCTCCTGACCGAGCAGCGCATTGATGAGCGTACTTTTTCCTCGCTTGAATTCGCCGACGATGGCAACTTCAAAATGCTCGTTTGCAGTTTTTTCGATGGTATCCGCAATAGATTTTGCAGTGTTTTTAAGATCGAGTTCTTCGCTGAATTCCTTCAGCTGGCAAAGGCAGTCTGTAAGCTCGCTGACGGTCTGCTTAAAAGCTGCGTAGCTGCCGTAATTAATAACATTTTCTCCCATAGCAACCTCCTTGGATATAAATTACTGGAATATTTGAAATAATTATTAAAAAAATTATGACAGTGTTTCGTTGAAGATGCAATTTATCCAATAACTAACATTTATTATACCACGTTACTATATAAAATGTCAACAATTATTATAAAATTTGCCAAAAAATATGGAAAATTAAAAGAAGGTATGCTATACTAATATTAATGATAAGATAATTTTATTATAAAATGAAAGGAAAAGAACAGAAAATGAATTTCAGACCTTGTATAGATATCCACAACGGAAAGGTAAAGCAGATAGTCGGGGGAAGCCTTGCGGACAAAGGAAATGCGGCTTCGGAGAATTTCGTTTCCTCCTACGGAGCGGATTTTTATGCCCGTTTATATAAGGAAAAAGGCTTGAAGGGCGGACATATCATCATTCTCAATGCCGCAGACAGCGAATACTACGAAGCAGACAGGCAGCAGGCTTTTTCGGCGCTCCGCGAATATGAGGGAGGACTGCAGGTCGGCGGAGGAGTCAATGCTGACAATGCTGCCGAATATATTGAAAACGGTGCTTCGCATATAATTGTTACATCGTATGTTTTCAAGGACGGTTTGATCAATTTTGATAACCTTGACAAGCTTTGCCGAGCTGTGGGAAAGGAGCATATCGTTCTTGACCTTTCCTGCAGAAAAAAAGACGGTGATTACTATGTTGTCACAGATAGGTGGCAGAAATTTACCGATATGAAGCTTTCGCCCGAAGCTTTTGACAGACTATCATCCTATTGCGACGAATTTCTTGTCCACGCTGTCGATGTTGAGGGTAAGGCAAGGGGAGTAGAGGAAAAGCTTGCGGAAATGCTCGGCGAATGGGGAAAGATAACCCTTACCTATGCAGGCGGCATAGGCTCGTTTGACGACCTTGACAAGCTTAAAACGCTCGGAAAGGGCAAACTTAATTTTACGGTCGGAAGTGCGCTCGACATCTTCGGCGGAAGTATGGATTTTGAAAAAGTTGTACAATATCATTGACAAATTCAACATATTTTTGTATAATAAGTTAGATAAGCTGTTTTAATTCAGCAGTATATTTTTTTCCCGAAAGGAGCATACCGCCGATGATGATACAGTCCCTCAACGGACCGTGGAGAGTGAACTCTGCCGATGAAACAATAAAGCTCTATGTAAATGTTCCCGGAACAGTTTACAGCGCAATGCTTGAAAATAAAATGATCGAAGATCCGTTTTACCGTCTTAATCAGTACGATCTGATCAAGATATCGGAAAATGACTTTGTTTTTGCCTATGACTTCATTCCTGCCGAAGCATTAATGAAGAACGACCGCTTATATCTTCAGTTCGACGGTATCGACACCGTTTCGGAGATATTTCTCAATGATAAAGCGATAGGCGCTACCGACAATATGCACCGAACCTATAAATTCGATGTTACCGACTGCATAAGACAGGGCACGAATTCACTTCGGGTTTTCATTCATTCCCCGATAAAATACATCAAGGATAAAAACGACGAGCGTGACCTGTGGGGCGTTTCCTCCACAATGAAAGGCTATCCGCATATCCGTAAGGCGCACTATATGTTCGGCTGGGATTGGGGTCCGGTACTGCCCGATGTCGGAATATGGCGTGATGTCAGCCTTATCGGAGTGAAATACGGTTTTATTAATGATATTCGTATAAAGCAGGAGCATAAGCAAAGCTCGGTCAAGCTTTATGTTGATACCGAGATCGAAAATATTTCGGGCGCCGATCTTCGCATGGAGTGCGTTATCACCGACCCGAGCGGCATCAATTCCATTGTTAATACCAATCAGCCGAAGCGGCATAACTCTGCTGTCTGCGTAATACTCAATCCGAAGCTCTGGAATGTCAGAGGCTTCGGCAAGCAGAATCTTTACGAAGTCAAGGTCAAGCTTCTTCACAAGGGCGAGGTCGTCGACAAAAAAGAGCTTAAAATAGGTCTTCGCACGATAGAGGTTTCCCGTCAGAAGGACAGCGAAGGCGAGGAATTCTGTTTTAAGGTGAACGGCACGAAGATTTTCGCAATGGGCGCTAACTATATCCCCGAAGATAATCTGCTCGGAAGAAGGAGCCGTGAGCGCACCGAAAAGCTTCTCAAGGACTGTGCCGCTGCAAATTATAATATGATAAGAGTATGGGGCGGCGGTTTTTACCCCGATGACTATTTCTATGATATCTGTGACGAGCTTGGACTGCTTGTATGGCAGGATATGATGTTCGCCTGCTCGGTATATGACGGCAACGCCCCGGAATTCTGTGCGACCGTTAAACAGGAGCTTATCGACAATGTTCGTCGAATCGACCACCACGCCTGCCTTGCTATGTGGTGCGGAAACAACGAGATCGAATCCGCTTGGCAGTACTGGGGACTTCCGGATGATGCGGAGCTTAAACAAGGCTATCTCAATATGTTTGAGGATATCGCACCAAAGGTCATTGCACAGTACGATACGGGACATTTCTACTGGCCGTCTTCACCGTCATCGGGCGGCGGCTTCAGGGACAGCGGCGCAAAGAACAAGGGCGATATCCATTATTGGGAGGTGTGGCACAGCCTTAAACCGTTCACCGAATACAAAAAGTATCTTTTCCGCTTCTGCTCGGAATACGGCTTTGAGTCGATCCCCTGCATGAAAACTGTCCGCACCTTTGCCGAGGATAGGGATCTTAACCTTATGTCGCCCGTTATGGAAGCGCATCAGAAATGCGAAGCCGGCAATGAAAAGCTTATGTATTATCTTGCGCAGATGGTGCATTATCCGTACAGCTTCGAGGATCTTGTCTATGCAACACAGCTTGTTCAGGCTGACGCTATCCGTCTTAACGTTGAGCAGATGCGCCGCCACAGAGGTATCTGCATGGGTTCTCTCTACTGGCAGGTAAACGACTGCAACCCTGTTATCTCGTGGTCGTCCATCGACTATTACGGCAGGTGGAAGGCTCTGCATTACTACGCAAGAAGATTCTACGCGCCGATAATATGCTCGGTCGATGACAGCAATAAGGAAGACCTTGTCATTAATGTTTCTAACGAAAAGATGACAGAATTCAGCGGCCATATCAAGTGGAAGATAAGGAAGAACACTACCGAGGTGATCTCGGAGGGCGATTCGGGAGAATTCATCGTTCCGCCGCTTTATGCCTTGAACGTCTGCAATATCACAAAGGAAATGACAGGCCTTGACGAAAAAGACTATTCCAACTGTACGCTTGAGTATTCGCTCATGCACAAGGACGCAATAATAAGCAGCTCGACCTTCCTATTCTGTCTGCCGAAGCAGTTTGAGTTCCTGCCGCCCGAGATCGAAATCTGCTGTGACACTCTCGGTGACAAATACTGCCTGACATTCAGCTCAAAGGCCTTTGCAAAGGGCGTTTATCTCGACTTTGATGAGTTTGATGTCGTTTTCGGGGATAACTGGTTTGACATAAACGGTCAGGATGTCAGCATACTTCTTAAAAAGGACGCTCTTCCGCCGTACTTTACACCGGAGCTTGTAAAAGAAAAGCTGCGCATAAGATCCTATGCGGATATACTATATTAAAATAATGATCGGAGTATCACGAATGAATACAGAATTAAAGGACGAATTCCTTAATATTTATAAAGAAAACATAACAAGGGACGGTGCGGATAATTTCCTCAATTATCTGGTCAAAACGGATTTCTTCACTGCTCCTGCAAGCACACGTTTTCACGGCTCACATGAAGGCGGTCTGCTTGAACATAGCCTTAACGTTTACCGCTGTCTTAAGGATTATCTTGAACGTGACAGGGCAAAGCAGCTTTACAGAATGAATTACAGCGAGGAAACTATCGCTCTGTGTGCGCTCCTTCACGATGTCTGCAAGGTGAATTTCTATAAAACGGACTACCGCAACGCCAAGAACGAACGGGGAGAATGGGAAAAGGTGCCGTATTATACCATTGACGATACTCTCCCTTACGGTCATGGCGAAAAATCCGTTTACATAATCTCGGGATTTATGCGGCTTACCCGTGAGGAAGCCTTTGCGATCAGATATCACATGGGTTTTTCCGGCGTTGAGGACAAAAACAGCATCGGAAAGGCATTTGAGATGTTTCCTCTTGCATTTGCGCTTTCGGTAGCGGATATGGAAGCCTCATACTATCTTGAAGCTTGATAAAAGAAAGAATTATTTTATATAAAAGGGGTCTTTAAAATGGCAGATATAGTTGCAGTCGGTGAGATCCTCGTTGATCTTACGCAGAAAATTTCCGAAAATGGTGAGATCACCTATTCCCAGAGCGCAGGCGGAGCGTCGGCAAATGTCGCTGTAATGGCGGCAAAGCTCGGAGTTCCCGCAGGCTTCATCGGCAAGGTCGGAAGAGATATGTTCGGCAGCTATCTTAAAAATGTTCTCGAAGAAAACAATGTCAACACAAAGGGTCTTATCCTTGATGATAAGTATTCAACTCCGCTGGCGTTTGTCAGAAAAAATGAGGACGGCGAAAGGGAATTCCATTTTGTGAGAAATGACAGCAAGGGTTCGGAGCTTACCTACGCCGAGATAAACAAAAGAGTTATAGATAACTGTAAGATATTCCATTTCGGTTCAAGGCTTCTCACCTCCGAGCCATCCCGTGCGGCTGTTATGCTCTGTGCCGAATATGCGAAAAATCAAGGCAAGATAATAAGCTTTGACCCGAATTTCCGCCGAAGCCAGTGGGAATCGCAGGAGGATGCGGTAAGGACTATCCAGAGCGCAATGAAGTGTGTCGATATCCTAAAAGTATCCGAAGACGAGCTTCTTCTCGTTTCGGGATTTGGAAATATGGCGACTGCGATCGCAAAGCTTATCGGGCTTGGTGTAAAGGTCATCTGCATTACACAGGGCGCAAAAGGTTGTATAGTTGCAACGAAAACGGGCATAAACAACGTACCTTCGTTCAAAACGGAGATCGTTGATACAATGGGAGCAGGTGACAGCTTCTTCGGAGCGTTCCTTTCCCGTATTGCCAAGTTTCCGAAGCCGCTTCCCGAAATTGAAACGGAAGAGCTTATCAATATCTCAATGTATTCAAATGCCTGCGGTGCGTTGAGTGCCAGAAAGCTCGGCGCTATCCCTGCAATGCCGACAGATGAGGAGATAAGAGCGCTTATAAAACAGCATATCAAGGACTGATTTTCATATTTACAGAAATTACTATAGCATTGATTACTCGTTTTCGGTAAAATGCTATTGACAAATCACAGACATAAGCCTATAATAAATAGGTTGAAAAAGAAAGGAAATCTGTTTTATGAAGCTTGAATCATTTAAAAGTATATTTTTTAAGGCAATAATGTCGGGATTTATGATCGGTATCGGCGGAACGGTCTACCTGATGTGCGATAACAAGTACATCGGCGGTTTTCTGTTCAGCTTCGGACTTTTCACGATCATCCAGCTCGGATTTGCGCTTTATACGGGCAAGGTCGGATATATCCCCGAGCGTAAACCGATATATATCCGTGAGGTGCTTATAACGCTGCTCGGAAATATCGTCGGAACGGGCATAACAGCTCTGATGATATCCGCAACAAGAATTGGCGCAAAGGTACACGAAAATGCAGTCGCTGCAATGGATACAAAATTGAGCGACGGTATTGTGAGCAGACTTATTCTTGGCTTTTTCTGCGGAACTCTTATGTATCTTGCAGTTGAAAACGGAAGAAACTGCCGTGCAAAGGGTCACGATACTTCAATGGTCTTCGGAACAGCAGTGCCTGTAATGCTCTTTATCTTCTGCGGCTTTAACCACTCGATCGCAGACTGTTTCTACTATTTTTCAGCAGGCGCAACGGTAAGCGGAGCATTGTATATCCTTGAAGTCGCAATAGGAAACGCTCTTGGCGGAATGTTCATCCCGTTTATGAAAAAGCTGTTTGATAAGCCGGAAAACTATCAAGCTCCTATGAAATAAAACATAAGCCAACTAATGTTTAAGTATAAGCATTAGTTGGCTTTTGTATATATTCTCATTAAATCAGTCATTGGACTTATAATACAGCATACAATGACAGAAGCCCTCAAAATTTGGGTCGGCGATCTGATCGCGGAACTCCCTGCACATACAGCGGTTTTCTTCGGTGCGCTGCAATCTGCACGGACAGTATCCGCCCGTTCGTTTCAAACCTTCTTTTACACGGGCAACGACTTCTGTGTTATCATTCAGTTTAACTGCCATCAGCTTTCCTCCGTTTCACCCTTTTCAAGCGGAAGCTCGTCCTTTTCCTTCGGCGGAACATAACCTTCGGGAAGAGGTTCCTTTACCGCAACGAGCAGCTTGATCTTTTTGCCCTCGGCGGAGAACATTTTCTCATGCTCGGTCTCAAAATTCGGAGCGTAATCGGAATTATGGAGATCTCTTGTGATGAATTTTACCGAAAATCCCGAATGTTCAAAATAGGGGAGCGATTCCTCAAAAAGCTCGTCATCATCCGTTTTGAAGTGGATCTCTCCGCCGTCGCTAAGGAACGTTCTGTACTGCATGAGCTGGCGCGTGTGTGTAAGGCGGCGCTTCTTGTGACGCTTCCTCGGCCACGGATTGCAGAAATTGATATGTATGCGGTCGATCTTGTCATTTTCATCAAAGGCGGTCGTTATTTTCTCAATATTCTGCGAAACGAGCTTGATGTTGTTTATTTCAAGATCCTTTGCTTCATAATCGGCGGTTATGGTTCGTCTTGCAACGGCGAGCATTTCACTCTTGATATCCATTGCGAGCCAGTTGATATCGGGATAATACTGCGCAGCCTGAACTACAAAGCCGCCCTTGCCGCATCCGAGCTCGGCATAGACAGGCTTGTCATTTCCGAAAACGGTGTTCCATTTTCCCTTGAATTCTTCTGCGTGCTCGATGTAAAAGGGGCAGACCGCAAGCTCGGGACGCGCCCATTTTTTTCTTCTCATTCTCATAATCAAGTTTTTCCTTTATTCTTTTCTGAACGAAAGCTCAAGGCTGTCGATGTTTGTTTCAAGACGGGTGTATTTTACTCCGGCAGAGTCAAGCATACGCTTTGAAGCTATCGTGGCTTCGCTGTCGGCATATTTGTCATAGAGATAAACGACTTCCTTTATGCCCGACTGGATGATCGCTTTTGCACATTCGTTGCAGGGGAAGAGATCAACGTATATCTTTGCGCCTTTGAGTGATTTGCCGTTGGAATTGAGTATAGCGTTCAGCTCTGCGTGAACGACAAAACGGTACTTTGTGTCCGTGCCCTCTCTTGCCCACGGGAATTCATCGTCCGAGCAGCCTATCGGAAAGCCGTTGTAGCCCGTTGAAAGAATGATGTTGTCACTGCTCACGATGCAGGCGCCTACCTGTGTGTTGGGGTCTTTGCTTCGCTTTGCAGCAAGAAGAGATACTCCCATAAAGTATTCGTCCCACGAAATATAGCCGCTGCGTTTCATATTATCCGCCCTTTCAGTATTCTTTTATACATTATAGCATATTGCTAAAAAAAAATCAAATTTTTTTATGCATAAAATTTGTATTTACTGTTGATTTTAGATTAGAAATATGTTATAATTTAACTAATTTATAATTGCAAACTGCGGATTTTTGTGCCGTGTGACCATTATAGGGATAGGGTGGACATATTTTTATACCGGTTTCCCAATGTCGGCATTGCTTTTCGCAGATGGAGCGAATGCTCCGCAAAGGCTTTTTCTCGGAGGTTTTTATGGATTACAAACAGGAATTTATCAAGTTTATGGTTGACTGCGGAGTGCTGACATTCGGTGACTTCACGCTTAAAAGCGGCAGAAAGGCTCCCTATTTCATCAATACGGGCAACTATAAGACAGGTGCGCAGCTTGCAAAGCTCGGCGAATTCTATGCTGCCTGCATCGAGGATAATAAAATTGAAGCGGACACGCTTTTCGGACCTGCATATAAGGGCATTCCGCTCTGCGTTTCCGCCTGCGTTGCTCTCTTCAATAAGTACGGCAGAGATGTAAGCTACTGCTTCGACAGAAAGGAAGCCAAAGACCACGGCGAGGGCGGTATGTTTGTCGGCAAGCAGCTCACAGACGGCGAGAAGGTCGTTATCATCGAGGACGTTATGACCTCCGGCAAGGCTTTAAAGGAAGTTATGCCGAAGCTTACAGGTGCCGCAAAAGTTGATGTTACAGGAATGGTCATCACCGTTGACAGAATGGAAAAGGCTCTTAACTCCGAAAATTCCGCTGTTCAGGAAGCCTATAAGGAATTCGGCGTAAAGGTTTATTCCATCGTTACTATCAACGATATCATTGATGCAATAGAAAAGGGAGTTATCGGCGGCAAGGAGTACCTTGACAAGATGCTCGAATACAGAAAGACCTACGGCGTACAGTAATTAATTTCTGAAAGGAATGAACATAACATGAGCGTGAAGCTTAACATTACGGCTGCTGGCGCAGAGATACTCGATTCAATTGTTTATATGGAGAAATCTCCTGCCTTTGCCGCATTCAAAGAGGAGATCGAAAAGATACTTGCCGACTTCAACAAGAATAAAAAGTTCGGCGAGATCGATGTAAGAGCGCTTGTAGACGGCTCGGAGGATGCCCTCAAAAATATGCACAGAGCATATCTCATCTGGACATTTAACGAGGATTACGGCAAAAAGCCTGTCAGCGAGTCGGAATATACAAAGTTCCTGAAGCTCTTTGTGAAGTCGCAGGAAAAGGCTCTTGTTGACGCAAACGGCGGAAGCAAGTCTATTGCGACCGATGAGATCCCCGACTTTATCAAGAAATTCGTAGGAGAGGTTTCGGCAAAGCCCGAGCTTTTCAACAGCCTTAAGGAATTCTTTGCAGGCTATGTTTACGGATATTTCTTCAACTACCTCAGCGAACAGAAGATAATGAAGGATTATGCCGAGTTCCTTATCTGCCTCGGTATCATGTCCAACAAGATCACTACTTCTGAGTCGCAGAAGCAGCAGATCCTTCCGAAAATGGCTAAGCTTCTCAACAATGACCGCTTTAAGTATATCAGCGGAAATATCCCCGTTGATGTTATGTTCAATATAGTTTATGAGCGCTTTGAGTTCACAAACCTCACCGTTAAGGAGGAGGAGATCATCAAGTCGGCACTCAAAGACTATATGATCTCAAATTATGATTATGATGAGGATGACGGACTTATCTCCGATACGGTCGTTACCGGTATTATGTCACAGCTCAACTGCAAGTATGTCTGCTCCGAAGACTTTACTTCCGACCTTCACAAGAATTCCTTCGCAGGCGTCAGAACATTCCTCGACGGCGACAAGGAAGACCTCGGCGAATATACATACGACAAGCTTCTCTCCGTTATCGCAGGAAAGTGCGAGCTTAACTTTGACGGCTATTATTCTTCCGCAAATGAAGCTGCCGTTGATACTTCTTTGAGCAGCGACTGCAAGGGCTACCGTTATCCGCTCGTTGCAAAGCAGGACGGAAAATACTGGTTCTGTGATATCTACAAGGAGCTCGTATTCCCATATACGGATGAAAATGTATTCGTTCCCGTCAAGGCTGAAAACCTGCCGCTCGATGAATTCCCGTTCACCGATTCCGCCCTCAGAACAAACATTATCTGCTTCCTCGGCGGCATCGGAAAGGATCATTATACAGTACGTTCGGATAAGCTCAAGCTTGTTGACGATATCGCTGTTATCAAGCGTTCGGGCGGTACCGATGCAGAAAAGAAAATGCTTATTCTTGAAAAGCTCCTCTACATCATTTCGGGCAACATGGACGGCAAGTCCTACAAGAATCTTTTCGATGACTGCATCTTCGGTTCAAAGCTCTATGACGACTATATCCGTTACAGAATGGATTGCCTTTTTGCTGACGGCATAAAGAGCCACAGCGCAAAGAAGAACCTTCTCGACAATATCAACAGCATAAGCAAATAAGGAGTGCGTTATACTATACCTATGAGTGAGTCGAAATTAGGACGGATCATTGTTTTTGCAGCCGCAGTAGGTATGTCGGCAGTAATGCTGACTTCCTGCGGCAGGTATTCAAAGGATGACAACATCGTCTACGATGCCATCGAGGAATACGACGGCGGAAACTATGAAGCCGCGCTTGAACAGCTTCAAAAAGCGGATGCAGAAAAGTTTAAGGCAATGAAGCCCGAGAATTATTATTTTTATCTCGGCGAAACTTACTTTAAGCTTGGAGATTACGAAAAATCTCTCAACTCTCATCTTTGCGCTCTGAAGATCAAGCCGACTTTGTTCAAAAGCAGAGTAACGGCAGGCGTATGCTACAGCAAGCTCGGCAGAACGGATGATGCACTCAAAACCTATGAAAAAGCGCTTGAATACGATCCGCAGAATGCTGATTCCGTCGGATTGTATGTAAGCCTGGGTTCGCTCTATATTTCAAAGAATAAACCCTATACTGCTATTGATTACCTTGAAAAAGCCTCGGAAATATATCCCGAACAGCCTGCGGCTCACGCTTATCTTGCAATTGCGTATGCAATGGCTTATGAATACGACAGAGCGGATGAGCAGATCATCCTTGCTTCGGGTTACGGATATGACCGTATTGACGAAATAAGGGAACGTATAAACGAGATCAGGGTATCACAGAAATAAAAGCAGAAACGGAGTACACAAATGCTTGAAAATGCGCTTGTTAATAAGAATAAATCCGTAAACTACAAGGATATGTCCAAACAGCTTGAAGATAACCTCTGCGCTCTTCAGCAGAAGATCAAGGAGAAAAAACTCCCCGTAATAATCCTGCTCGAAGGCTGGGGTGCATCGGGTAAGGGTCAGCTTATTTCCGATATAATCAAAATGCTCGACCCTCGATTCTTCAAGGTGTATTCAACTATGCCTGCGAACGAGTATGAAAAGCGCTATCCGCTCATGAAGCGCTTCTGGGCGAATATTCCTTTGTACGGAACGATGTCCATAATGGACAGAAGCTGGTATCAGGAGCTTGCAATCGCAAAGCTTGAAGACGGCGTTTCGGATGACGAATACGAACGAAGGATCCGTGAGGTCAACACATTTGAACGTCAGCTGACCGATGACGGATACCTTGTCATAAAGCTTTTTCTCCATATTTCGCGTCAGGAGCAGAAAAAGCGTTTCCTAAAGCTGAAAGAGGACAGCGCTACAAAATGGCGTGTTACCGAGCTTGACAAGAAGCGCAACAAAAACTACGATACCTATTACAAGCAGTTTGACGATATGCTCACAAAGACAAATACGCCTTACTGCCAGTGGAAGATAATCGACACCACCGACCGCCAGTTCACCCGTTTTCAGGTGTTCAATATCCTTGTAAGTCAGATAACGAACGCTGTCAATACGCAGAAAACATATAATATTGCTGATCTGCACGAAAATGTCAGCTATGCGCCTGTGCCAAAGCTTGCGGAGGTTCGCCTTGAAGGCAAGACGATCCAGCCGACAAAGTATTTTGAAGAACTGAAAAAGGCGCAAAAGGAGCTTTCAAGGATACACGGAAAGCTTTATAAAAAGAAGATACCTGTTGTTATGGTATTTGAAGGCTGGGACGCAGCAGGAAAGGGCGGCGCTATTAAGCGTATCGGTACGGCTCTCGACCCGAGAGGCTATGAAGCTGTTCCTATCGCAGCACCCGATCAGAAGGAGCTTAATCATCATTATCTCTGGAGATTCTGGAACAATCTTCCAAAAACGGGACATATCACGATCTTTGACCGCTCGTGGTATGGCAGAGTAATGGTAGAGCGTATCGAGAAATTCACTCCCGAGGAACGCTGCCGTATGGCTTACCGTGAGATCAATGAATTTGAACAGGAGCTTGCGGACAGCGGCGTAGTTGTGCTTAAATTCTGGCTCCAGATCGACAAGGATGAACAGCTCCGAAGATTCACCGAGCGTCAGAATACCCCTGCAAAGCAGTGGAAGATCACAGATGAGGACTGGCGCAACAGAGAAAAATGGGACGCATACGAGTCGGCTGTTGATGAGATGATACAGAAGACTTCAACCAAAACAGCTCCGTGGAATATTATCGAAGCAAATAATAAGATGTATGCAAGGCTTAAAATAATGAATATTGTTATTGATAAGCTGAATGATGTTATAAAGAACAGCTAATATAAAATGCAGTCTGAAAATCTCGGACTGCATTTTCGTGTATATATAAGCTTTATATTCATTTTTTTGTCTATTAAATAAAGAAACAAGGTATGAAAACGATATATTTGTATAAAAAAGGTATTGAATAAATGGATAAATAAATGTATAATAATCATAAATACTTATGGTATTTGATAGACCAATAATAACAATTGTCAGATCGAAGAGGTGGACGGTATGAAAACATTTAGAATATCAAAAATTATATTAGCCGCTGCTATGTGCTTGGCAGTTATTGCTATGAGCGGCTGTACACAGGGCAAAAAAACTCTCCGAATGGCTACCAATGCTGAATTTCCGCCGTATG
Source organism: Oscillospiraceae bacterium (assembly GCA_051891935.1). Taxonomy (GTDB): domain Bacteria; phylum Bacillota; class Clostridia; order Oscillospirales; family Ruminococcaceae; genus UMGS363. The sequence continues at coordinate 24,801 of JBJFFR010000173.1, forward strand.
AGTATTATGACGGAAATGAGCTTGTCGGCGTGGATGTGGATTTAGCCAAAGCAATTGCTGAAGATATGGGATATAAGCTCGAAATACTGGATATGGACTTCGGTTCGATAATTCCATCATTAGAGAGCGATAAGGCGGATATTGCCGTTGCCGGTTTGTCCGTTACAGAAGAAAAGCTTGAGCTGATCGACTTCAGCGTCCCGTATGAAACAGCCTCGCAGCTTATTATAGTTCCGAATGATTCGGATATTTCGTCCGTTGCCGATCTTAAGGGCAAGCGTATAGGTGTTGAAAGCTTTACAACGGGTGATATTTATGTCGGCGAGATCGAGGATGTTACTGCTGTCGATTTTGCAAAATGCTCACAGGCCATTGACGCACTCAAGGAAGGTAAGATCGACGCAGTTGTTATTGACGGAGAACCTGCAAAGGTCTATGTCGAGAGGGAACCCGATCTTAAGCTTATTGATGAGCCGCTTACCGAGGAAGAATATGCGATAGGCGTTGCAAAGGGCAATACCGCTCTCCTTAAAAAGATCAATAAATCCATAGAAAATCTCAAAGCTTCGGGAAAAATTGATGAAATAAGGTCAAAGTACATCACCGCTGAATGATTTTGTTTAAATAATGACAAAATTACTACAATTTATATACAAATAGCATTATATCATTGACTTTTTACTTAAATGCTGTTATTATTGTAAAAGTAGAAATTTATGCTTGAAAGGAGGAAGTATCTGTGGGTGAATTCAATCTTTGCTATGGCTGCATGGAACCGAAGGACTGCGATGAAAACGGAGTCTGCAGGATATGCGGCTTTGATGAGAATGCCCCGAGTCTTCCGTCTTATCTTGCGCCGGGAATAACGCTTCGCGACCGTTATGTTGTCGGAAAGCTGCTTTCCTATAACGGTGAGAGTGCAAATTATATCGGTTTTGATACAATAACACAGAGCAAGGTAGTAATAAAGGAATATATGCCCGATACTCTCTGCGAAAGAGAATCGGGAAAAAGTATTGTTAATGTCGCTCCCGAATATGTGGCACAGTATAAAACGCTGATGTCCGAGTTCGTTGAGCTTAATAAAACGCTTTCAAAAATGCGCAGCTTGAGCCATATAATCCCCGTTGCCGATATGTTCGGCGATAATAACACGGGTTATGTCGTTCTTGCATATTTTGAAGGGGAAACGCTTGAAAAATATATCGAGCGCAATGGCGGAAGACTTACATGGGAAACTGTAAGAAGGTTTTTTCCGCCGATATTTACCACAGTTTCGCTTGTTCATAATGCAGGACTTGTTCACAGAGGAATATGCCCCGAGAATATCCTTATCGGAGAAAACGGGGAAATAAAGCTGACAGGCTTTGCAATTTCCGATGAAAGAACTGCGAATACGGAGATAGCCCCTGAGCTTTACAGCGGCTATGCTGCACCCGAACAGTATAATTCCGCTGCACGGCAGGGAACATGGACGGATGTTTACGGGATTTCCGCTATGCTTTACAGGGCACTCACGGGAGTGACTCCGACCGACGCAGCTTCAAGAGTTACCGATGATACGCTTGAAACTCCGGCTTCCCTTGTATCCGAGATACCCGAGAGCGTTTCAAACGTTATAATGAGCGGTATGGAGCTTGATGGGGAAAAGAGAATACAGACTGTCACCGAGTTCGTGACAAAGCTTTTTGAACAGCCTGAACTTGGCGGTTCGGCGGTAAGACTTTCATCATCAAGCACACAGACGATAATGATACCGAGAGAAGCTCTGCAGGAGCAGCGCCGCAGAACTTCGGGCAGCAGACCTGCAAAGAAAAAGCAGGCGAGCAGACGAGGTGTGTTCATCGCTGTTATGGCTGTAATGCTCGGAATAGGAATGTTTTTCCTGCTCATACTCATGTTTTCATGGGGTACCGACAACAGCGGAGATCCTCCCGAGATCAATCAGATATCTTCCGATACCTCGTTCGGGGATGAAAGCGAGATCACCACTCTTCCGACGCTTACCGAAATGACCGAAATGACGACCGTTTCATCGGACGAAAAGCCTTTGGAAAATCGCACTCTTTATGTAATGAACGATATCACGGGCAAAAACTTTGATATCATTCGGCGTTCGGAAAACTACAGCAGCCTTGTTTTTGAGCCGATCTATGAATATAATGACGAATATGCAAGAGGACTAATCTTTGAGCAGTCATTAGAAAAGGGCGAAAAGTACGAAGAGGGAACACAGATCACCGTAAAGGTAAGTATGGGTTCAAAAATTGTTACGATCCCCGATTTTATCTCGCTTCCCAAAAAGGATTATTTTACAATGCTCGGCGAGCTTGGAATAAAGTATGAGGAAAAGACTATCGAAACGAGTGACGTCAAGGAAGGTTATGTCGTAAAGCTCAGCAAGGATGCAGGAGAAACGATAGACGTTGAAAAGGGCGAGGTACTGACCGTATTTATTGCCAAGAAGCCTCCCGAAACAGAACCTGTCGAAACAACAAAATCATCAAAAAAGGATAAAGATAAAGATAAAGATAAAGACAATCTTCATGAATCCGAATCCGAATCCGAATCCGAAGATCCGGGTCTTGAACCTGATATCTTTATAACACTTTATGATTAAGTTTTATTGTACGCTGTTAAAGGTATTTATGGTACTATCCTTTGACGGCGTACTTTTGTAAATATTAACAAAATGTAAAATGTGCAAAATATGGTTGACAGAAGCATTGTTATATGATAAAATATCTAATGTAATAAATGCACTTTAGCGCTTAAAAGCTTAAAAGCTTAAAATCGCTAAAGCATTAAGGAAGGAATGTTTTTACTATGTCAGAAAAAAAGGGAGATCTTATCTCATACAGACCCGATATCAAGCTCCTCGATGCAACTATCCGTGACGGCGGACTTGTAAACAATTTCAGATTCTCGGATGAGTTTGTAAAGGAGCTTTATAAGACCAACGTCAAGGCAGGCGTTGAATATATGGAATTCGGATATAAGGCTTCAAAGGATCTTTTCAAGGTTGAAGACTTCGGAAAGTGGAAGTTCTGCGATGAAGAAGATATCCGTGCTATCGTCGGCGAAAACAACACAAACCTCAAGCTCACAGTTATGGCAGACGTTGGACGCTGCGATTACAAGAAGGATATCCTTCCCAAGAGTGAGAGCGTTATTGATACTATCCGTATCGCTACATACACACATCAGATGCCCGGCGCTATCGAAATGATCAATTATTGCCACGACCTCGGCTATGAAACCACCGTAAACATCATGGCGATCTCCGCCGCAAAGGAAGAGGATGTCAAGAAGTCGCTTGAAATGGTATGCAACTCGCCTGTTGACGTTATCTACCTTGTTGACAGCTACGGTTCGCTCTACCCCGAACAGATCCGTGAAATGACAAAGATGTACTGTGAAGCAGCCGAAGCCTGCGGCAAGAAGGTCGGACTTCACATGCACAACAACCAGCAGCTTGCATTTGCAAACACGATCGAGGGTATTGCTTACGGCGCAAGCTACGCTGACGCAACAATGAGCGGTATGGGCAGAGGCGCAGGTAACTGCTTTATGGAGCAGATGCTCGCATTCCTTAAGAATCCTAACTACAACGTTTCTCCTGCACTCAAGTTTGTTGAAAAGTATATCTCACAGGAAATAGCAAATGGTTCAGTAT
>JBJFFR010000174.1:0-6173 GCA_051891935.1 Oscillospiraceae bacterium
CCAGACAAGGTCTGTCAGCCAGAATCAGGTTTGCCAGAGCAAACATCATATTCAATTTTGCAGTCTGTTTTCGCAAACCTCGATAGCGTGTCTTTCGATATCGAAGCTGTTTCTTGACTACTGCAAAAACGTGTTCAACCTTTGCCCTTACCGATGACTTCTCTCGTTCCCGACGTTTAATTTGCCCCTTTGCTCTTGCTGATAGCTCCTTGCTTTGCGATGGACGACGGTTAATTATATATTTGATTTTCTTGCCCGAGCGGTTTTTCAAAATCGCATTTTCTCGCTTGTCTGCACCAAGATAACCGCTGTCGCCATGCAGCCTTTCTTCATCACCGTGCATAAGCTCAGCCGTCATTGTTACATCATGTTGATTCGCAGGGGTTACTTTCAATGTGTGCACCAGTCCGCTGGATTCGTCAACACCGGCATGGGCTTTATAGCCGAAGTACCAAATGTTGCCCTTTTTTACCTGATGAGCTTCAGAGTCACGTTGTCTGTCTGCATTCTTGGTTGAAGACGGTGCTGAAATTATTGTAGAATCAACGATTGTTCCCTTTTTCAGAATCAGCCCGCGCTCCGTTAGAAGTTCAACCACCTGCTTGAACAGCTTCTCTTGAAGATTGTTTTTTATAAGCAAATTACGGAAACGTCCCAGTGTAAGGTAATACATTTGGGGATCAACAAGTATGGTTTTTCCATTAATATGTGTCATCACATCTGTGCAAGAAACTTCATCATATATTATAGTGTCAGTATCATCGAAATAAAGCTGACCAAACACAGAGGCATCTTTACGGATTCGCTGGCATTGTACTGACAATCCCAAATTTTTAGCCAAAGCAGTAGGGTCAACCCATACCGGAGGCTGTCCTTTTTTGGGAATGCTTAATGCTGCAGGATAATGTTCGGTCAAGAATGCTGTCGCTACTTCATCCATATTGTCATAAGGAATTATAGGTACAAGAGAGTCATCCATTGGATTTTGTGGGCGGCTCTTTCCGTTGTATTTAGATACGTTAAGGATCTCAAAATCATCAAGATTTTTTTCTAGATCACCTCTGCAATGAGCTATTATCCAAACAATATGTTCATCGTAGTCATCATAATGATAGTCGCCTTCGTGAACATCAAACCAAATTGACAAAGCTACGTCGAAGTGAATTTCCGTTTCAGTCTTGTCCTCGACCCATATATACTCGACATTTACATTTGTAATCTCATAATCGCCGGCTCTGTGAATTCTTCTTTGCTCAAGGTCAAGAGTTTGAATGTTAGACTCAAGATAGCTTTCAGCAACCGCCCAGAAATCGTTGTCAAATCTTTGTTTTACATAATCAGCAAATGAACGTTGTGCTTGCATTTTCAACACTCCTTGAAAAACGCTTTTACATCAAACACTATTATATTGTATATTATATCACAAAACTATAGTTATTTCAACATGACAATGATGATCAAGGGCGGACAACACTAATAAGCTAAGAGCTTAATGGTGATCTATACTAAATAAATGTACAGTCAGTATTTATACTAAGGAAACGCTGATTAATACGTTTCAGCCGTTTTTCAAAATGTACTCAAAGACGGAAACTCGTACATTTTTCAAAACGGCGAAACGAACGCTTTGCTTTGCCGCAGCAATAATCAGCTTTTTCCTAATTCTTCATTAAAGCATAGACAAAAAATCTGCGCAAAATCCATATAATACTAAACACCAATAAAAAACGGGAAAAAATCTGCGCCGAAATCCTATATATTCGAGATTGTCGGCTTGATTTTTTCCATATTTTAAATGGTGTTTAGTATAAAGCTGTTTTCAACAGCTACGAGATTTTGCCCCATTTTTTTTACACTTTTTAATCGGGGATTAGTATTATATATAGAAAATAACGCTCGCCGCCAACGGTGGGTGACAAACTTAAGGCTGCACACCATTTCTGCGGTGTGCAGCCTTATAAGTCTTTATTTCGTGCTCAGCTTTATAATACTAATCCTTCATTAAAGTGTAGACAAAAAATCTGTACAAAATCCATATAAAGCTGTTTTCAATAGCTACGAGATTCTGCCCCATTTTTTGTACACTTTATGATCGCGGATTATTATAAAATACTGTTCCATTCCTCAACAATGCTGCAGCAAGCATCAATATCGGAATCCTCAGCCGCTTTTTTCAGCTTATTATACAATTCCCCCCAACGGTCGGAAAGCTTCATTTTCTCCATCTGTTCCAGCACCTCGTCAATACGCAGCGTGTCAAAATCATCTAACGCACTCTGCATTTTACTAAGCATTTCTCTGACTTCGTTGGCGGATGAAGCATTCTTTTTGCTCTCCGAAACGGCTATCTGACGCCATATTCCAACCATAGCCGCACACAGATCAATATTGCAGCTTTCCACAGCTGTTTTCAGCTTTTCAAAGCATTGGGTCTGTGCAGCTGTAAAGTGATATTCCGACATTTTTTCGATAACGTCATCCATTGCCAGAGTATCCATGGAATCAAGCGCTTCATTCATACTGTCAAGAAGCATTGACACAGCGCCGAAGTCTGCGGAAGCGGCCTCGGCTTTAACATTCAGCTCGGGGAACAGCGGCGCAAGAATATCCTTGTACCTCAGATATTGAGCCATAAGATCGCTTGTCTTTGCAAGAATAAGATCTATATCAAGCTCGTTTCCTGCTTTCTCAAGTCTTGCGGCAAGCTCTGCAAGGGCATCTGCACCTATCTGCTTAGAGGTGCTTTTAAGCGAATGCACCTCAATGGTGTAGCTTTTAATATCACCCTTTTCGATAGCTGCGGTAATTATCGCAGCCCGTTTGTCAATATAAAGGTAATACTCCTTAAGTATCTGCATATAAAGCTTTTCGCTGCCGAGAAGAGAAACAGCCCGTTCAGTATTAAGTCCCTCTATAACAGGAACAGAATTCTTATTTCCGCTTTCATTGCTGCTCTCCTGCGCTTTTTCGGCGAAAACGGGTATTATCTTTTCATTCGGGAGCCATTTCCTTATCATTGAAACAATATCCGTCACCTCAATGGGCTTTGCAACAAAATCATTCATTCCTTCCTCCAGGAACATTTCCTTTGTTCCGCCCACCGCATTGGCAGTGAGTGCGATTATCGGCACATTTTCATATCCGGCAATAAGCCTTCTGATAATATGTGTTGTTTCAACTCCATCGACCTCGGGCATCATATGATCCATAAAAATAATGTCATATTTCAGCTTCTTGACCTTTTCAATTGTTTCAGAAGCACCGTTTGCCGTATCGACCTGCATACCGAGAGGTTCAATAATTCCGCAGGCAACGGTCAGGTTTATCGGATTATCGTCAACGATCAGGATATGTGCGTCGGGGGCTGTAAATGCGAAATTGTCATTACCCGTATCACTTTCCGTCACAACATCACTTCCGAGATGCAGAGAAGAATAAAGCCCAACCGAAAAAACAGGCTTATGCAGCACCTTTACACGGGATTGATTAACATCGTTTGGACTGTCATACGGCGATACCAGCAGACATTTCACATCGGGATTATCCATTACAGCTTTCTTTATCCTATCATTAAAAAGATGTTTTTCCGCAATAATATATCCGCCCTTTACAGAATCAAGATCTCCCACTTTCTCAAGGTCGGTATATTCTACCCCCAGTAATGAAAGATCCTTGCACATCTGAGCCAGAACGTACTGATTTTCAATTATCAGCGCAGCCTTTTCGCTTCTTTCGGGGCAGGTAATGGACGGCTCATGGCTGATTACCTTCTGCGGCAGCTCCACATAGAAGGTGCTTCCCTTTTCATATTCGCTTTCAAAAGTTATTTTTCCGTTCATCAGCTTAAGAAGCTGCTGTGAAATGGCAAGTCCAAGACCTGTGCCCTCAATATTTCTGTTTCTCTTACTGTCAACCTGCTGGAAGGACTGAAACAGCTTGCCCATGTCCTGCTTCTTTATACCTATACCCGTATCCCTGACAATTGCCTTAAGCATGATGTTATCGCCGTCTATCTGCGAGAATGATATTGCCAGATGCACCTCTCCCCGTTCGGTAAACTTTACGGCGTTATTAAGCAGATTCAGCAATATCTGGTGTATTCTGACATTATCTCCGCACAGCTTATGGGGGATCTGCGTATCAAAATCTATCGTAAACTCAAGATTCTTTGAGCCTATTCTTGTATTTACGATATTTACAAGATCATTAATAATAGAAAGCGGTTCATAGACCACCTCCACAATATTCATTTTTCCCGATTCGATCTTTGAAAAATCCAGAATATCGTTGATTATTACGAGCAGATTTTTCCCCGAAGAACGTATCTGTTTGATATACTGCTTTGCCTGAGGCGACATATCCTCACGCAAAGCCATTTCAGCCATTCCGAGGACCGCATTCATAGGAGTTCTTATCTCGTGGCTCATATTTGCAAGAAAATCCGATTTCTGCAACGCCGCCAACTTGCTCAGCCGTATCGTTTCATACGATTTATACGCCATATCGGAAATTATCCGCGAGAATTCATAAATAAAGTTGGCTGAACGCTCAATAGCAGCTCTGGGAACGATCTGTGTTTTGCTTGCAGCCTCAAGGAACTTGACCTCGTCAACGCCTATCTCCTTAGCTATCTCACGCATCTTATCATAATCGGGTTCTTCGGATAAGACCTGTCCGCCGATAAAGCTGCCTATCATCCTGTCACCCAGCATTATAGGCGCAGCAAAATCCACAAGATTTGCATGGCAGAAGTATGATACAGGCTTTCCGCTTTCCAGAACTTTTAACGCTCCGTCACGGTCGCATTTTTCACATCTCACCTTACCGATAGGAGATTTACGGCAATAATTTATACAGAAATCGGAAAAGTTTGAACCCTTCGTTATGGGAGTTCCGTTTTCATCTGTGGTCAGAGCCGCCATTCTTGCCATTTTGGAAAATGAATCCTGAATTTTCTGGAGAGTTTCTATAGGTATAAGGTCGGTCAGATGTATTTTCTCGTCTGTTTTAATCATTGCAGTTCACCCCTTACCCCAGCAGCGATTTAATGGTTTCGTTCACTCTTTCCATATTTATAGGCTTAAGAAGATAACCCTGAGGCTTAAGCGAAAGCACTTCCGTGATCTTCTCCCTTTCGGCAATGCCTGTAAGAAAAACAACAGGGATATCCTTTGCGCTTTCGATCTTTTTGATCTTTCTGAAGACCTCGGGGCCGTTTTCGACAGGCATCTCATAATCAAGGAAAATAAGATCGGGCGTTTTGGTTTCAAGAAATTTCAAAGCCATTCTTCCGCCTGCGATTGACGTAACATCGTATTTATCCTCAAGCGCAGCCTTAAGCAGCTTTAATATATTTTTGTCATCATCAACAACAACGATATGCTTTCTTTCCGTGGCAGCTTTTTTCTCAAGTGCCGCCCTCTGCGCCTCCTCTGCTTCCCGTGCAAGACGTGCCGCTTCCTCGGCTTCTTTGGCAATACGCTCCTTTTCCTCTTCAATACTGCGGAGAAGCTTGATTATTCTGTCACCGATAACCGATATGGTGATAGGTCTTGACAGTATAATGTCGACAAAGTGATCATATTCATTTTCATTTGTGTAAAACTCATAGCAGTCCTCATTAGTGACCATAATTATCGGCACCATGCGAAATGCCACGTTTGATTTAAGCCTTTTGATCAGGGCCATAACCTGAGCATCGGCATATTCGGCAATGCAGACATAGGCATCCGGTTTAAACATATCATAATGCGCAGTAATATCCGCCCAGAAGCCTGATGTGCTCATACAAGTAAAACCGGCCGTGTTTACAAAAAAGTCCCTTAATAATGCTGAATTTCCACCGTTGACAAGAATTTTGTATTTCATATGATGCACCCCCATTTTTATGCAATCCCTTCAATAATTGCTATAATTACTTTATCATATTTTGTCGAATTTGTCAATATTTTTTTAAAAATTTGTTGTCGTTTGTACGATTATATCGATTTATACTAATTCTAAGGAAACGCTGATTAATACTAAAAACCATTTAAACTGTAGACAAAAAATCTTCGCATAATCCATATATGCAAGATTATGCTCGATTTTTTGTACAGTTTTTAAATGGTTTTAAGTATAATACGTTTCAGCCGTTTTTTCAAAATGTCTATGTCATAATGACATTAAAGACG
>JBJFFR010000175.1:0-6123 GCA_051891935.1 Oscillospiraceae bacterium
TGATGAATAAATCAATGAAATACGCCTGCGCCTGCTTCTCTAAATTTTCATTTATACGAGGTGTAATAATGGAATATACAAAATTTGAAAAAGATTTTGTTGAAAGAACAATAAAAATCATAAATGATCTTTATGATCCCTATGAAAATAATGTAACATTGCTGATAAATTGCTTAATTGGATTAATTAGCTATGCAACGGAACAAACGCCCAACGATGACGAGCAATTCAAAAAAGCATATTTACTAAAGCTAAACAAACTGGGCGTAATAAAAGAAGCGACCGATGATGAAAAAACGTTTAGAACAATAAAAAACGCCCTTTCGCATATGTATGTTGAAACACATAGTCAAGAACATGAAATTACGCAAATATGTTTGAAAGATAAGAAACCCAATTCATCAGAGTACCACACCATAATAGAATTTAAAGTTGAGCAATTAAAGGATTTTGCACTTTTTGTTGCTGACGAACATTTAAAAAGATGTGAAAAGAAGTGAATAATATGTCATCAATTTATACCGAAGCCGACTACGAAAATTCCATAATCGAACTGTTCAAAAATGATTTAGGCTATGAACACATATACGGTCCCGATATTGAAAGAGATTTCTATAGTCCACTGTATGAAGAGGTTCTTACGGATTCTCTATACCGCCTGAATAAAGAACTGCCCGATGATGCCATACAAGAAGCACTTTACAAGTTAAAAAACTTTGAAAACGGAGAGCTTGTACAAAAAAATGCTGTATTTATGGACTATCTGCAAAATGGAATACAGGTAAGATATTTTGCTGATGGTGAGGAACATTCATCTATAGTTTATCTCGTTGATTATAAAAATCCGGAAAACAACTCCTTTATTGTTGCAAATCAATGGACGTTTATTGAGAATAGCAACAAGCGTCCTGATGTTATATTGTTCTTAAATGGCTTACCTGTTGTGGTTATTGAATTAAAATCTCCCTCTCGTGAGGAAACGAATGCGTCCGAAGCATACAGACAGCTGCGGAATTATATGAAAGAGATTCCATCAATGTTTATCTATAACGCAATTTGCGTTATGAGCGATCAGCTGACCTCCAAAGCCGGAACAATTACTTCCAGCGAAGATAGATTTATGGAGTGGAAAACTAAAGACGGAAATTATGAAAACACTCAGTATGCGCAGTTTGATACATTTTTTGAGGGTATATTCCAAAAAGATAGACTTCTTGACATTATAAAGAATTTTATCTGCTTTTCTAATGACGGTTCTAATAATACTAAAATTCTTGCAGGATATCATCAGTATTTTGCGGTCAGAAAAGCAATTGAATCAACAAAGCACGCTTCTGTTACTGATGGTAAGGGTGGCGTTTTCTGGCATACACAGGGAAGCGGAAAATCTCTGTCTATGGTATTCTATGCTCATCTTTTGCAGGAAACACTTGACAGTCCGACTATTGTTGTACTGACTGACAGAAATGACCTTGACAATCAACTTTATGGACAATTTGCAAAGTGCAGCGGTTTTCTGAGACAAGAACCTATTCAGGCAGATAAGAGAAGATTATCTGAACAGGACAAAGAACGTAATGCTCATTTGAAAAAAGGCGATAAACCAATTATCGGATTGATGGACTGGCTAAATAACATAAAAGCAAATGGTATTATTTTTACCACTATGCAAAAATTTGAGGAATCAAGTGAACCTCTATCCGAACGCCGCAAAATTATTGTTATGGCAGATGAAGCTCACAGAGGACAGTACGGTTTATCCGAAAAGGTTGACGAAAAAACCGGAAAAATCAAAATTGGTACAGCTCGTGTTATCCGAAACAATCTGCCAAATGCTACATATATCGGATTTACAGGTACGCCCATTTCATCAAAAGACCGTAGCACTATTGAAGTGTTTGGCAATTATATTGACATTTACGATATGACCCAAGCAGTTGAGGATGGAGCAACACGCCCTGTATATTACGAAAGCCGTGTAATAAAGCTAAATCTTGATGAAAAAACATTGAAGCTGATTGACGCTGAATATGATATTATGGCTGCCAATGCAGATGCAGAAGTCATCGAGAAGAGCAAGCACGAACTTGGACAAATGGAAGCTATTCTTGGAAATGATAATACTATTAATTCCTTGGTCAGCGATATTCTTGAACATTATGAAAATAACCGTGAAAACCTGCTTACAGGTAAGGCAATGATCGTAGCATATTCCAGACCTGTTGCAATGAAGATCTATAAACGCATTCTGGAACTGCGCCCATCATGGACAGAAAAAGTTGGCGTTGTTATGACTTCTGGAAATAACGATCCCGAAGAATGGCGTGAAATCATAGGCAACAAACGACACAAAGATGAACTTGCAAATAAATTTAAAGATAATGACAGCCCAATGAAAATTGCCATAGTTGTAGATATGTGGCTCACGGGATTTGATGTGCCGTCACTTGCAACAATGTATGTTTACAAGCCAATGTCAGGACATAATCTTATGCAGGCTATTGCACGTGTAAACCGTGTTTTTGAAGATAAAGAAGGCGGACTTGTTGTTGACTATGTAGGTATTGCAACAGCTTTGAAGCAGGCAATGAATGACTATACCGCTCGTGATAAAAAAAATTATGGTAATACCGATATAGCCAAAGCCGCATATCCGAAATTTTGGGAAAAGCTATCCGTTTGCCGCGATATATTCCACGGTTATGATTATTCCAAGTTCACCACAGGTACAGATCTTGAAAGGTCAAAAACAATAAGCGGAGCCGTAAACTTTATTATCGGCAGAGAAAAGACTGATGATAAGGATTCTTTTGTAAAAGAAGCTCTCATGCTTCATCAAGCACTTTCACTTTGTTCCTCTATAGTCGATGAGGAAATGCGTTATGAAGCTGCATTTTTTGAAGCAGTTCGTGTTCTTGTTCTTAGGCTTACAAACACAGGAGTCGGCAAAAAATTATCATTGCCTGAAATTAATGGACGTATCAATGAACTTTTGAAGCACAGTATCAAAAGTGATGGCGTGATCAACCTTTTTTCCGATATTAAGGAAGAGTTTTCTCTGTTTGACCCTAAGTTTCTTCAGGAAGTTGCCAATATGAAGGAGAAAAATCTTGCTGTTGAACTGCTTAAAAAGCTGATTGATGACCAGGTTTCCGTATATCGAAGGACAAATGTAGTCAAGTCTGAAAAATTCAGCGAAATAATGCAGCGTTCTCTTAATGCTTATCTCAACGGTATGCTGACAAATGAAGAAGTAATTGAGGAAATGCTTAACTTGGCAAAGCAGATCGCTGCTGCACAAAAAGAAGGAGATGAACTTGGATTAACACCAGATGAACTTGCATTTTATGATGCTTTAACCAAACCTCAGGCAATCAAGGATTTCTATGAGAATGACGAATTGATAGCCATTACAAAGGAGCTTACTGATACGCTTCGTAAAAATAAGACCATTGACTGGCAAAAAAGGGACTCCGCCCGAGCAAAAATGCGTATGATGATAAAAAAACTGCTGAAAAAGCACCGTTATCCCCCTGAGGGAATGGAAGATGCTGTTCAGACTGTTATGACACAATGTGAATTGTGGACGGATAATAATGAAATGAATTAATCGGTTATGAAAATAACCATGTTATCATCAAGATGATGAGGTACAGAATTACCAAAAGAAATTATATGTGGTCATATACCAAAACGCCGAGCCTTTTTGAATCAAGACTCGGCGTAAATTATTCCGTGCTTTTGTCAGAACTTTTTATCATCATCCTCATCCAAAGCGTGTTCCTTACGGTAACGTTCTATGTCGTCAACTTCTTTCTGATCTCTTGCCTGCTCTCTGAGTCTTGCAAGCATATCAAGGTTGCCGGATTCCCTAAATTCAGCATCTTTAGGGCTTCTTCTGCGTTCCTGCGAACCATAACGTCTGTCAAAGGCATTATAACAAGTGCAAAGCTCAATAGAATAGAGCATCTCGTTCTGACTGCGCTGCATATTTTCAATATGCGTAAGACGTTCTTCGATAATCGCATTTTTGTCATCAGGCTTGTAGCTCTTCACTATTTTCATGGCTTTCTCGGATATCTCACAATCGCCATCTGTAAAAATATACACTACTGCCGAAATAAGGTCGGCCTTGCTTGCGGTCTCAGAAAACTTACGCCTTACCGCAGCCATAACGCTTTTCGGAAGATACTTAACTGTTTCAAGATCATTGTCAGTCTTTGAAACCGTTATACGATGAGTGGTTGTCTTTTTTTGATTCTCTGTTGTTAAACGCTGCTCTGCTTCATACTCCTCTTTGGATTTCACGTCATCAGGATTCTGGATAGACTCACCGGATTCGGCTTTTGATCTTAACTCGTTGCCTTTATTTATCATCCATCTAGTAAAATCAGCGCCTACTAGACCTTTGGGCATCTGAGCCATTATTTCCGGCGTCAGTAATGGGGTGTTTTTGTTTTCATTTTTCATAGCGTCATTCCTCCAGGTGTAAAAATTTAATGTTGTGTAAAATGTCATTTGTACTATATTGTCTTCCGAAAACCTTCCCTATATTTCGGATACGATACAGCACTTTTTATCAGAACATACAGATGCAATAAATCCATTTTCTCAGCACATATGTTCCTGGATTTGTACCAATTATACATTATGATTCATAATTTGTCAAGTGTTTTTATATTTTTTATTTAACTTTTTTAAAGTGACAGATTCGTCTATAATTTTTTGAACTTCAATCACATTGATGCCACAAAATGGAATACCGCTTTTATCGGAAAACAATAATCAATATTGCTTAATATTTATTTAATAGTAAATATCAATAAATTTAATATATTATCCAAATTTTACATTAAGTCCCCTTTGTACCCAATGTGACAACCAATCAAAAACATGGTCCCATTTCTATGAATGAAGCATACGTATTTACGTCATTTGAGAGATACAAAAACGCCAAAGACCCAAAAGGACCATGTTCATCACATAACTTGGGACCATACTTGTACCCTCTTGAAACCGCGTAGGTACGCGGTGCGCGCTGTTGCCTCAGCTTACGCTTCGGGTAACAGCTTAAAACCGGGGAAGAGCATAAGGGGCGGTGTCACACAGAGGATTACCCCTCTGTGTTGTCAGCATAGCTGACTCCGCTGCCCTGCGGTCACTTTTTGCTGCTCAAAAAGCCCTTACCGTCTGCCTGCATCAGCCGGGTTTCAGCTGAAAATATAAAAATATGAAACTGCTCTTTCTCAAAATCGACTTGCATAAAGAAATAAAAAAATGAGTCGATTTCATTGTACAATAGACTGCAAATGTCGCAAACATAATCTTTTTTGTTGCAGTCTATTTAAGGTTACGATAATGGAGCTGCGTTTGCTTTAATGTGATAATATAGTTTTCAATCAGCAAAAAGAATTATCAATATCCGACTGTGGCGGTGCAAGGAGCACCGCCGATTGTTTTTTAAAGGGTTTGAAATCGTATTAATAGAGCATTCATGTGCTTGTTTAAGATGGATTTTCATATCCATACAGATTACGGTGCCTTGCGGCACCGCGGTTTGTTTTTAAAGGGATAAACTCAAGAATATGTCAGCAGTTCTTGTGTAAACCCTTGTAATTATCATTCTCACATAAACAGCAGCAGGGCTGCTGTCGGTGGGTTTTCAAAGGTTGGTTAAGAGAGCGACGGTAATGTCGGCAGCTGTTGCTTTCTTGACTGCCAATTCAATTCAGAAGGAGCTGAACAAAATGAAGTTGTATTTCGAACCCATATAGCAATAAGCTTGCTCAACATCAATGCTGTCACAAATCAAAACAAAAACACTTCATAACACGAAAGGACGGTCATACCTATGACAATTACCGAAATTAAAATCCGCAAGACATTCTCCGAGGGCAACCTCAAAGCTATCGTTTCTATCACCCTTGATAACTGCTTGGCAATTCACGATATCAAGATTGTGCAGGGCAGTGACAGAGTCTTTGCAGCTATGCCGAGCCGTAAAGATGAAACAGGCATTTATCGTGACATCATTCATCCTATGGACCCTAAAACAAGGGATGAAGTTGAAAACGCTATCATCTCCGCTTACGAAAGGTATGTTGAGATTGAAAAGATTATGAA
>JBJFFR010000176.1:0-28239 GCA_051891935.1 Oscillospiraceae bacterium
GACTTGGATTATTCTATCTGTCGTCTTTGTCTATAGAACGATATGAACTTAGTATAAAAACCATTTAAACTGTAGACAAAAAATCTGCGCAAAATCTATATATGAGAGATTTTTGCTTGATTTTTTGTACAGTTTTTAAATGGTTTTAAGTATAAAGGCGGAGAGCCGCACTGTTCCCACAAAACGGAACAGTGCGGCTCTTATTTTTTATGCTTTGAGATCTCCTCATACTTATGCTTTGTTGCCATTCCTCCTCGGATATGGCGTTCCTGCTTATTTATTTCCAATACTCTTTTTACTGCCGGATAAAGCTGTGGAGCTGTTATCGGCAGTTTTTCGGTGAGGTCTTTATGTACCGTAGATTTGGATATCCCGAACTCTTTTGCTGCGGCGCGGACGGTTGCGTTATGCTCGATGATATACTCGCCGAGGATAACGGCACGGTCTTCCGTATCCGCTTTTGGTACGAACTTCATTTATGCTCACTCCAATGCAAATGTTTGTTGTAACATTTATATGCTTGGAAGTGTGGAAAAATGATATGGATGAGGGTTAAGTGAATTTGGTTTTTTGCTCCGTGGTGTATTCGTCGACATACAGCCGCACAAGGTTATGACCGTTCTTTTCCGTAAATTCGGTAAAGAATTTTTTCTGCGCTTCAAGGCTGTTGAGCTGGTCTTCTTTATCTGTTGATACTCGGCAGTATGCGGCTAAGGCGTAAGGTAATCATCATAATCTGAGAGCATTTTCAAATCCTCCTTTTTGTAGTATTTATTGTTTTGTTGCAATCTGTCGCAACCTTTCGCAAGCTGTGATATTGGGACAGTATGTATCGTCATATTTGGCTTGTAATCTTGAACGAGCTTCGGTTAATGATACATTCGGCTCACTTGAAATCATACGCTTTTCGGCAAGATCTAATTTTGACTGCAAAAGTGAAGCTTCATAGTTCATCATAAATTTGATCCCCTTTCTATTTACAGTATATACTATTTCATAAAGGATTTCAATATAAAAACGGAGGTGCGTTTAATGAAAGTAGGCTACATAAGAGTATCTACCGAGGAACAGAACACGGCAAGACAAGAAGTTTTAATGGAACAGCTTGGAGTTGACAGAATATATATCGACAAGATCTACGGCAAGAGCAAGGAGCGAACGCAGCTTAAAGAGATGCTTGGATTTGTGCGCATGGGTGATACGGTTATTGTTGAATCTATTTCACGATTTGCAAGGAACACAAAAGATCT
This sequence comes from Oscillospiraceae bacterium, assembly GCA_051891935.1. Lineage (GTDB taxonomy): Bacteria > Bacillota > Clostridia > Oscillospirales > Ruminococcaceae > UMGS363. Next base: position 1,251 of record JBJFFR010000176.1, read on the forward strand.
GCTTGAACTTATCGACCTGCTCACCGAAAAGGGAGTGGAGTTTGTCAGCAGAAAGGAGAGCATTGACACGACCACTCCTGCGGGAAAGTTTATGCTTACTGTATTTGCTGCGGTTGCGGAGTTGGAGCGTGGGTACATACTTGACCGTCAGAAGGAAGGTATTGCTATTGCAAAATCGCAGGGCAAATACAAGGGCAGAAAGGCCAAAGCTGTTGATGAGCAGCTTTGGGGTGAGTTATATGGAAAGTGGGTTGCGGATGAGATAACTGCCGTGGAGTTTATGCAGCGGATGGGGTTGAGCAAGAGTGCGTTTTATAGGAGATGCAGGCGAGCAGACTGAAAAAGTTTATAAGAAATTATGAGTGCCTGAATGTTATGATTTCAGGCATTCTATATTTTTACCGGTGATACAGATAATGAAAATATTGAATTCGGAATAACTATGTCAAATTAAAGTTTAATTTGCCGATTTCGGAATTTTTAATTGACATAAGAATAAACGTGTGATATAATGAAAAAAACGTAATATGGGAGTGGTGAAAATGGTTGAACGCACGGAATATCTTGAACTGATAAAGTCATGGAGAAATGAAAAGGTAATAAAGGTCATTACGGGAATACGCCGATGCGGAAAATCTACGCTTCTGGATCAGTACAGGGACTATTTGCTCAGCGTGGGCGTAAGTGATGAACAGATAGTTTTTATCAATTTTGAAGATCTTGATTTTGAAGAGCTGCTTGACTATAAAAAGCTGTATTCCTATCTTACGGGACGTCTTGCAAAGGATAAATATACCTATATTTTTCTTGATGAGATACAAAAGGTTGCCGAATTTGAAAAGGTAGTTGACAGCTTATATATAAAGGATAATGTTGATATTTATATCACGGGTTCAAATTCGTATCTGCTTTCGGGAGAACTTGCGACGCTGCTGTCGGGACGTTATGTGGAGATATCTATGCTTCCGCTTTCTTTCGCCGAGTTCTGCAAGCTGAAAAACTCGGAAAGCAGTGCTGACGAATTGTTTGCCGAGTATATGCGTGACGGTGGAATGCCGTATGTTGCGCTTATGGATAAGACCAAAGAAAAGGTTGATATGTATCTTGAAGGCATATACAATACGGTCATTGTCAAAGACATTGAGGACAGGCAGAAGCGCAGGGAACAGGACGCAAACAAGCGCAAAATAACGGATATTGCGCTTTTAAAGAATATAGCGAAGTTTCTTGCAGGCTCGGTTGGAAGTCCGATTTCGGTGAAAAGCATATCGGATTACATTGTTTCCTCCGGCAGAAAGGTTTCGGACAACACGGTCAGCGATTACATTGAAGCGTTGGAGGAATCCTATATTTTCTATCCTGCGGAGCGTTATGACATTCTCGGAAAGCAGACTTTGAAGATGAATCAGAAGCTTTACATTGTGGATTTGGGTATTCGAAGGCATTTGCTGTCGAGGAAGAATTATGATTTAGGTTTTTCGCTTGAAAACGTTGTTTTCCTTGAGCTTCTCCGCAGGGGATACAAGGTGAATGTTGGCAAGGTGGGAGCGACAGAGGTCGATTTTGTTGCGCAGAAGGACGGCAAAGTTCATTATTTTCAGGTAACGGCTTCGCTTGCTGATGAAAAGACGTTTGAGAGAGAGATCACTCCGCTTCGCAATATTTCTGACAACTATCCAAAGACTATTCTTACGCTTGATCGGTTTACTCTTGGGGATTATGAGGGTATTGAGGTTGTGAATGCGGTGGATTGGCTGGTTGATAAATAATTGAAATTTTGAACTCCCGTATGAAGTTTTGGTGCTTTATACGGGATTTTTTACTGTCCAAAAGTTTGTACAGGTTTGGAATTATTTCTTTGAATGACAGCCATTGTCACTCTATGTATGTATAATAAGGGTAAAGAAAGCAAAAGGAGGTCTTATTATGGGTGAAAACGGCGAGACTTTTCGTGAGATGCAGGACATTTACTATGAAGCTATGGAAATGATTGAGCATGATTTTGAAAATATGCTCGGTGATGATTACTGCGGCGGTGTTAGTGATGATGAGGTTGAGAATGCAGTAGCTGCGGAGAACAATCGCATCGTTTCGACGGTGATGAAAACTGCGGTGCAGGCTGTCGGGAAGTGCATAAATGACACGGTTGCGGCTTATGACGGCGGTGATGAATACAAAGGTGAGGACAATTTCAAGAAGGGCGATCGCTTGCGCATTATTGCAGGGTCAAAGAGCTTTCATGCGATATATGTGAGTTGCGGAAAGGTGATTTATTACTCCAAGGGTTACGATTTCTTCCCCGAGGTCAAGCTTGTGCCGCTGGGGTTCTTTGCGAAAAAGGGAAAGGTTGAGGCGGTCAAGGTTTGCGGAGAAGATTTTTCGCCCGAAATTGCTGTACGCCGTGCGATGTCAAAGCTTGGCGACAACAATTTCAAAAACAGCGAGGAATTTGTAAAATGGTGTTTTGGAGAAAAGGAGTGTTGAACTATGAATGAATATGAAAATGATGAGCTTGAAGTCAAGGATTATGAGCGTTATCTTGACGAAGAATATGAGGGTGCAGGTGGTTTTCTTATTAATATGCGAAACTATTGGCGTGGCTTTGCAAACGATATGTACAGCGGCATGGACTGCATGATAAACGATTATAACGAGCTTACCGACGGGCTGGAGGACATGACGGACAATGAGGAGATCATGGACATGGCGGTTGAGGCAGGCAGAATGAGGACGCTTGCGCTTGTATCGGAGAGTGCTATCGGGGCGATAGGGAACTGTCTTGAAGCGGCGGCTGCGCTGTTTGACAAGGACGCAAAGTCTTCCGAGCCGATAACGTTTCGGGTGGGCGATCATCTTTACATAAGGAACGGGTTAAAAGGCTATCACGGGATCTATGCAGGAAACAGGACGGTGATCTTCTACTCGAAGGGATTTGATATGCTGCCTGCGGTGCGGACGATAACCTTTGCGCTTTTTGCGAAGAAGGGCAGGGTGACGGTCATGCCGTCCGATGTTGACAGCGCTGCGAAATACAGTCCCGAACAGATAGTTGAACGTGCGAAGTCACGGCTTGGCGAAGATGAATTTCAGAATTCCGAGAGCTTTGTGCGCTGGTGCAGGAGCGGTTGTTAGCTGTCAGCTTACCTAAAATGTCGGATTTTGTAGTATAATATCTTTATTCAAGGATGTAGTTCAAAAGCCGCAGAAGCTTGCGGAAAACGCATGGAAAAGCGGTTTCACAGACTTCTGCGGCTTTGATTTATTTCTTATGGAGATCGGCGATACTCTCGACGATCTCGGCTATTTTAACGGCGGTTTCCTCGTCAGTTTCCGATAGGACTGTGGCGATACGGTGCATAGCTTCTTCGGACGAAGGCTTTATTTCTGCGCTGAAATCGAGCAGCTCGGACATGGAGATTTTCAGACCCACACATATCTTATACAGGGTATCAACGGTAGGACATTTTTCTCCTCTTTCGACCTTGCCGAGGTAGGCTGGGTGGATCCCCGAATTGAGCGCAAGGGCTTCTTGGCTTAAACCACGCTGGTTTCGGAAGTCACGGATACGAAGACCTACGTTATATGCAATTTTTTCTCGTTCAAAACTCATACTGCACCGCCTTTTCTTTATATTATAACTTTATACCATATTTTATGCAGCTGCAAATACTTTTAGAGAATAAAATATAAGCTCTAAAGATTGAAAAAGCTGCAAATTTATTGTATAATTTATAAAAATGAAGATTTTTTGACAAGATAGACAACGACTGTCATAGATGATGTTGTATTATATTAATACGATAAAAAGTTGCACAAAATTTTTGTTCATAATTTAGTGAAATGAACTTTATTTGCTAAATATACAAAAAATATGTTGAAAAATAAAGCGTTTTGGTGTAAAATGAATATATGCGATGGTGATTTAAATGGATAAAATGAGCAATGGCTTTAAATACAACAGGGTACTTTCGATATACACGAAGCTTATGGACGGCGAAGTGATAAACAAGGCGGCGGAGGCGGAGTATTTCGGTGTAAATCTGCGGACGATACAGCGTGACATTGACGATCTGCGTATGTTTTTTGAGGACAAGGCGGCAGAGGGTGAGCTTCGTCGTGAGCTTGTTTACAGCCGTGAAAACGGCGGCTATCAGCTTGTGACGAGGGGCGAGGATTCGCTTACGAACAGCGAAGCACTTGCGGTTTGCAAGATACTTTTGGAGAGCCGTGCGTTTACGAAGTCGGAGATGGAGCCTATCATTGACAAGCTGCTTAAAGGCTGTGTGCCGATGAAAAATCAGCGCACGGTGAGGGAGCTTATCACGAACGAGATGTTCCATTATGTTGAGCTTAATCATCACAAGGAATTTGTGGATTCGATGTGGGAGATAGGCGAGGCGGTTCAGAAGCAGCTTTGCATGAGGATAGAATACGAAAAGCAGGACGGGTCGGTCGTGGAGCGCACGATTGAGCCGGTTGGAATAATGTTTTCGGAGTTCTATTTTTATCTCACGGCGTTCATTGAGGACATTGACAGGGAAAAAGAGTTCCGCAACAAGGATGATATTTTCCCGACGATATACAGAATTGACAGGATAAAGCGGTTTGAGGTGCTGGACAGGCATTTTGACATACCATACAAGGACAGGTTTGAAGAGGGTGAATTCCGCAAGCGGATACAGTTCATGTATGGTGGAAGGCTGCGGAAGATAAAGTTTTTATACAAGGGCAAAAACGTTGAATCGGTTCTTGACAGGCTGCCCACGGCGAAGATCATTGAGAAAAATGATGCCGGATATGTTATTTCGGCGGAGGTTTTCGGTGACGGGGTTGATATGTGGGTTAGGAGTCAGGGGGAGAATGTTGAGGTTATGAATTAAGCATTTCCGTTTGCCTTTGTTCTGATTATCCATTACATTGTTTTATTACTTTATAAAAATGGAGATAGATATTATGGCAATCAAGAAGTTGAGATTCCCTCTTGAGATGGAGAATGGTACAGAGGTAAGAACGATTGAAGAATTAAGAGAGAACTTTTCTATGGAAAAGGTTCTTTTATATTATTCCGATGGTAGACTTTTGAAATGGCTTCGCAATAATTATCTTGATGAAGAGGCGGAGGCAGTTTCGGAGCTTGACCCAAAAGATCTTGAGCTTAACAGGAAGATATGCGGTATATTCAATGTTGAGTATAATGAATCGGCAAAGGTGAATATTGAAGAGATTACTGCAAATAAGCAGAGAATAACAAGACTAAAGGAATTCACTTCCGATGAAAAGTTCGCTGATGTTATTGACATAATAGCATTTGATCAGAATGAACTTGAAGAGCTTCTGCAGCAAGGTGCAAAAGAGATTTATTTATGTGGAGATAGGTTCAATATTCCGCTTGACAGAAAAGGTATAAGCTATATCGGTGTTAATGAGCCTACTGTTGTTATAGATTCGGATGAAAGTGTTGATTTTAAGGCGAAGAATATTGATTTTCAGAATACAAAGTTTGATGAGGAATATTTAGGAATCGTTGCTGAGGAAAAGATCAATGCTGATTTTTCGGGATCGGCGGAGGAATGGGTGGCACCTTCGTTAAAAAGATGTAAGGTTTGTGCTAATGCTGACGAAGATATTGAAAAAACGATCAGTAAATACAAAAAGTTAGGCTATTATCATTATTCAATGTATTTAACTGATTTTGTGCATGATAGATTTTATGGAGCACAAAAATATACTAAAGAAAGACATGAATATTGCAGATATGGAGATAGTTATATTTTTAGAAATGTTATTTCTGTCATAGCTGATAATATGAAATACATAAAAAAACGCATTGATTTGTCAAGAGAATATTTGACGTCGATAAAAGACATGAATAGTTATTATGGGTGTGGTGGACAGGCAATTCTTGCGAATTATGTAAAGTATTCCGGAATAATGCTATTTAATTATAATAATAAGGTCATTAAATATCATGACTATGTTTTTAGACTTGGCGTATTGATACCAGAAAGAATTAATGAAAAGGTTTTGTCAAGAGGAATAAGAAAGACATTTACAGATGATCATTGTTGTGGTGATTACGGTTGTACAGGATATATTCTTCCGTTTGATGATATAAAAGAAATTCTATTAAGTAAGGATACGGTTTTACTAAGTGAAGATGGTGGCGTCAGAGGTACTGGATTTCATTGTATAAATGGCTGTGAATTTTTTCGTGATGAGGTAACTAATAATCCATGGATAATTGGTAGTTATGCTGAAAGAATTGATGGTTCAAAAATAATATATGATGACGATAATGAGCAATACGATCAAGAGTAAAATGACAATGAATATGACGATGAATATGATGAATATTATGAAGGCTATTGTCCAGAATGTGGAGAATGGATTGAATTCGATGAAGATATGATAGATGAGGATGGTTGTGTTGTTTGTCCGAATTGTGAAGAAGAATTTGACATTGATGATTTTGAAAATGAAGCTGAATAAATCTATATTTGGAGATGTTTTAAATGGCAATTAAAAAGTTAAGATTTCCGCTTGAAATGGAGAATGGAGCAGAAGTAAGAACGATAGAGGAATTAAGAGAAAATTTTTCTATGGAAAAGGTTCTTATGTATTTTTCGGACGGAAAGCTTATCAAATGGCTTCGGAACAATTATCTTGATGAAGAGGCGGAGGCTGTTTCGGAGCTTGACCCTAAAGATCCTGATCTAAATAGAAAACTATGTGATATATTTGATGTTGAATATAATGAATCGGCAAAGGTGAATATTGAAGAGATTACTGCTAATAAGCAGAGGCTGACAAGGTTGAAGGAATACACTTCCGATGAAAAGCTCGCTGATGTTATTGACATAATAGCATTTGATCAAAATGAACTTGATGGACTGTTGAGCGAGGGAGCTAAAGAGGTGTATTTATGCGGGAGTTGGTTCCGTATACCGCTGAATAGAGAAAACGTGAGATATATTGGTATTAATCAGCCTATTGCGGAGATCAATTCGTTAGAAGAGGTCGATTTCAAGGCAATGAATATCAGCTTTCAGAATATAAAGTTTGATGAGGAATACTCAAAGATTGTCGAAAAGAAAAAGTTTGATGCGGATTTTTCGGGGTCAGCAGACAATTGGACTGAACCGAGGATAAAGCAGTGTAAAAGATGCATTGAATTAAATGACAACAATGTTGAGAAGATCTATGAAAAATTTAAAGCAGACGGGTATGTGCATTATTCATTAGTTTTATTAGATTATAGACATGATTATTATCATGAAAAAAATGAGTATACTTATTCGATATCTATAGGCAGTGGTATGTGTGATCTTAGGAATTTAATAACAATTATAGCGGATAATACGAGCTATATGAAAAAATATATGGAGCTGTCAAAATCAAAAATCAACCTATTAAAAATGAAACACTGTGAATATGATGGATATAGGACTAATTTGCCCAAAGAGTTATTGAGATATTCAGGCTTGGTATTGATAAATAACCTTAAAACACAGGAAGAAACAGAAATGCACTTATTAGGTAGATCATCAATAACCTATAAGGAAGAAACAGAAATGCACTTATTAGGTATTAGATCATCAAAAACCTATAATGAATATAGTCAGATCCATTATTCAGATGCAGATGTAATCGGTGTTTGGGTACCAGAGAAATTGAATAAAAGAATTCTCTCTTATGCAATAAATAAGGAGGTTAGAGTTAAATTTAAAGATTATTGTGAATATCAAGGGTATATTCTTCCATTTGATATAATGAGGGATATTTTATCGGATAAAGACACGATTTTGATTTCAGAGAAAAGTCAAGGGGGAATGTACTTATTCCGAGATAGTGTAACTTATAGCCCATGGGTTGCGAGATATAGCAGTGATGGATTTAGTGAGAAGAATCAGATATATAAGGCTTGTACAAAAGACGATAGTTTTTGTTTTGAAAACGAATATGTCCCCGTTGATAATGTTTCCAGAATTAGACCTTGTTCGGATAAAGAATAACAAAGGTTTGTTCTATTTGTGGGGCAAGTATATAGTTGATATTCAAACGCATTGTCCATATTGCAAAAAAAGTTGAGAAAGAGAGTAGCGTTAGAAAATAATCCAGTAAAATCAGCCTTTGGAATTGATCAATCCGAAATTGGTCTTTTTTTCAAACGAAGCTGATATAGTCTAAACTATATAAATTAAAACAAAAGGACGGGTGGTTTTATGGATAATAATACATTTGAAAAAAAGCTGGCACGATATATTGATGCAGGTTTTCCGATTATTTATATCAATACATACGAAGAAGAAAAGGCAGATAAGATAATAGGGGCAATCAGTACGGGAAAGGATATTGTTGAATGGAATGAGATCAACGGATATGTTGATTTTAAAACAAAAGGTCCGATATTGACCGATGAACTGACGGTATCATTGGATACAATGCTGGAAATGTTTAAGCTGCCTTCCGAACTTGACAGAAAAGTTATTCTTCTTAAAGATGCAACGCCTTATTTTGACGATCACAGGATCGTTTCCAAGCTCAAGGGTCTGGCGCAGATGATAAGTCATGGCGCTGATGCGGTAATAATAATTGTTGCCAATACAATAGTTATACCGAGAGAGCTGGAAAACTACATTACCATTCTTGAAATGGATTATCTTAACAAGGAAGATATTAAACAGATAATTCGTGATTTTATAAAAGATAACGAACTTGATTCTGTTAAGGATAGTTTGATAGATGAATTTGCGACTGCGTTAAAGGGACTTACCGAATTTGAGATAAATAATCTTCTTGCTCTTGCATACGCTGATGACGGTGAGCTTACAAGAGGAGATCTAAAGCTTGTTTTTGAGCAGAAACAGCAGGTAATAAAAAAAGCCGGTATTCTTGAGATGATACCGCTGAAAGAAACTGTTGATGATATTGGCGGATTGGAAAACCTAAAAGAATGGTTTTTGAAAAAATCAAAGATCTATAAAAACATTGATAATGCCCGCAAATTTGGAGTTGATATGCCAAAGGGAGTACTTATTGCAGGTGTACCGGGCTGCGGTAAATCGCTGAATGCGAAGGCTGCTGCACATCTTTTTGAAGTGCCGCTGTTAAGGCTTGATATGGGACGATTAATGGGTAAATACGTGGGTGAATCCGAGGGGAATTTAAGAAGGGCAATTGCACTTGCAGAGGCAATTTCACCGTGTATTCTATGGATAGATGAGCTTGAAAAGGCATTTGCAGGTATCGGTGGTGACGGTGGAAGTTCAGAGGTTATAACCAGACTTTTCGGTAACTTCTTAACATGGATGCAGGAAAAGGACAGTCCGACATTTGTTGTTGCAACGGCAAATGATATAACACGGCTTCCTCCGGAACTGCTGCGAAAGGGCAGATTCGATGAGATATTCTATGTTGATCTTCCTAACACAAAGGAACGGGAGAATATTTTCTCGATACATATCAAAAAGCGCAGACCTCAGGATCTTGCAAGCATAAAAATATCAGATCTTGTTGCTAAGAGTGAAGGTTTCAGCGGCGCTGACATTGAGGGTGCTGTTAAGGAAGCAATTGAAACGGTATATGCGGAAGACAAGGACAAACTTACTACTAAGGATATTCTTGAAGCTTTGAAAAATACGCACCCACTTTCAGAAATAATGAAGGATACTTTGACGAAGATGTCTAAGGAATATGAGAAACGAAAGTTCAAGAATGCTTCAAGATGGTAAGAGAAAGGCGGTAAATGAAATGAGCGAGAATAATGTTATTTACAATGAAGATGGTCAGCCTGAGCATATTACTGAAAAAGAGGCACGGACTATAAAGGATATGCTCAGAAAAAACATACAGTCTTACAAGGATAAGGATGCTTCAGTATCTGATGAGGAGTGGCTTGAAAATCTTTTCAAAAATGAGATTCCTGATTATTCCGAAGAAGATGCAAAGAAAGATGCTAATGATACTGTAAAAACAATAAACTTATTCGGCAAGAAGCTTAAATCGGTCAACGAAGCTTATGAAAATGGGGTGTCCAAAGAACAATGGCTTGAAAAAGAGCTGAATGATTCGGTATCGGGACTTTCTCAAGCAGAAGCTGCCGAGTATCTGCAGTCTGTTGATAAAGGACTTAAAAGCGCAAATTTGTCTATGGAAGAAGCTTTGCGCCGCAATTCTGACGGACATGTTAATATGAATCCGAATCTTGACGGGAATATTGCAGAGCATGTTGTCGCAAACAGCGCTTCTATGGATGCCATGCTAAAAGGCAAAAACATCAAAGTTGATGTTTTACAGTCAAATGGAAAAAATTCAGTCGATGTTCGTGCAACGAATTTAGACAGCGGAAAATATCAGAATTATCAGCTTAAATTCGGAAAGACTGCAAAAGACACAATAAATTATATTGAAGATGGCAATTATAATAATCAGAGGATAATTGTTCCTTCAGAGCAGCTTGAAGAAGTGCAAACACATTTCAAAAATAAGGGTTCCTTGAAAACTATTACCGATAGAATTGAGATAGATGGTGTTGAGGGACAAGCTTTTACAAAGAATGATGTAAAGAATATGCAGCTTGAAGCGCAGGCGACTGATACTACACCGCAGCTTGATTACAGTAACATGAGCAATAAGGCATTGATGCAAAGTATTGGCAAAGCTGCCGGAAGAAATGCATTGTTTTCTGCAGCAATTTCCACAGGAATAAATTTAGCGTCAAAGATCTTTAAAGGAGAAGAGGTCAAAGGAGATGAACTGGTAGCCGATGCGATCAAAACAGGTGCTGATACTTCTGTAAAAGTTGCAGCTGCCGGAACTTTGCAGGTAGCAGTTAGAAGAGGTGTACTGAAATGTCTGGCAAAGAATACTCCTGTTGGAGCTTTGACAAGCATTGCTTGCGCTGCGGTTGAAAATGCAAAGATTCTATACAGAATAGCAACTAAAAAGGTCAGTCCTACAGAAGGACTTCATCAGATGGGCAGGGTAACTGTAGCTACGTTTGCGGGAATGGGTGGAATGGCAAAGGGTGCAGCTATTGGAGCGGCAATCGGAGCACCTTTGGCGGCAGTAATTCCGGTAGCACCTGCTGTAACAGGATTTTTAGGAGGTACAATCGGATATATAGCAGGATCAAAAATCGGTGAAAAGATCTGTGATGCAGGAAGAGCGGTTGTAAATACAGCGAAAAACATTGTAAGCAAGGCTGTTAATGTAGTTAAGTCAGCTGCATCAAAAGCGCTCAATGGTATTAAAAATATGCTTACATCAAAGAACTGATATGTTATGTTGTGGGACTGTTGAAGTGTGTTTCAACAGTCCCATTTCATATCTTTACGCATATTGCGTTCTTGAAAGAATTGTGGTATAATGTTTTCATCGGAAATGCTACGTGGGTGAGGTGAAGACATGGCAATCCAAATCGAACTTGGAGAGATCATTGCTGCGGAAATTGAGCTTCTTTCATATAAAACTGCAATAAAAGCTGCGGAAATGCTTGATACTACGACGATAGATTCATTTGAAAAGAAAAGTGAGCTGTTCAGGAAACTGAAGAGCAGGTGTGAAGCGCAGGGATATACGGTTGAGCAGGTCAAATGGACATATTCTGTAAAACCGTATATGGATGCGATGATAAATCTGCAGAAAAACAAGCACAAGGCACTCTGCAAGCGTTTTCCGTCGGAATGCAGCAAGGCTAAGGCGGATTTTGACAAGTTTATTAACTGCGGTAGTGAGAATGCGGTCGATGATGCATACAAGAAATGGAGCAAGGGGTATGAGCTTGTAATAAATGCGGCAAAGATCCTTGCTTATGAGGTTGGTGAGGACGATTATCCGGAAGTAAAGGCTGTCAGCGATGAGGCAAGCCTAATGAGATCTTGATGCTTTCGTTTACAAACAAGTCTGCGGAAGAGATGAAGAACCGTATAAAAGCAGAAACCGATATTGATATGGATGTTTTCACATTTCATAAGCTTGGGACTGAGATTATAAAAGGCGTTGAAGGTAAAAAGTGTACGGTATATTCTGCACCGATACAGAATTATGTTAAGCAGAACATAACAAAGCACTTGGCAGATGAAATTTATCTGAAGCTGTTCATTTCGTACTGTATGTCCATGCCGACAAAATCGGCTGACGAGTTTGAATTTGAAAGCAAGAAAGAATATGACGAGTACATAAAGAACACTTCGCCCATAACGATAAAAAATGAAGCGGTGAAAAGCTACTGTGAGCTTGAAATTGCCAACTTTCTGTACAGCAACGGAATAAACTACACTTACGAAAAGAACTATGAATACGATCTTGCAGATGAAGGTCACAGCGGATACAAGCCTGATTTTTATCTTGATGATTATGGGATATACATTGAATTTTTTGCGGTGAACAAAGAGGGCAGAGTTCCCGATTGGTTTACTGCGGAGACAGGAAAAACGCCTTCCGAAACGTATATTGACGGCATAAAGTGGAAACGAGAAACACACAGGAATTACAACACTACGCTTATCGAGGTGTCTTATGCGGACAAGCAATGCGGAAGGCTGCTTGAAAATTTGAAAGACAAGCTGCAAAAGCTTGGAGTGAAGTTTTTTCCCAAGTCGGATGTGGAGCTGTGGGAGTGCATAAAGAGGGAGAATAACGCTCTGATCTCGGGGGTGACAGAATTAATAGGAACTATCATTACTCATGTCAAGTCGAATGGTGAAACTGTCGGTCAGCTTATGGAAAAGAGCATATTCCTGCGATTTGCGCCGATATTAAAGCTTGCCGAGCCGATATTCAATGATTACACGGAGATGCTGCACAGCACGAATCAGATAGATTTCAATGATATGATAAATCGTGCGGCTGATTATGTTGCAGACGGGCTTTGTACGCACAGCTACAAGTATGTTATCGTGGACGAATATCAGGATATGTCGGAGGCAAGGTATCACTTGCTGCATGAAATGCGCAAAAAGTCGGACTTTGACCTATTCTGCGTAGGTGATGACTGGCAGAGCATATATCGCTTTGCAGGAAGTGACATCAGCTACATACTTGATTTTGAGAAATACTGGGGAAAGACGGTCGTATCAAAGATCGAGACGACTTATCGCTTCGGTAAACAGCTTATTGACATAAGCGGCAGGTACATAATGAAAAATCCTGCACAGATAAAGAAGGCTTTGCATAGCAGCACGACGGAGAGCGAATTTCCGATGAGTTTTATTGAGGGGTACAATGACAAGCTGCTTATAAAGTTCATGGCAGAGAGGGTCAGGGAGCTTGAAAAGGGTGCAACGGTATTCTTTATCGGAAGATACTCGTTTGACAAGGATATGTTCAAGGATTCCGAGTTTGAGCAGCACCCAAACAATGCGATAGTGCTGCCCGAACGTCCTGATTTGAAGATGGAGTTCATCACGGCGCATAAGTCGAAGGGTTTGCAGGCTGATCATGTTTTCATTCTGAATAATTCGAGCAACGTAAAGGGTTTTCCGAGTAAGATACAAGATGATCCGATAGTTCAGCTGCTTCTCAAAAACAGCGATGCGTACCCATTTGCGGAGGAGCGCAGGTTATATTATGTTGCTATGACGAGGGCAAGAAAAAAGTTATGGCTGCTTATTCCGCAGAACAATGTTGGGATATTTGCGCAGGAGTTCAAGGCGGCTTATGGTGACATAGTTAAGAGGTATGAGTTGCAGAAGAAGCTTGCGGAGAACAATTCGAGAGTTTGTCCGTTATGCGGAGGGCAGCTGGTTCGCCGCAAGGGCAAGTTTGGTGAATTTTATGGGTGCAAGAATTATCGCATTACCGGATGCAGGTATACTTTGAATATTTCGTGGGATAGATCTCCCGTATGAAGTTTGGAAGCTTCATACGGGATTTTTCTGTCCAAAAGTTTGTACAGCATTTGATGAAATAATAAAAATGACAGCTATTGTCAATTTCATAATGTATAATATAAGTTAAGGTTAGGGATAACGGCGAGGTTTGAAACGGCAGAACACAGTAAATCAACCAAACCGTTTCCGAAAAAACAAAAGAATTCGGAAACGGTTTTATTGACTGTAACCCAAAGCAGCTGTATAATAAAAACAAGCTCAGAGCAATAAAGCAAAAAGGAGGACGAAAAATGACGAACGATGAGATCATGCAGTTGTATGCCGGCTATGATGAAGATGATGACGACTGCGGTCTTGACGAGTTTCTGGAAAACCTTGAAGATGAATATGAAACCTTTGAAGAGCGTCTGAAACGGTATGATATCACTTTGGACGAACTTCGGCGGAAGTATGCGGAGTTTTCCAAATGGTACGGGGAAATGGTCGAGCAAATCGGCGCAGAATGCGGTCAGAAAGCTATCGTTTGCAGAGCACTTTGCAGATATATCCGCAAAAACGGATTCGATGATGATATAATGAGATTCTGGTGCGTTTGCGTAAGCGAATGTTATGACAACATTTTCCCCGACGGTTACGACAAGGACGAGCAGAGTATTCTGTTCAACTTTCTTGCGCTTGGAAGCAACATTGAGGATTTCATGTACCGCATAAAAAACGAAGAAGCGGTGAAAAAGGAATTTCGCAGCTTACGGGATAATATCAGCTTCGGTGACGAGCCTTTGGCGGAAATCGACTTTCGGAAGCTTTACCATGAATTCTCGTTCAGATTTGACATCAACGGATCCGAGCTTGAAGCGAATCTTGAAACGGTGACCTCGGATATATGCCGCTCGCCACAGCTGTACAAAGTTGCTCCGCTTGTTTACTATGGCGTTATCATGCGTCAGACAAGGAAAATGACCGATACTGAAGGCTATGAGCCGAATTATCGGGCTGTATTTGAAACCAAGGTGCGCTGCATTGACAAGGACAACGGCAAAAATATTTCCGTTATGAAGTCGCATATTGAAATGTACGTTTTCTTCAAGCAGTTTTTTGAGGGTCAGTTTGACGAGTATTTCTGCGACATGGGATTCTCGATGATGAGCAACATATCACAATGCAGTCTTTTCCCGATCAACGGGATAATACGGCCGCTGTTCTATCAGCTGCGTGATGAAAGCTTCACGGCATTCCCGAACGGATATTATGATAATCCTGTTGCTGTCGGTGCGGACGTTTACGGCGAGGATATTCCGAACTATGAATACTATGATGAAAAGCTGCCGCCGAAGTGCAGGCTGCTTGGAAAAATTCGTCCGTATATTGCGGAGAATGAACGCTTTTCGGAGGAGTATCTCGACCTTGTTGTGAAAAATGAAACGGACAAATGTATGCCTGTGGTTTTGAGCATTTTTAACGGAGCAGGTGTTGAGAGCCGTTTTATCAAGCCCGACCTTATGGACGTTGTTTATGCGGTCATCATTGACGAATTGCAGAAGCATATCAGCGGCAATATTCATACTGAACTGCTTGAAATGTTAGGTGCTTTTATGAAAGGAGATGCACAATATGAGTGATTATGACGATTATGATGATTATGACGAATATGACGAAGAGTGTGAGGACGATTATGATGACGAGGAAAGCTTGAGCGATATTCTTGAAGAGTCAAGCCGAAGCTGGAATGAGATGTTCGCCGAGTTCAGACAAGAATTTGCGGAGCTTTTCGAGGAGTATGACGAAGTGAGCAGCGATTATGACATTGAGGACGACCCCGAGCTTATGCAGGAAGAGATAGCAATGCAGAACGTAAGGCTGTTTGCAGGTATGCTTATCAATGCAGGAACATCAATCGGGAACTTTTTGAGTGCGTCAGCAAAGTTTTCAAGCGGAGAGCTTCCTGCGGTTCATCTGCACAATGAGAGCGAAAAGCAGGTGGAGGACACATACAAGGCAGGCGAACATCTGCGAATTGAACGGGGCGTTTACACTCACCACGGCATTTATGTGGGCGGCGGTAAGGTCATACACTATTCGCAGGGCTATGACAGCGTTCCCGAGATTCGGGAGGTCAGCTTCAAGGAGTTTGCAGGCATAAGCAAGGTCGATATCGTTCCCGAGAGGGACAGTCCGCTGCGGTTTTCAGCCGATGAAGCTGTAAAAAGGGCGTACTCCCGACTTGGGGAGAGAAATTACAATCTTGTGTATAACAACTGCGAGAATTTTGTGCGGTGGTGCAGGGCAGGATGTTAAAAAACTGAATATCATAGGTATGGAAATTTGTTTCGGCATAGGCATACTTTGAAACTATACCGAAATGGTATATTACAAGCATAAAACGGAGGTAAAAAGCTATGGAAAACTACAATTCAAACACATCGTTCTTTGAAAAAATGGAGAGCGACATCTCAAAAATCGAGGACGAGGGCATCAGAAAGCAGCTTATCAAAAATCTGCTTATGATAAAGGATAAGAAGATAAACATTCTTATCACGGGCGCAACGGGTTCGGGCAAAAGCTCCACTATCAACGCACTTTTCAATGCGGAGGTCGCAAAGGTAGGCTCGGGTGCAGACCCCGAAACGCAGGACATAACCAAGTATGAGCTTGACAACCTTATCCTTTGGGACAGTCCGGGACTTGGTGACGGAAAAGAGGCAGACATTCGCCACTCCAAGAACATTATCCGCAAGCTGAACGAGCTTGACAGCGAAGGTTCGCCCGTTATTGACCTTGTGCTTGTAATTCTTGACGGAAGCACAAGGGATTACGGAACGTCCTACGAGCTTATCAACAAGGTAATTATCCCGAACATGGGCAAGGACAAGGAAAAGCGCATACTTATTGCGATAAATCAGGCAGACGTTGCGATGAAGGGACGCTACTGGAACTATGAAAAAAACTGTCCCGAGCCGCAGCTTGAAGCGTTCCTTGCGGAAAAGGCCCAGTCGGTAAAGAACCGCATTTTTGAGGCAACGGGAGTAAACATAATGCCGATATGTTACAGCGCAGGATACAAGGAAGAGGGTATGCCGCAGGGAAAGCCGTACAACCTTACAAAGCTTTTGATGTTTATCGTAAAATACACTCCTGCGGAAAAGCGTCTTGCGTATTTTGACAACATCAACAAGGATAATTCTATGTGGGAAAGTGATGATGGTTTGGAGGACTACAAGGAAGAGGTGCGCTCGTCCTTTAAGGAAAGCTTTATGAGCTGCGTTACGAGCGGAGTTGAGATCGGCGGCGAGATCGGTTCGATATTCGGACACGGCGGCGAGGTTGTCGGAAAAATCGTCGGCGGCGCAGTCGGCGGAGTTATCGGTTTTATCGGCGGTATTTTCAGCGGAATAGGCTCTTTGCTCGGACTTTGATATGGAAATGGACTATTCTTGCTATCGTGCGGAGGAGTTTGAACGATGCACCGACCGTTTGGGTATAACTCCTTTGGATATACTTTTTGCAGGTGCTACGGGTGCAGGAAAATCCACTACGCTCAACGCTTTGCTTGGCGGTGGGAAAGCTGTTGTCGGTAAAGGCACAGACCCCGAAACGGTTGAAGTTTCTCACTACAAATTCGGTGAAAATGTTCGCTTCTGGGATACTCCGGGTTTGGGTGACAGTCCCGAAAAGGACAAGCGGCATATCGAAAAGCTTGATGCAATACTATCGGAGCAATACGGTCAATCCAATAAATTCGGCTTTATTGATATGGCGGTGGTGATAATTGACGGCTCTGTAAGGGATATGAACACGGCGGTCGGAGTTATCGAGCTTTTGAAAAAGCATCTTGATGATGACAGGATAATTATTGCGGTAAATCAGGCTGATTTTGCGATGAAAGGCTTGCATTGGGACTATGCAAAGAATCAGCCTGACGGAACGCTTGTGGAGTTTCTGAACATCAAGGTTCGGTCGGTACAGCGCAGGCTTTCCGAGAGCGTTGGCGGTAAAATCAATTTGCCCGTTTGTTATTCTGCGGAGTATGGGTACAACATAACGGGGTTGATTGATATGATTATTGAGCATTTGCCTGAAAAAAGGCGTACAAAATCAAGGAAAAGAGGTTAAAGCTATGCATGAAAAGATAAATGGTGAATGGATACTTCGTTCTTCCGAGCCACTGCCGAACGAGCTTGAAAAACTCAAGAGGGTATACATAATTTTTGCGGTGTGCTTGGTTGTTGGGTTTATTTTCGGTGTACAGTTTCTAATTACCGTAGGCGCAATGGGACTTGCTGTGTGGTTTATGTTTGACTGTATGTGGTCAAAGACGAAGCTGCTTGAACTTCGAAATGAGCGGTTTCGTTTTGTATCTGGTGTTAGCAGCGAGGAATTGTTTGAAAAATTACAGTCGGCGCTGATTTCGAGATACGGTGCAAGTATGCGGATAGAAAAGTATGGTGTTGGCTCGGAAGGCGTTGTCGGGGTTACTTATGACAACATAATTTACGAGATCTACATCAACAACGATTCGACATTCAGGATCCGCTGGGGAAAATCCCTCGGAAGGGCGATGGCGCCGTCTGTTAGTTACAGCGATTACAAGAAGGCTATTGTTGCGATGGGGATGATTGGTTATGAGATCCAGAAGGCGTTTGGGGTGAAGTGAGAATCCTTGACAAATTTAAAAACTGAATGATATTAAGAAAATACGCCCTGCAAACAGCGAAAACAGCGTTGTTTGCAGGGCGGTTTTGTGAAGAAAATTAAGCATACTATCTTCGTGTAATATGCTTATTTTTTCTGCTCACTATCATCAGTCGCGACGGAAATGCATTGACAGCACTTTCTGCTATGTCGCCGCCGATTCTGTCCATCAGTTCGGCTATATGGATAATATTCATACTATTCGTACACATAACGGAGTATCGGAAAAAGATATTATATATCAAGCCTGAATCCCGACATTGAGTTGTTTTCATATGCTGTCAGAGGACATTGGTCGATAGAATCAATGCATTGGCAGCTTGATGTTACGTTCAAATAAGATCAGAATCATACGCTGAATAAAACAGCTGCGGAAAATCAGAATATTATTCGCAAATGGTGCGTTACTGTGTTGAAACAGGCTGTTTTTATGAATGGAAAAGTCAAGTCGATGAGGCAAAAACGTATGGTTGTTTCTTTCAGTCCGGTTAAATACCTTGATTATGTGCTTTCTCTCTGATCGGTTACAAAACGGTTACAATATATCCGATTTAGGAGAGGATAAATTTTCATGCGTATGGTCTGACTATCTCACAACATTTGGTTGATTTTAAAAAGTTTTTCTGCTATAATGATAAGTATAAAGTTGAGAAATATTAGCTCGACATATCGGAATTTGTTTCAATGCGTAATGCGTAATTCGTAATGCGTAATTATTGTGGCGCAAACGATGTAATACGCTTTTATGGAATAGTATCTCAAATTACGCATTACGCATTACGAATTACGCATTAAATAAAATTCCTATTTATCGAGGAGTGTGAGCAAAAACTTACGCTCCTTTTTTGCATTACTATAATCATTACGCCCTTGCGTGCAAATATGAAGAAGCAATGCGTAGTATTGACAAGTATTTCCAAAGGAGAAATACAGATAAGAAAGCCGCAATTACAGAAAAAAATAAACGCCGAATAACAAAACCAAATGTGATCTTGTTATTCGGCGTTTTAATTCGTTTTGCTTGGTTAAGCATTATCAATGCATAAGTAAAGATCGCGATTTTTCAATGAAAAATTACCAAGTGCGTGAATTAAGCTTTTTGAACTCGCCCACGGTAGATACATGAGCATTCAGACCGCCGTCAACTGTAACGACCTGACCTGTAAAGTATTCGCTTTCATCGGATGCAAGATAAACACACATATTTGCAATATCAGCAGGAGCACCGTAGCGATTTACCATAATGTTATTCAGGAAAACATCTTTGAGAGCATCAGGTACATAAGCTGCGTTTTCGGGAGTAACGATCAGACCGGGACGAACGCAGTTGCAGCGGATATTATCCTTGCCGTACTGAAGAGCAGTAGACTTTGTGAGCATATCAACTCCTGCCTTTGCGCAGGCATAAGCAGTAGAACCTAAGTCACCGCCGCAGGAAGCCATGGAGCCGATATTTATGATAGAGCCGCCCTTGTTTTCCTTCAAATAAGGAAGAACGCACTTGATCGCATAGAAGGTGCCGCGGATATCGCTCTGGAAAATGTTATCCCACATTTCAAGAGTAAGCTCGTCCACGCGTCCATCCTTTAAGCCGACATTTGCGGCGTTATTAACAAGAATGTCGATCTTGCCGTATTTCTTGACGGTATCGGCAAAAAGAGCCTCAATACTCTCTGTCGCAGTGATGTCCATGAAGTGATAGAATGCTTCTCCGCCTTCGGCAGTAATGCTGTCAACCACAGCCTGTCCCTTAGCCTCACGGCGTCCGCAGATAACCACCTTTGCGCCCTCTGCAGCAAAAAGCTTTGCAATTCCAACGCCGATTCCACTGGTTGAACCTGTAACGATCGCAACCTTACCTTTTAATCTGTCCATCTTAAAATAACCTCCTAAAATTGAATGAGATAAAAGCGATGCTGACCTTCAGGGTGAAAATGAAATGTCACCATATCATAATTTTTTTGAAAAATTGGTAAGATATGGATTTCATACTCCCTTAAATATCCTTATTAATATTATAACACATTTTTTTGAAAAAAGCAATATTTTTTTTGGAATTATAAACAGATTCTCGAAATGATCATCAAGCTGTATAAAAAAATTTGTATTATTCATATCTCACACACTAATGGAAACCTCTAAAAACCTCCTTCACGGCAAATCCTCTATAGGTTAAATGGTTATTAGGAAAAAGCTGATTAAAGCGCAGCGTTCGTTTCGCCGTTTTGAAAAATGTACGAGTTTCCGTCTTTGAGTACATTTTGAAAAACGGCTGAAACGTATTAATCAGCGTTTCCTTAGGAAAAAGCTGATTAAAGCGCAGCGTTCGTTTCGCCGTTTTGAAAAATGTACGAGTTTCCGTCTTTGAGTACATTTTGAAAAACGGCTGAAACGTATTAATCAGCGTTTCCTTAGTATTAGCTGTCAGCTTACCTAAAATGTCGGATTTTGTATTATAATATGAAAAATGATTCTTTAGGGGGAATTCCAAATGAAAAAGTATACAAATTCAGTCATTGCTGCGATTATGGCGGCGATGATGCTCACGGCTTGCGGAAGTAATGAGAATACTGATGAAGCAGTAACAGAAACGGAGGCTGAAATCACGGCTGAAGCGACAGAAAATACTACAGAGCAGACAACGACGACCAAGGCGACAACTACTGTAACGACAACTGTCACAACAGAAGCAACGACGCAGACTGCAAGGACTTTGACGATCTTATCTGAAGATGATCTGGTGGGCGAGAACAAGAAGATATTTGAAGAGTTTAACGATTTGCGAACGAACAGCGGAATATCGGCGCTTATTCCTGTAGGAGAGTTGAACCACTGTGCAATGGTGCTTACGAAAGAATATGATCTTTTTACGCTTTCAGACGCTACAAGGAAGGACGGTTCAAGCTACGTCACAATATTTGATGAAGAGAATATCAGCTACACAAACTGCGAAATAATCAACGGATTAACACTTTACGAGGGATATGAGGGGGTAGTGAACTCGATATGCTTTTCAAGGTCTGCGCTGTCGAAGGTCACGGACGGACAATGGAAATATGCAGGTTTTTATCACGACCCCAAGACTTTGTACTGGACAATGCTGCTTATAACCGATGAGGGGGAAGCAACAGGACAGGCTTCGGCAGGGGATGAAAACAGCGCAGGCGAAGTTGCTTCGTATTACGATGACAGCTCGGCTTTTGCGGCGTTTGATACATATATGAGGTCACTTGTTTATGATGATTATGCAACATATCTTGCGATAACACATCAGACGGACAGCGACAGCGTTGCAGAATCTTATGATTACAGGAAAGAGAATTATGTCGGAAAGTCATTATCCGATATTGAATACTATGAAGCTGATATCGATCCGCTTGTAGGCGGTTATGCGAATTACAAGGTATCGGAATTCAATTCGTCGGGTGATGTCAGAATGGATATAAACACCATGGGTACAGCTTACGGCACAATCATTGTTGAAAAGGACAGAAACACGCAGAAGTTCTATGTTGACGCACATATAAGATTCAGTCCGTTTTTCAATTTTCCATAAAAATTCAAGCCGCAGATTCCGGAAAATCGAAGTTCCCCCGGTCTGCGGCTTTGATTTATTATTTATGGATATCGGCAATGCTTTCTGCGATCTTGGCTATTTTATACTATGTTCTTATCGTTCTATAAACAAATCCTCTGATATAATAATCCAATTCCGCGTCAAGCTCCCTTGAAAGGCATACAGTCTTCCTTATGCAAATACGTTTTCTGTATAGTCTGTATCAGTACAGAGGTCCGTAACTGCTGCAAGCTCTGTAATCGGCACCCTCAGGATCGGCAGTGCCGAAAGCACTCCAGCAGTGAGGACGATAGAGCTCCTCGTCGGGAACATTGTGCATAGCAACAGGTATTCTGAGCATGGAAGCAAGAGTGATAAGATCCTTTCCGATATGGCCGTATGTAAGTGAGCCGTGATTTGCACCCCAGTTTGCCATTACGGAATATACATCTCTGAATGCAGCCTTGCCCTCAACAAGATTAGGAACAAACCATGTTGTAGGCCATGTTTTGTCAGTTCTTTCATCAAGAGGACGGTGCATTTCATCGGGAAGAACAACTGTATATCCCTCTGCAAGCTGAAGAACAGGACCTACTCCGTCAACGATATTCACGCGTATCATTGTAACGGGCATTTCAGCCTGTGTTCTGAAATGAGAGGAGAATCCGCCGCCTCTGAAATATCCAAGATTTGCCTGACACCAGTCGGTAGCTCCGAGAATATCCTTCTTATCATCGTCGGTGACCTTCCACCACTGCTTTATAAGATTGTTTCCGTTTTCATCCTTTGCAAGACCTGTACCGTCAATTGCAGCCGCACCTGAGTTGATAAGGTGGATAAATCCGTTTGCAGCTTTGCCTTCGGGCTTCATTCCCGTTACACGTTCAACAGCTTCGGGGCTCCAGTAGGTGCGTACATCGGCAAATATGGAAGCTGTGCCTGTAAGAAGATTTCCGAAAAGCATAGCTGTGCCGTTAAGTCCGTCATTTTCCGTTGCAAGAATGGAAGGGCGCTTGTTTCCGTTCCAGTCAAAGGAGCTGTTCAGGATAGATTCTGCAAAGTCAGCGTTAGGAAGCCAGTCAGTCCACTGACGCTGACCCTGGAAACCGCCGTATATAGCATTTCTGCCGTTGGCTTCCTCGTGCCAGCCCATTTCATCCAGCTTTTCATTGCCCAGCATGATGTCGCGTATGATAAGTGCCATCTTAACACAGAATTCCCACTGCTCATCCTTGCTCATAACATCGGGATTTCCCTTATTCGGAGCGGTATTTACATCCATGCCCTCGGGACAGTTTTTCTTTGTCCATTCAAGAGCTTTTTCGTACTCGTCCTTATCAAAAATATTCAGCTTGATCCTTCGGAGTATCTCGGTCATATCGACCCACTCGGGTCTGATTCCGAGATAATGCTGCATAAAATCAGCATTGCAGTATGCGCCTGCGATACCCATGGAAACGCCGCCGATACCAACGTATGCTTTGTTTCTCATACAGCCTACAGCTACCGCACAGCGTGCAAATCTCAGCAGCTTTTCCTTGACGTCATCGGGAATGGATGTGTCATCTGCATCCTTGACATCTCTGCCGTAGATAGCAAATGCGGGAAGCTTCTTCTGTGCATGGGCAGCCATAATTGCAGCAAGATAAACTGCACCGGGACGCTCGGTGCCGTTAAATCCCCATACTGCTTTTACAGTAAGCGGATTTGTATCCATAGTTTCCATTCCGTAGCACCAGCATGGAGTTACCGAGAGTGTAGCGCATACATTTTGGGTGCTGAAAAATTCCTCTGTCTTGTAAGCCTCTGCTCCGCCGCCGATAGTGCATGGTCCGATAACACATTCAACGTGAGTTCCGTCAGGATAGAAGCAGTTTGCTTCTATAAGCTCCTTTGCAGACTTTGCCATATTCATAGTTTGTACTTCAAGTGATTCTCTGATACCGAACTGTCTGCCGTCGATAACAGGTCTGATTCCTATTCTTGGATTCATGTTAATTTCTCCTTTATATTAAATTATAGGCATTATCCGCCGAGAATTGCCAGGTATTTTTCGTAAGCTTCATTCCACTTATCTGTATTCTCCGGCTGATATATTTTTATATCTTCCGAATTAGAAATGATCTCTCTTGCCTTGGAAATATTCTCAATAACGCCTGTTGAGATAAGCTGTATAGCACCATTTCCGTAAGCTGTAGCCTCAACAGGTCCGGCGCTGACGGTGCATCCGCAGGCTCCTGCGGCAAGCCGACAGAGGAATGTATCCTTTATACCGCCGCCAACCATGTATATCTTATCATAGCATTTTCCTGTGCAGGCAGATATTTCATCGAGGGATTGACGGTATTTCAAAGCAAGACTTTCATATATGCATCTCATGACTTCTCCCAGAGTTTCGGGAACATACTGACCTGTTCTGCGGCAGTATTCCTTTACGCGTGACGGGATATCTCCCGGAGGAACAAATTCGGGAGCGTCGGGGTCTATAAAGCAGCGCATGGGTTCAGCCTCAGCCGCCAGCTTTTCAAGCTCCGCAAAAGAGCAGACTTGTCCCTGCTTGTTTAGAAAGCGTCTTGTTTCCTGAATAAACCACAGACCGATAATATTTTTAAGGAATGTGGTCTTTCCGTTATAACCTGTTTCATTGGTGATATTATATTTCTCGGAAAGCTCTGTAATAACAGGCTCGTCTGTTTCCGTTCCGAAAAGCGACCATGTTCCGCAGGATATGAAAATAAAATCCTTCTCTTTAGCGGGAACTGCCGCACAAGCACATTGGGTATCATGTCCGCAGACTGCTGTTACATCACAGGAAGGCACACACAGCTCTTCGCATATATCCTCCGACAATCTGCCTGCCTTAGTGCCCGGTGAAATGATCTTCGGGAAGATCTTTTCAGGAAGCTCCAGCGCAGAAATGATCTTGCGCGACCAATCCTTCGTCACGGGGTCAAGAAGCTGAGTAGTTGACGCAATGGAAAGCTCTCCGTACATATTTCCGGTAAGCATATAATTGATAAGATCGGGCATAAGCAGTATCTTATGATCTTCATCAAGGAGAGAGCATTTTTTCAGCTTAACAGCAAGAAGCTGAAATGCAGTGTTTATCTCCATTATCTGTATGCCTGTTTCAGCATAAAGCTCATGGGGGGATATTTTTTTATACGCTTCATCAAGTATGCCGTTTGTTCGCTTGTCACGGTAATTTACAGGGTTTTCGCAAAGGGAGCCGTCACGGTCTGTAACGCCGAAATCAACGCCCCATGTATCAACTCCTATCCCCGAAAAGCCGCCCATGGCGTTGGCTTTTACTATTCCTTGTTTTATTTCATGAAACAGCCTGAGGATATCCCAATAAAAGGTTCCCCCGACCATTACAGGGTCATTGGAAAAACGGTGCGCTTCTTCCAGCTTCAGGGAGCTGCCGTCAAATCGGCACAGCATTGCACGGCCGCTTGAAGCACCCAGATCAAAAACGAGAACGGAAGCCTTGGTATCTGCCATCTGATCAGCACTCCTTTATTTCACAACGCCCTTTTTCAGGATGATATTTGCATAGATCGCTTCTTCGCCCGTAGCGATAACTGCGTATGCCTGTTTTGCACGTTCATAGAATGCAAAGCGCTCTATCATATCTATCTTGCAGTTTTCAGGCTCGTATTTATTGATGATCTCCTTGTATTCATCCCAGATAACGGGAACTACAGGGTCGCCGGGGACTACCTCCATCAGCATCACAGGCTTTTCCGTATATGTATCAAGGGGAAAAAGCTGCATGATAGCGTCAAGCAGCTCGGGAACGCCGTGACCGTCACAGCGTATAACTCTTTTTCCGTAGGTTTCGGCAGGGAAATTTCCGTCGCCGATCACGATCTCATCTCCGTGGCCCATTTCCATAAGGGTTTTCAGCAGCTCGGGAGAAATGATCTTAGGTATATTTTTAAGCATAAAGGTTCCTTTCTCATCAACTTATCTGTTCATTACTTACTGCCGTAGGGATATTTCTTATATCCGGGATGTCTGCCTGTGACCTTGTAGTTTTCTCTCATAGCGCAAAGACGGTCGATATTCTCACGGGAGATCTCCCTTTCTCCGCCCAGAAGATGAGCTGTAAGGGAAATTTTTGCCCAGAGTTCAAGAGTTTCCATGCGGTAATAAGCTGTAACAAGGTCGCTGCCCACTGTAAGAGCACCGTGATTTTGCAGAAGCATTACATCATGCTCCTGAAGATAGGGAGCGATAGCCTCGGGAACTTCGTATGTAGATGGTGTACCGTATGGCGTTACGGGAACGCTGCCCACTGCAATGACTGCTTCGATCATCGTATATCCGTCGAGAGCTTTGTTTGCAACTGCATAGCCTGTTGCTGTAGGCGGATGAGCATGAACAACTGCGCCTACATCCTCTCGCTCCTTATAGCATCGAAGGTGCATTTTTATTTCGGAAGAAGGACGATAGCCGTTTTCTGCTTCGATAACATTTCCCTCTTTGTCGATACGTACGATCTTTTCGGGGGTAATAAAGCTTTTGGATATACCTGTAGGCGTAGCAAGAAAAGTGCCGTCATCCAGCTTTACCGAAACGTTTCCGTCGTTTGCCGCAACCCATCCGAGCTGCCACATTTTATGGCAGATGTCGCACATCTGCTCTTTGATCTCATTAATATTCATTATCGTTGACCCTTTCTGAGAGATTTTTATACTAATTCCAAATCGTTCTATAGACAAAGCCGACAGATAGAATAATCCAAGTCAAGGAAGGCGACCGCAGTAAGGCTGTATGCCTTTCAAGGGAGCCTGACGCAGAATTGGATTATTATATCCAAGGATTTGTCTATAGGTTGATTTGGAATTAGTATTATGGGAACCTCTAAAAACCTCCTTCACGGCAAATTTTCTATGACTTTGTTCAT
>JBJFFR010000177.1:0-6119 GCA_051891935.1 Oscillospiraceae bacterium
ATAACGAAAGCAGAGTAATAACGTCATAATATTGCAAGGCAGACGATCTCGTAACACAGGTCGGCTGCTTTGCATTTAATGATAATCACTTGTTTATTGTATAAGGAAACACAAGGACGTGAGAACTGTTTCCGTAGCTGTAAATTGCAGTTAATCGTCTGATAGTGGAAGAAACAAGCTGGTCAAGGCTGACGAGTGTAAAAGTGTCAATTAAAGAGCGTTCATTATCACAATAATGAAAACGATCGGTCAATAAATACAAAATACTGCCTCCCGAAAGTCAGACCAAAAACTGACAGAACGGGGCAGTATTTTTTAATAAACATATAAATTTTAGGGGAAACGTGTATAATGCTTATTTGCTCTGCAAAGCCTTTTGTAAAAATTCGCTGATCGTGACAGGATCACGTCCCAGAATATTTGTCAGTGTAAATGCGTTCCCACAAAAGCTGTTTTCGTTGTAATGGCGGAACATTGCGAGTGCCGTCTGACCTGCATAGCTGTCGGGTTCTCTATGTGCAGCCGCCAGAAAATCCGTATCGCTGATAAAGCTGCTTGTGACTTTTCGTCCGAGAAGTTCTGAAAGTATGCTTTCCATATCAGACAGAGAGTATGCTCCCTTGCTGCTGAATTCATAAGTGCCGTAAGTATATGCACCGGAAGAAATTATTTCGGCAGCAGCGTCGGCATAATCCTTCATATCAACAAAGCTCATTTTTGTCTTGTCTGAGGTGTAGAATTTCTGAACAAGGGGTCCTCCGTTCTTTAGTGATTGAATAGCAGGCGTCAGCATCTGCATAAACACAGTTGGCTGAATTATCACATAAGGAATACCCGGATCCACAAGAGTTTTTTCGACTTCCTGCTTCCTTTTGTGATAGCTTGTATTGAGAAATGTTTGAAAAATATTGTTCTTGCGTACATATCAAAAGCCCATCAAATGACAAGATGGGCTTTTGATAATGATAGATTATCAATACAATTCCTGCGATTATGTTATAGAACACTTAAAGTAATGGCTGCGAATGGAAATTCTTCTGATCAGACGTAATTTTAAAAGGGGGTGCAGGGGGAACGTCTGCCCCTCGGAGAGCGTCGGTACTTATTATAATCCTTTGAGAACATTTTGAACCTTGTGTGTTTTAAGGCTGCACTAAGGAAACGCTGATTAATACGTTTCAGCTGTTTTTCAAAATGTACTCAAAGACGGAAACTCGTACATTTTTCAAAACGGCGAAACGAACGCTTCGCTTTAATCAGCGTTTTCCTAAAATAATTGTTGTTTTATCTGTCAATATAAACTATACGTTGAAATATCTGCTTATATCCACAAAAAGTAGAATAATTGTTTAAATAAAGCATTTACAACAACTAATACTTGTGATATACTGTAATAAAATCAAACACAAGGAGATTTCGGGATATGGATACAGTATTTTCGTCACAGCTTCAAAAGCTTCGCAAGGAGCATAATGTTACACAGGAAGCTCTTTCCGCTCACCTCGGCGTTAGTCCGCAGGCAGTCAGCAAATGGGAGAACGGCAGCTATCCCGACGGCGACCTGCTGCCGAAGATCGCAGACTTTTTCGGAGTTACTATTGACTATCTTTATGGCAGGGCAAAAGAGGATACTTCTGTTGTTCAGCAAGTCATGGACGAACTGCAAAATCTTGTGGAGGACTCCGACAGCAGCAAAGAGATCTTCTTTGAACAGGCATTCAAATACGCATGGGCAACACAGATAGCATCGTGGAAGTCAAACAAATACTATTATGACCGTCCCGAGCTTAAAGAAACAGACAGTCTTACAGTTGGAGAAATTAACAGCAAAGCAGGCTTTACATATATGCGCCTTAACAAAGACCTTGAATATTATTTTCTTGTAAAACAGCCGAAGGAGGGCTTTGCAAAACGGCTCAAAATTACCGATGAAATGGCTGAACTGTTTGCATTTCTCGGGGATAAGACAAATCTGAAAATACTGCAATATATGCTGACTTTTAAGTGGCAGGAGGCGGTTCGTGCCAAAACTATTGCAAAGCTTCTGGATATACCTGCAGAAAAGGCGGAAAAGGCACTCGACTATCTCTGCAAATTCAACGGAATGTTTACAAAGGGCAGTATTATAAACGAGGACAACAAAGGCGAGAATATGTATCAGTCATCGCTTGTAAAAGTTGTTGCACCGATCATGCTGATGATATGTGCGGATATGATGATAAATCCGCCTAACGGATATCAGAGCCAGGTGGGCTGGTGCGATGAAGCGTGGTTCAAGCGTGAGGATTTGTCCTTTCTGAAAAACAACGAGGGGTAAATTATGAAACAAAACAATGAACAGAAAAATCCTTTGCATAAAGACTTTGGAGTTTTCAGTAATATAAAATACATACTTAAAGCTATGGTGCGTTACAACAAGGACTTTCTTTGGCTTATCCCGATAGGAATGATATGCGCACCGACCATGCAGTATCTTTGGACATTTATTTCAAAATTCGTTATTGATATGATAACGGGTGAAGCAGGTACAGAAAAGCTGTTTTTGCTGATGATAGTATTCACAGTCATTCAAGCAGCTTCCACAATGCTCAATTCCTACTATTACAGCGAGATATGGTGGCGGTTTATTGCTGCACGCTGCAAGCTTTTGTCCGAGAAAAATGCAAAGGTGATGCGGCTTGATTATGAATATCTCGAAAATCCCGATGTTCTCGACTGCTATCAGAAAGCAGGAAATGCCTGTAACTCAAATGACAACGGCGTTGAGGGTATGATGCGTGGAATCGTTAATTTTATGCTGTCGGCGGCGGTCGTTACGGTGGGTATTGTAATACTCGGCACAATGAATATTTTTATAGTGCTGCTGATGCTTGTTATTTGTATCGCAAACTTTCTGCTAAATGATCATACAAACAAGACCGTAAAAAAGCGTGTATGGGATCCGCTTGCACCGTGGTGGCGCAAGGATAACTATCTGCGGAATGTGACCACAAGCTTTGACACCGCAAAGGATATTCGAATGTTCGGCTTGAAGGACTGGCTGACGGACAAGATAACGGAGCTGAAAAAGGAACGCATCGAAGCACAGAAAAATAATGCAAAGGCATGGCTCATTACATCGTCTGTAAGCTATATTCTTTTAGCGTTTTCTCAGGCGGCGGTGTACGGCTGGCTCATTTATAAAACTGTTCTGGGGGAAATGACCATTGGCAATTTCAGCCTTTATCTCGGCTCGTCAATAGCATTTTACAGCTATATCAACAGCCTTCTTCAAGGTGTTACAAGCCTGCTTGAATGCAGCCGTCAGGTGGACGATTTCCGCAGCTTTATGGAATTTGACAATGACAATACCGATAACGGTGAAGCAGTTCCACATTTTGAAAGCTATGAATTTGAATTCAGAAATGTTTCCTTTAAATATCCCAAGGCGGAAAAATATGCGCTGAAAGATCTGTCGCTGAAATTAAAAGCAGGAGAACGTCTTGCGGTCGTTGGACTTAACGGCGCAGGAAAATCCACTTTTATAAAGCTGCTGTTAAGGTTGTATGAGCCGACCGAGGGCGAGATACTTCTAAACGGCACAAATATTAAAAAGTACAGCAAGAAAAGCTATTACAGCGTATTTGCGCCCGTATTTCAGGACGTTGAGCTGTTTGCATTTCCGCTTGCGGAGAATGTTTCCATGAACACTCCCGAAGAAACGGACAAGGCAAAAGCTGAAAAATGCCTTATTGACGCAGGCATCGGAGAAAAGCTGAAGGAGCTGCCGAACGGCGTTTCCACCGAGATACTGAAGATCATTCACGACGACGGCGTTGACCTGTCGGGCGGCGAAAAGCAGAAGCTGGTGCTTGCCCGTGCGCTGTATAAGGACGCTCCCGTGGTCGTTCTTGACGAGCCTACGGCGGCTCTTGACGCTCTTGCGGAAAGCAGACTTTACAACGATTTTGACAAGCTTATCGGCGGCAAAACGGCGGTGTATATAAGCCACAGATTAAGCTCCACGCAGTTCTGCACCAATGTCGCAATGTTCAAAAACGGCGAAATGGTTGAATACGGCACTCACGAAAGTCTGCTGAAACAAGGCGGCGCTTATGCGGAGATGTTCCGTATCCAAGCGCAGTATTATGTTGATTCTCCCGAAAGCGAGGTGGCTGCAAATGCGTAAAAATAAGGACAGCATATTAAGTGAAACACTGACATTTATGTTAAAGACCGTAAGAAAGGAAAAGCCCTCCGTATTCTTTTTGTTCCTGCTTGCCTTTGTTACAGAACTTGCAGCAAAAATGTCAGCCATAATCCTGCCAAAATTTCTTATTGATGAGCTTGTCCTCATAATTGGCGGTGAGCCTTTGGAAAATCATCTTTCAAAAATTGTCATATATGCAGCCCTCATCGTAGGAATAGCCCTTTTTACAAATCTTCTGACAAACCTTGAGGCACAGCTTATGGATGTCAGACGTGAATGGTTCAACCAATATTTTGAAACAGAGCTTTCAAAGCACACAATGACGATGGATTTTGAGCATACCGAAGACCCCGAAGCCCTTGACAGGCTTTCAAAGGCAAAAGACGGTATCAGTTGGTACAGCGGCGGAGCTATCGGAATTCTTACACAGCTATATACCATTATATCAAATGCTGCGATTCTTTTGAGCGTGTCGTTCCTCATAATCATGACCTGTCCGTGGCTTATCCCCGTGCAGCTTATATCACTTGTGCTTATCACAATACTGAATGCAAAGAACAACAAGATCGAAGCGGATAATTTCCTAAAGCTTTCAAAAATGAACAGAATATGGGGATATGTTTTCTATCAGCTGTCAGATTTCCGTTACGGAAAGGATATCCGTCTGTACGACAGCGCAGATATGATGTGTGAAAAGGCGGACGGTTTAAGTGACCGTCAGGTCGATTGCTGGAAGGGTCAGGAGCGTCAGAAGCGCCCGAACAATATGTTTATAAATATAGTGAATGCGCTTCGTGACGGTATGAGCTATTTTTACATTGGTTTTCTTGCTGTCACAAAGGCTATCACAATAGGCGATTTTCAGATGTGCGTGAACAGCGCTTCAAACCTTTACTGGAGCCTTTACTACATAGTTTTTTCGGTGCAAGAGCTGTATAAGCGTTGCAGCTATGCTCACCGATACCTTGAGTTTATCGCATATCCTGCGGCAATGGTCAAGGGTACAAAGTCGGTTAAAAAAGGCGAGCACACAATCGAATTTTCCCATGTCAGCTTTAAATATCCCCGTTCGGAAAATTATGTCCTGCGTGATATAAATATCACAATTAAGTCGGGAGAGCATCTTTCCGTTGTAGGACTTAACGGTGCAGGAAAGACCACATTTATCAAGCTTTTGTGTCGGCTTTACGATGTGACGGAGGGTGAAATTCTGGTTGACGGAGTGAATATCAAGGAATATTCCGAGGAGGAATACCGCAGACTTTTTGCCGTTGTATTTCAGGATTTTCAGCTTTTTGCGTTCAGTCTGCGTGAGAACATCGCTTTAGCGGATGTTCCCGATGATGAACGGATAAACGAGGTCTTGAAGCTGTCGGGCTTTTATGATGACGCGCAAAAGCTTGAACACGGACTTGATACCACGCTTTTCAAAAGCTTTGATGAAAAGGGCACGGAGCTTTCGGGCGGTCAGAAGCAAAAGACTGCGATCAGCCGTGCGCTGTACAGAAATGCGCCTGTTGTAATTCTTGACGAGCCTACCGCCGCGCTTGATCCTGTTGCGGAGTATGAAATTTACCGTCAGTTCAATTTACTTGTCGGCGGCAGGACGGCGATATACATTTCGCACAGATTGTCAAGCTGCAAATTCTGCGATAAAATTGCGGTCTTTGCAGATGATACTATAAAAGAATACGGCACTCACGATGAGCTTGCGGAGCTTCCAAACGGCATTTATGCGGAAATGTTCTCGGCTCAGGCGCGTTATTATGTGAACTGCAGCGAGTGAAATTTCATGAGATCTCTTATAAAAGTATAGACAAAAATCGGGGCAAAATCTATTTCAAGCCGGTAAGATTTTGCCCCATTTTTTTACTCTTTTATACTAATTCCAAACCGTTCTATAGACAAAGCCGACAGATAGAATAATCCA
>JBJFFR010000178.1:0-6096 GCA_051891935.1 Oscillospiraceae bacterium
CTATATATTCGAGATTGTCGGCTTGATTTTTTCCAAATTTTAAATGGTGTTTAGTGTAAAAAAAATTAAGAATACAATTCAAACACTTGACAATAATATATTTGTTTGATAAAATAATCACAGAAAAGATTATGGAAGTGAACCATCGTGTTCACAAAAAATTCCCCACAGAGTCACGGTCTGTGGGGATTTTTTTATTCATTATTCAAATTCAATTATCCCGAATCTTCCCTTTGCTTCAAGTATCCTCAATACGCTTTCGTCAAGCTTTTCGGAGTCGATGCGGCCGTCGGAAAGTGCCGCAAGAATGTCGTTATATGCAGTTTCTATGTCGGATGTGCAGAGCATATCGTTTCCTGCGTTTACGGCGAGAACGTAGGGACTTTCCTCCGCTTCTTCCGCAAAAAGGGTTATTGCTTCCATTCCGAGATCATCCGTGAGAATGATGCCGCCGAAGCCAAGCTCGTCACGGAGCACGGAATGTACTTCCGCCGAGAGCGAAGCAGGACGTTCGCTGTCGAAAGCCGAAACAACATTGTGATTCACCATTACGGCAGGTACGCCTGCGTCAATTCCCGATTGGAAAGGAAGAAAATCCGTGTTCTCAAAGCTCCGGCGTGAACGATCGTCGACTGCGCTGCCCGTGTGGGTGTCAACGTTAGGTCCGTAACCCGGGAAATGCTTTAAGCAGCTCATAATATTTCCCTCGCTCATGCCCTCAACTGCGGCAGCAACATACTTGCTTGTGTTTTCGGTGTTTTCTCCGAAGGTCCTGTCGTAGATATAGTCATCGTGATTCTCGGTAATATCCGCAACGGGCGCAAGATTGAAGTTTATGCCGAGCGAAAGCAGAAGCTCTGCTTTTTCGATGTTCTCATCACGGACAGTATCTTCACCGTCACGGGCGAGAACTATCTGCGATGTGAACGGACTTAAACGATACTGCGGAAACTTTGATACACGCACGACAATTCCGCCCTCTTCATCGGTCGCAAGAAAAGCGGGAATGTCTGCGGCAGCTTGTATCTTCGCCGTTTTTTTCGCCATTGTATCGGGAAATTCATTCTGAAAATCGCTTGCATAAAGCGTAAAGCCGCCGAGGTGATATATGCTCATTATTTTTGCTGCGCCCTCGGACGGAAATCTCCCGAGAATGATCTGACCGACCTTCTGCTCGTCCGTCATTGAAGCAAGGAGAGCTTCGGCGGATGAAAAATCAAGTCCCTCGTTCGGAGTCTGATCGGCGTCGGTTTTATCCTCTGAACTGCTGTCTGTGCTGTCATCGCTTTTATCCGAAGGAGTTTCGGTTATTTCGGTTTCTTCGGGGGCATTTTCTTCGGGGGAAGCACTGCTTTCCTGCGGTTTTGAGATCGTCGTATCTGCGGCGGTTTCCGCACCGGGCTTTGTTATCGTAGCCGTGCAGCTGCACAAAGCAAGTGACATTATCATCGCAATAATAGTTGTTCTGATCTTTTTCATTATTTTATACCTCAAATTCCAGACCTGTTGTAAGCGCATGAACCTTGTCGGCGCCAAGCCTTTTTCTGATCTCTTCCAGTCCTGCCGAGCCTGTGCAGTGACCTGTGTAAACATACTCTGTTTTCTCATCGGAGAAGAAGCTGCAAAGCCTGTCAAGCTCGCTGTCGGAGAGAGTGCATATCTCTGCGCCGTCCTTTGTTCCTTTGATATGCAGACCGCCGATGTAAGCATAAATTTTCCTGTTCGGCAAGGCTCTTTTTACCTCTGCGGCAATGTTTTCCACACCGCCGTGTGAGCAGCTGTTGAAAACGGCAAGTCCTTTTTCCGTATCGAAAACAAGACTTTGCTCGTGTGAAAAATCATCGGGCAGGATCTCTCCATTAACTCTTTTATAAAGCTTTGTCCTTTCGCCGATTTTTTCCAAACCTTTTGTTCCATGAGGAACAAGATAGATTCCTTCCGAGATTTCGGCAAAGCCATCGACTTTTATGAACCTGTCCTTGTATTCACGAACATTCTCGGGAACGCTTATGCCGTGCAGACCGCCGTTACCCGAGAGATATTCCCCGAATATTGAACTTTGCGCATAGATGTGAAGCTTATCGTTTCGCCCAAGCACAGCGGAAAATCCGCCCGAGTGATCGTAATGCCCGTGCGAAAGGACGCAAATATCTGCGCTTTCGGGGGAGATACCGAGCTTTTTTGCATTGTCGTAAAAGCTTTCCGACTGTCCTGCGTCAAGGAGGATGCTTTTCCCGTTATATTCGATAAAAAGGCTCAATCCGTGTTCGCAGGCAAGCTCACTTTCTGTTGTATTTTCAATTAAAACAGTTACCTTCATTGTTCTTATTTCGAGCTGAAGCCTATTCCGAGAATTTCGATATTCTTCTGAAGCGAATCCTCGGCAGGGCGTATCTCAATCTCCATATTTTTTGTTTCCTGCCATTTTATTATCTTGAATGCGAAGGGGTCGCCCCAGCCGTCCTTCTGATTTGTGTCAACGGTCTTTGCTCTTTCTCCGTTGATGTAGACTTCAAACTTGCCCATTGAATCATTGTTGTTGCGCCTGCATATAATGAATAGTCCGTTAGCGTCAACGGTGAATTTCATCGGTTCATTCGTTTCCTTATCGAATGCCCAGCCATTTGTAAAGCCGTCCGCCGAGGATGATCTTGTGAAGCTGCCGAGAGAATCCATTGTAAATCGGCTGTCCGAGCCGTCGTAATCAGCTTCGATGATAACGGCATTTTCATACGGTGCGCCGAATATACTTTCCGCAGGAAGGACATATTCCTCCGACTGCGTTTTCAGCGACTCGTCAAGAGCATTTGCAATAAGCTTGCAGAAAAGCTCGTGTCCGTTCGGGTTCGGGTGAGAGGAATCGTTGTAGAGATCCTCCCAGTTTATCGTGCCGCTGTCGAGAGCTTCGGTGAGAGCGTCAGCCGTGCTTATCATCGGGAGAGAATAGAAATTGCCGATGCTTTTCATATACTCCTGTGCGGAGTGACCCTCTTTTGTGCGGTTGAGGATAAGCACAACGGCAGGCTCGTTTTCCTGTTCAAGCGCAGTTCTGACGAGGGAATCGCAGCTTTCCTTATAGTCGCTTTCCATTCCGTCATTAACGGCATATTCGACAAAGATTATATCGGCATTATTGTCGAGGATATCTCTTTTAAGGCGCAGATTGCCGAGGATGGACGGCGTTCCGCTTATGCCCTTGTTTACATAATTGACCGTTCCGTTCGGATATCTTTCTTTAAGCAGCTCGGTCAGCTTGCTTGCGAAGCATTCGTCAGGCTGAACGGTATAACCGTAGGTTATCGATCCGCCGATAAAGCCGAGTGTGATCTCTCCGCCGTTTTCGAGAGTTTTCAGTTTTTCATTAAGTCTGCTTGTATTTCCGACCGAAACAAGAGAGGTTTCGAGCATTCTTTTTTCCGTTTCGGAAAGGTTCGGATCTTCCTTTACCGCAGGATAGGACAATGTAACAGCCGCTGTTGTTTCGCTGACTTTTTCCGTATCATCTGCGGCTGCTGTGTTGTTTGCGCAGCCCGAAAACAGCGAGATGCAGAGTGCCGAAGCGGCTAAAAAGCTTGTTAATTTAAGTTTTTTCATGATCATTTCTCCCAAGAATATTTCAGATCGGCGATAGCAGTAAATATACCGCTTTCCGTAATGTCGATAAAACCGTAGGAAGGATTCTTTCCGTCACGGGGCATTGCGCAGCTTCCGGGGTTCATATAATATATGCCGTTTTCATAATGCAGAAAGCGTTCATGCGTATGTCCGAAGAGGACTATATTGCAGTTGTTCTTTTTTGCGGCTGCGGTTATATGTTCAAGGCTGCCTTTTACGCCGTAGGAATGACCGTGTGCAGCAAATATCCTTGCGCCGTCCGTGTCTATTACCATAGAGAGCGGAAGTCTGCTGCAATAGTCGCAGTTTCCCGAAACTCTCCTAAAGTCGAGATGCGGATATTCCGCCATTATAAGGTCGGTTTCTTTTTCACCGTCGCCAAGATGGATGAACATCTGCGATCTTCCGAGATTATTGTCGACGATATCGCTTACTGCGCCCGATTTTCCGTGTGAATCGGACATTACAACTATCCTCACAATTTTCTCTCCTTTGCATAACATATATAATAAAGCCGAAGTTCGGATAACGAAGTTCGGTAACTATTCTATAAGAATAGATTATAACATAAAATATAAAGAAAATAAAGAGCAATCCGTAAATTTATTCTATTCATTTTTTCGGGGGGAAATATTTTATGAACGAATTCAACATGAAAAATATGAACGAGCTTCTTGATATTGTGAGCAAAAAGCTTGGCGTTCCGAAGGATCAGCTGAAAAACGAGCTTGAATCGGGAAAATTTGATTCTGCTATGAAAAAAATGAAGCCTGCCGATGAAGCTATGTTCAACCGCATTGTAAGCGATCCTGCCGCACTTGAAAAATTCATGAGCACTCCGCAGGCAAAGGCACTTTACAACAAGCTTACGAACGGAAAATAAAAGGAGATCATTACCGGCAGACAGGGGGTGCTTGCGTTGGACGATATGGCCGAAAAGATACAGTCTTTACTCTCCGATGAGGAGAGTATGCAGCAGATTCGTGAGCTTGCGGCGATGTTCGGCGGAAACTCCGATTCGTCCCCGCAGGCCGAAAGTCAGCCGAAGAACGACGGGGAGCTTCCCTTAAACCCTGCGGCGTTGATGAGCCTTATGTCGGGACTTTCCAAAAACGATAAAAACTGCGATCTGCTCATTGCGCTAAAGCCGCTGCTTTCAAAGGACAAACAGCCGAGAGTTGATAAGGCTGTCAAGCTGCTTCGGCTTCTTAACATTTATTCCGAGCTGAAAGAGAGCGGTGCGCTCGGCAGTATATTTTAAAACGGAGCATAAATTCTATGGAGAACAGCAATAAAAGCATCACAATGGCAGAAAAACGAGTAGGGGAGATGAACAAGTTGACGCAGGGACTTCTTGAACAAAGCAACCGCTACATTCAGCAGAGAGCAAATATGCAGAACGGGCAGGAACGATCTGCTTCTCAAAATATGCAGTTTCAGTCTTCTCCCCGACAGAATATGAATCCCAATATGCAGCAGCAGAATATGCCTTCTCGGAATATGCAGAACGGTGCGCAGAAACCCCGATTTGAAACGGTAGAGAACAGCCGTCAGAGAAAGCCGCAGCAGTTTTCGCCTCCGCCAAGACCCGAGCCGCCGAAGCAGGAACCTCCCAAGTCGCAGCCGCCGAATGAGCTCCTGCCGATGCCATTCAGCTCGGACACGATGCTCATTGCTGCACTTGCGGCGCTGCTTATAAAGGAAAATGCCGACATAAAGCTGATACTTGCTCTGCTTTATATAATGATGTAAGGAACGTGATATAATGTCAAAAGTCAAAGATCTTTTCAGCAAGCTTTCCAATATTCTCACGGGCAGGCAGCCCGAACCGGATGAAACCGAAGAGCTTAAAAACGACATAGATAATGTTATCAGCGAGCTTTCGCACTGCAGGCGCAGGTTTGAGCTTGTCACCGACAGCGATCTTATCGACGCTGCGATATATGAGGAGCTTTCCCTGCGCTCACGGTATGCGTATCTTGTGAAAAAGGCAAGGAAACAGGCGGAAGATCACCGCAGACAGTAATTTCAAAAAAAGGACGGTGCTGAAATGAATACTTCGGAAGCAGGGGAGATCATTTTTTACATAGCGGTCGCTGTATCCGCAATAGTGATGATCGTACACTATCTCAAAAGCGGAAAACCTGCAAAAACGGCATTATTCGGAATGGGTTCGGGAGCGTTATTCCTTACTCTGCTGCATTTTTTCGGCGAATATGTCGGCTTTTCTGTACCGCTGAATTTCTTCACGGCGGTTCTGTCGCTTATCCTCGGCATACCGGGAGTTATTATTCTGGCTTTGATGGGATATTTCGGACTTTTATAAATTTATGGGGTTCTCTAAAAACCGAGACTAAGCAATACTTCGTATTGCTCGCAAATTTTCGTCAGTGACTTTGCACAGCTTCAAGGCAACAAACCGCAGTAATACTTGATGTATTACAAGGTTTGTTAACGCAGAAGATGGGCAAAGTCATAGAA
>JBJFFR010000179.1:0-6088 GCA_051891935.1 Oscillospiraceae bacterium
CCGTCACGCTCAAGCTCCTCGTAAGCACGTTTGGTAGTCATAAAGCTGATATGGAGTTCGACAGCAAGATTTCGCATTGATGGGAGCATTTCTCCCTCTTTCAGCTTGCCCTCGAGTATCAGCGCCTTGATCTGGTTCACGATCTGCAGATAGATCGCTTCACCGTTTGCATTACTGATGTTGATATTCATTTTAGTGTACACTCCTCGGGATCAAGGAACCGCCGATCATTGCTGCGGCGATCAGCGCTTCCTTAAATACCTGCAAGCCTTCCGGACGACTGTGCAAGTATAAATTGTATAATCTCTATGTATACAATTATATCATTCACATTACAATTTGTCAATAGGCTTTCAGAAATATCTTTAATACAATTGTTTATGAATTTTTTTGTTTTGCTATTGACTTGGATATGATAGTATGATATAATAAGTTAAACTTATCAAGAGTGGCGGAGGAACTGGTCCTGTGAAGCCCGGCAACCTAACTGCAGAAATGTTTTTTGACAGGGAAGGTGCTAAATCCTGCGGTGTAATATCCGAGAGATGAGTAAAATTTACGTTTTACGGCTGCGCTTGAAAGTTTTTTCAAGTGCTTTTTATTTTTTTTATAGGAGGAATTCAAATGTCAAAGAAGTTATTTACATCGGAATCCGTTACCGAAGGTCATCCCGACAAGATCTGCGACCAGATCTCCGATGCGGTGCTCGACGCTATCCTTAAAGAAGACCCGATGGGAAGAGTTGCCTGTGAAACAGCTACAACAACAGGTATGGTGCTCTGTATGGGTGAAATATCCACAGAATGCTATGTTGATATCCCGAAGATCGCTCGTCAGGTCGTTATAGACATCGGCTACGACCGTGCAAAATTTGGCTTTGACGGTCATACTTGCTCCGTTCTTACAGCAATTGACGAGCAGTCCGCTGATATCGCAATGGGCGTTGACGAAGCTCTTGAACATAAGCAGGGCGAAGCATCCGACCGCTTTATGACGGGTGCAGGCGACCAGGGTATGATGTTCGGCTTTGCCTGCAACGAAACTCCCGAGCTTATGCCGATGCCGATCTCACTTGCACATAAGCTTGCAAAGAAGCTTACCGAGGTCAGAAAGAACGGTTCTATCCCTTATCTCCGTCCCGACGGAAAAACACAGGTAACCGTTGAATATGAGGACGACAAGCCCGTCCGCGTTGATACGGTCGTTGTTTCCACACAGCATTCCGAGGCAGTGGCGCTTGAACAGATCCGTGAGGATATCATTGAAAAGGTCATCAAGCCTGTTATCCCGGCAGAGCTTCTCGTTGATACAAAGTATTTCGTAAACCCGACAGGACGTTTCGTTATCGGCGGACCACAGGGCGACAGCGGACTTACCGGCAGAAAGATCATCGTTGATACATACGGCGGATATTCCCGTCACGGCGGCGGAGCTTTCAGCGGAAAGGACCCGACAAAGGTTGACAGAAGCGCAGCTTACGCAGCAAGATATGTTGCAAAGAATATCGTTGCCGCAGGACTTGCCGACAAGTGCGAGATCGAGATCGCTTACGCTATCGGAAAGGCTGAACCCGTTTCCGTACTCGTTGACAGCTTCGGCACAGGCAAGGTTTCCGATGAAAAGCTTTCCGAAGCAGTAAGCAAGGTGTTCGACCTGCGCCCTGCAGCTATCATCGAAACGCTTGACCTTCGCAAGCCGCAGTACAGACAGCTTGCAGCATACGGCCACATGGGCAGAGAGGATCTCGGCGTTGCTTGGGAAAAGACCGACAAGGTCGATGCTCTCAAAGAAGCAGTAAAGTAACATAAGGGAACCTCTAAAAACCTCCTTCACGGCAAATTTTCTATGACTTTGTTCATCTGCTGCGTTATCAAACCTTGTAATACATCAAGTATTACTGCGGTTTGATGCCTTGCAGTTGAACAAAGTCATAGACGAAAATTTGCTCGTGTCCCGGTTTTTAGAGAACCCCATAAAAAACAGCGTGATATGCACGGAAAAAGCATATCACGCTGTATTTAGTTTTCGCAGTTTTTTCTGTAAGCAAGGTAGCTTTCAAGGATGATAACGGCGGCAACGGCGTCAACAACAGCCTTGCGCTTTTTTCCTCGGACGTTGGTTTCGTTGAGGTATCCGTGAGCGGTTATCGTCGTTCGGCGTTCGTCCCACATTTTATGCTCGATTCCCGAAAGCTCCGACACAAGCTTTCCGAATTCCTTGCATTTTTCGGCACGTTCGCCCTCGCTTCCGTCCATATTCCTCGGCAAACCTACTATTATAAGCTCGGCTTTCTCCTTTACGGCAAGCTCTGCGACCTTTGCGGCGCATTTTTCGGAGTTGTATTCGTTTATAACGGTCAGCGGCGATGCAAGAAATTCGCTCTTGTCGCAGGCAGCAATGCCCGTTCGTGCGTCACCATAGTCAACTGCAAGTATCCTCATTGTTTTTCTTCCTTTTCTTTTTCATCGTATTTGCTCCAGTTGGAGAATGCAAGGGTCGATGCCTCGGGCGGCAGATGCGAGCTGTCGTTCTTGAAGATAAGCTTCGGACGAATCAACTTGTCATATTCAATAAGCGAAACAGCCGTGTTGTCCGACCAGCCGACATCCCCGAGCCTGTCGGGAGAGCCGAATTCGGCATACGAAAGATAGTTTCGGAGCGCACAGCCGTGCGAAACAACAACGACCGTCTTTCCCTCGTTTTCGCGAACGATCTGCTCAACGGCATTGATCATTCGTCCGTAGACCTCCGACATACGCTCGCTGCCCTCGACATAGAAGTTCTTCATGTCGTTCTTCCAGAGGTCGTGCTCCTTCGGATAATTCTTCGCAATATCCGTCCAGAACATACCCTCCCAAACGCCGCCGTTTATCTCGATGAGGTCTTCACGCTCGTTTATGGGGAGCTTTAGCCGCCTGTTTACGGCGTTTGCGGTAGCCATTGCCCTTTTCAGCGGACTTGAATATATAGCGTCATAATCTATCGTTTCAAAACGCTTTGCAAGATATTCAAGCTGAACTGCGCCCTTTTCGCTTATGTCACAGTCTATCCTGCCTTGAAAAAACTCCTTAACGTTGCCCTCCGCCTCGGCATGGCGAACGAAATATATCTTTGTCATAGATTTCCTCGATTCAAACTGTTATTATACCAGAATTATATCATATACGGTTTATGCTGTCAATAAAAAACCTCCGCAATCGTTGCGACTGCGGAGGCTTTG
Organism: Oscillospiraceae bacterium; assembly: GCA_051891935.1. Classification (GTDB taxonomy): domain Bacteria; phylum Bacillota; class Clostridia; order Oscillospirales; family Ruminococcaceae; genus UMGS363. The sequence continues at coordinate 3,221 of JBJFFR010000179.1, forward strand.
TTATGCAGTTGTTAAGCGCATTTAAGCTGCATTGATAAACTCTGAATCAGTATCAAGCTTACTGGAGGAGTGAGAGAACACCCTGAGGAAGCTGATTTGCCTGAGCGAGCATGGACTGTGAAGCCTGGCTGAGGATCTGATTCTTTGTGAAGTTCATCATTTCTTCTGCCATGTTGGTATCACGGATACGAGATTCAGCAGAAGTGAGGTTCTCGCTTGTAACATTGAGGTTGTCGATCTTGTGTTCGAGTCTGTTCTGGATAGCACCGAATGTACCACGAACCATGGAAACCTTGTTAAGAGCGTTATCGATCTTGTCGATAGCAGCGTTAGCGGATTCCTGTGTAGAGAGGGAGAGCTTATCTGTTCCAAGACCTCTTGCGGAGCAGTCCATATCAGCTTCAAGTTCACCAAGACCATCGGAAGCATACTTAAATGTGAAGTTTACGCTGTCCTTTGTTCTTGCGCCAACCTGAAGAGTGATATTATCCTTGTAAGTAAGAGTTGCTGTGGAAGCATCGTTGGAATCGGACTTGGAAACGCCCTGGAACAAATCATCAATGCTCTGAGGCTTAGCTTCAACTGCTTTATTGTAAGCTTCTGTCTTGGAATTGAGAAGATCCTTAGCAGCCTGAAGCTGTACAGAGTTATTAAGCTTCTTGTCAGTGCCTGCACTTGCATCAATGCCGGTTGCAGTTGAATAGTCGTAAGTATCAGCCTTGAGTACACCCTCCATCTTGATCGCACTGAATGTACCGTCAGGATTTGAAACATTGGTATTAAGTTTGATGTCAAAGAGAGCTGTACCCTCTGTGCCGTCAGCCTTAGCCATAGCTACAGATATTGTAGTAGGAGCAGTACCGTTATCAAGCTTAATAAAGTAATCTGTTCCGTCAATTGTGATCTTTGAACCTGCAGTTCCTACTGCACCGATATTCTGACCGCCAAGAATGATGTCATTTGCAGCAAGTGCTGTTGTACCTGCCTGATCGTGACCGATAGCACCATCTTTTGCACTGTAGTTAACTTCAAGCTTGCCGTTTGTAGCGTTGCCAAAGAGATTATCCAAAGCGTCCTTAACATCGGATGTCATCTGATTGTCCTGAACCTTAACTTCAACACCAAGGTCACCTGCTGCTGTTACCTTATCTCCTGCACCGCCAGTGTATTTTACAGAGTTATCCGCAAAACCTGCGTTTGAAGGAGCATAAATCTGCTCGGGAGCGTTTGTCAGTTTGATTGTAACGGTATCGCCTTCTTTTGCGTCCTTATCGTTGAAGATAGCATTGAGCTTTGCACCGCCTGCAAGAGTTGCTTCAAAGCCACCCTTACCAACGTTGGTAGCATCCTCACGATTGTCAACACTTGTAACTGCATCTGCTAACTTAGCAGCAGTGTATTCAGTTCCCTGGTTATCGTAGCCATCACGAATTTCCCATTCACCGGCAGCATTCTTTTGGAATGTAATGCTGATTTCGGTAACCTTGGAAACATCGACGTTACCTGTATTAGTACCATCATCGGTAATTAAGAGAGCCTTCCATACCTCATCGGCTGCAGCCTTGCTGTATTCGTGGTCATCAATGGTGTTCCAAGAAGAACCATTTCCGCCCAAAGAAATATCCTCAGCACCAAGAGCATTGAGTGCTTCCTGAGCAGCATCCATTTCAGCTTTAGCAGCAGCGATTTTTTCATCAGCAGCTGCCTGAGCCTCTACTAAAGCAGCAGCGTTGGAAGCTGCAACCTGACCTGCCTTGTTCTTATAATCGAACTCGCCGTCAACCTGCTTAAGACCGTCAGCCATCTGACCGCCGTTGAGAACTACAACGCCGTTGAAGTCTGTGTCAGCAATCTGGTTAAGTTCGTCGTTGAGCTGATCGTATTCGAGCTGGATAGCTTCACGGTCAACATCATCCTGATATGTGCCGTTAGCGGACTGTGTTGCAAGAGTTCTCATTCTCTGGAGAATGGAATCTGTTTCTGTGAGAGCACCTTCAAAGGTCTGAACCATCGAGATACCGTCCTGTGCGTTCTTAACGCCCTGGTTGATACCCGAGATCTGAGCTCTCATCTTTTCGGAAACTGCAAGACCTGCTGCGTTATCGCCTGCGCGGTTGATCGCATAACCGGAAGAAAGCTTTTCGAGGGACTTAGCGAGCTTGGAATTGTTCATTCCAAAGTATCTGTTTGCGTTGATCGCTGTCATATTGTGCTGTACTACCATAATATTTACCTCCTGTAAATGTGAGCAATCAAAATCCTTTTCGATTGCGTTAAAGTATGCTTTAGCGAAATCAGCGTTTACCTCTTAAGCGCTATCGAGGATAATTTGCTGTTTGCTTAAAGCTGTTTTTGAAGTTTCGGGAAGTCCGTTTTGGACTTCTCTCTTACTTTCAATACATATATCGGCGCTTTAACGGATAACTTTAGCATTTTTATATTAAAATTTTATTAACTTTATATGAAATTCAGCAAAAATCCGATTTTTTTGAAAAAAGTAGAAAATTTTCTCTAAAACCTCTAAACCAACGTAAATTTACATAAAATGGAAATTTGACAAGCTGTATAAAGAGTTTTTACCTAAAGTTATAAAAAAGACAATTATAACACCAAAATATGCCTTATTTCGCTAAAGCATACTTTAACGCAATCGAAAAGGATTTTGATTGTATGTAATTTACAGGAGGTATAATTATGGTAGTACAGCACAACATGACAGCGATCAACGCAAACAGATACTTTGGAATGAACAATACTAAGCTTTCCAAGTCCCTCGAAAAGCTTTCTTCCGGTTACGCAATCAACCGTGCAGGCGATAACGCAGCAGGTCTCGCAGTTTCCGAAAAGATGAGAGCTCAGATCTCCGGT
>JBJFFR010000180.1:0-5990 GCA_051891935.1 Oscillospiraceae bacterium
GCTACCGCAAGAAGCTCTCCGGGTATCCCGACCTTTTGGAGAAATACAACAAGGCATTTGACGAACGGCGTGAGAAAATTCGGGCTTTCAAGAGCGGTCTGACCGTCAACAGCAGCACTAAAGATATTGACCGTTATAATCAGATGTGCTTTGATGCTTGTCAGGATTTGCAGGATTTATCCAAACGTCTGAAAGCCAAAATCGACAAGAGTACATAAAACAAGGCGTACACCTTACCGTTATTGTATGATGTACACCTTCACCCACATTCATCGGCATACGTCAGAGGGACTTCAAGTTTGACCTTTCCGTTGACCTTGCAGTTGACAGTGGTGAAGCAGGCGTTACCGTATATATGTGCGAAGCGGAGTATTACGTAGTTGCTCTGCGTAAGACGGACAGCGGCTTTGAAGCTGTGCTGAAGCTGAATATCGGCGACATAAAACATATTCAGACTATCGTTCCCGTTGCTTCGGACAGCGTAAAGCTGAGATAATCATAAAAACACAGCAGGTTGAAAAGAGTACATTTCAGCCTGCTGTGTTTTTATTGTCTATTTTTTATCATATCCAGAAAAAGCTCTGTCATTTCCTCGGGATTTTCATAGAAGCCACGTTTTATCCATTCATCAAGAAAACCAAATAGACCATAAGAATAAAATCTGCTTTGATAACATTCCGCCGCATTTGCACCGAACTGCGGTGTCATTACACGATAAAATGCATCAAATAATGCCGATTGAAGCTCCGCCGAATACACTATTCGATGAATATGCCGTATAGAATAGTTAAACTCGAAAAAATCCTGTGCGTTATCAAGTGTAAAATTGTTTCGCTCCGATATACTGTGTTCGTCTGCCCAATGCTCCCATAACCGAATATATTTATACGTAATTGCATCTTCCTTGGAGGTAAAATTACGAAACCAAGTGGAACGGTTCACGCCTGCCCTTTGGGATATTTCATTGATAGTTATTTGAGAAAAATCTTTTTCACCCATAAGCTTCAAAAGTGCGTCCGACATACATTCCTTTAAAAATCCCACTGCTTTTATATTGCTTCCCATTGTATTCCCTTCCCACAATGCGACTTTTCCACCAAAAAGTCGCAATTCTGACATCATATATTGAATTCAGCAAAAAAGTATATTATAATAGCTTTAATGCAACACATGTCGCATTAAATATTCTCTGTTGCAATTATATCAGATAATATAAAATAAGTCAATAAGGAGAATTTTTATGGCTAAAGTATTGAAAAAGATTTTAATTGCAATTGCGGTTATTGTAGGCGTATTATTATTAGTTCTTGTAGGTTTAATGATTATAAGTCATTTTGATTCGTTAAAACCGCATCTTTCCGACGACTATTATACTGAGTTCAAATCCGATTTCGCATTAGAGAAAAAATATGTGGGGTTGGGAAGCTTCGAAGTTGCTAACGCCGATTTCGATGCAACCGATAAAAAGATAGATAAATACCGCATATGGTATCCGAAAGAGCTCGAAAGCAAACAGCAGGAATATCCGCTTATCGTTATAACTAATGCAAGCAACGTAGCGGCACTTAATTATGAACCATATTTCAAGCGGCTTGCGTCATGGGGATTTATCGTTGTGGGTAATGAAGACAGACAGGCAGGTTCGGGCGAATCAACTTCTCTTACGTTAGACTATGTATTAAAACTGAATGATAAATCCGACAGCATCTTCTATAAAAATATAAGCCAAACAAATATCGGTATTATTGGCTTTTCGCAAGGCGGCGCAGGCGCAATCAGAGCGGCAACCGAATTTGATAACAGTAACAGGTACAAGACGATATTTACGGGCAGTGCCGCATATCCTTTCCTTGCAAAAAATATGGGTTGGGAATACGATGCTTCCAAAATTGCTATTCCTTACTTTATGGTGGCAGGAACAGGCAAGTCTGATGATGCGGGTGTGGAGAATATCTACGAAAAGTTTGGCGGCGTATGCCCGCTTGAAGCATTGAAAGATACTTATGGGGCGATGAGTAACGATGTGTTCAAAGTCCGTGCAAGAATTAAAGGTGCGGAACACGAAGATATGTTTACACTGACGGACGGATATATGACGGCTTGGATGTGTTGGCAGCTGCAGGGAGATACAGAAGCGGAAAAAGTATTTACGGGCGATAATGCCGAAATCATGCAAAACACGAAATGGCAAGACAAGGCAGCCAATATATATTTGGGATGAAGAAACACAGGCGGATGGTCACTTAACAGTGCACACTGCAACGGGAACAAAAACTTATTTTGACAGCAAAAGCAGAAATCCAAGTATTGCAAAATGGCTTGAAGATGCAATTAATGGGAATGTTGAGAGCTATGGCTTAGAATTGCCGGATTGCGATTACTAAAGAATTTTCAATACAATAAAAGGCTGTAAAGGAGAATAAAAGATGAAAATTACCACAATATTGTTTGATCTGGACGGCACCCTGCTTCCGATGGACAATGACGAATTTACAAAGGGCTATTTTAAGCTTCTTGCCGCTAAGCTTGCACCTCACGGGTATGAACCCAAGCAGCTTGTAGAAGCAATATGGGCAGGAACTGCCGCTATGGTGAAAAACGACGGCAAACAGAGCAACGAAGCAGCCTTCTGGAAAAAGTTTTCAGACATCTACGGGGAAAAGGCACTTGCGGACAAGCCGCTGTTTGATGAATTCTATGAGAAGGATTTTCAGAAAGCCAAAGAACTATGTAAAGTAAATCCAAAAGCAGCAATAGCAGTTCACACTGTAAAAGAAATAGGCTTTCAGGTTGCTCTTGCAACAAATCCGATTTTTCCTGCATCTGCTACTGAAAGCCGTATCCGTTGGGCAGGGCTTGAACCCGATGATTTTGAGCTGTTTACCACTTACGAGAATATCGGATACTGCAAGCCAAATCCCGACTATTACCGAGAAATTGCAAAACGGTTGGGTGTCGAGCCGGAGCAATGCCTGATGGTGGGCAATGATGTGACCGAGGATATGATAGCTGAAACGGTAGGTATGAAGGTATTTCTTCTGTCAGACTGCCTGATCAATAAAGAAAGAAAAGATATTGATCAGTACAAGCGGGGCGGTTTTGACCAACTTTTGGAATATATCTGCAAAAGTAACTAAACAGAGAAAGTAAGAAATCACAATGAAATTATGAAACTTAACGGAAAATATTCAGTTCTGTATAACAGTCAATTTGCATAGAAACGGAGAAATTATTATGGAAAAGAAAAGGACGCAAAATAAATACCGTGTGCTAAAAGTAATAGGCATTATTATTGGAATTCTTTTTATCCTCGCAATAGGCATATATTTCTTTCTTACAGCCAACACACAAATTATTGTAGGGGCTTTGCAAAAAGGCTTTTACAATGACAAACCTTTTAACTCCTATGAACCGTTTTATGCTCCGATAAACGGAGAAAAGGATAACGGTCAATATCTTATCAGCGAAATCCAATACGATACAGAATATCCCAATAGCTTTCTTGATATAATTTATCCGGATGAAAATTTTGAAACAGAACGTCCGACTCTTTTCTATTTCCACGGCGGAGGATTCTTTTCAGGAAGCAAGAATATGGGTGACCCGATGGCAGCAGACGCTTCAACAGCGCTCTTGGATGATATATGTGCAAGCGGATACAATATTGTAAATGTAGATTATGCACTTGTGCCTGACTGCCTGTTTCCTGTTCCGCTTATTCAAGCAAACCGAGCATTTGCTTATATGCAGGAACATTGTGATGAGTACCATTTGGATATGGATAATGTAATAATAATGGGTTCCTCTGCGGGAGCAATAATGACCAGCCAGTTGGGAAGTGTTATAACTAATGCTGAATATGCCGAAACATTGGGGATTACGTCTGCTTTGAAACCCGAACAAATCAAAGCTGTTGTGATCGATGATGCTCCTCTTGATTATAATGCCTTTTCCTTATCTACAAAAATACTTATTGGAAATTATATAAAAGGCAGCATTTATCTTTCCAAAGAGGAAATTAGCAGCTATAACAATATTGAATGGATCACAGCAAGCTATCCCCCTGCATTTTTGCTTGGAAGTGAGTACAGACACGATATGAATGTTCTTCATGACAAGTTACAGGAGTGTGGCTGTGAAGATATTCTCATTGATCCGTACACGGAATACGGTGAAGTTAAGCCACATTGCTTTGTAGCGTCTGAAAGAACAGACCCTATTGCAAAAGAAGCATTTGACCGTCTGGTTACTTTTTTAAACGAAAAAACAGAAACGAAAAATTAAATTGATTTTATTAGCGTAAATCTTTGAAATACTGCAAAACAATTTATGAAAGGTGAATGATATAATGAAAACCGCTCTTGTTCTGACAGGTGATTATTGGCACCCTACAAGCTCAATTACACCGATATTAGACGCTCTTTTTGACAAAGAAAAATGGAACGTCACACTTACCGAAAACCCCAATGACTTATCATCGGATAATGTCCCCGATCTGTTTGTTACATTTAAGGACGTTATAGAAAACGATCAGATACCAACTCCGATATGGTGCGATGATGAATGGACAAGCATACTTGATGACTGCATAAAAAATCAAGGTATGGGCTTTATGGCGGTACATTGCGGCATTGCAGATATTCCGGAAGATCATTTTATTACACAGAATATCCTGCGTGCATTTTTCATAGCTCACCCCGAGCAATGTCCGGTATCATTTGAGCCTGTACACTGTGAATTAACTGATGGCATTCCGACATTCACGTTTTCTCACGTTGACGAACATTATCAGATAAAAATCGTGGGAGATACCAATGTGCTTGGATATTCCGTTTCGCAGCATGGCAGACAGCCGGCATTATGGACGCATCAATACGGCAAAGGACGTGTTGTAGGCATAACTCCGGGACACTCTTACGAAAATCTCGGTCAACCTGAATATCTGAAGCTGCTTATCAGATGTGCGGAATATTGTGCTAAATAAATGTATGGGATTTTCTATTTTTTGAAAACGAGGTGCTGAAATGACCGAAAAGGAAAAGCGTGATAGGGGCTTTCTGTATAACGCCAATTATGACGAGGAGATCCTTAACGAAATAAACAGATGCAATGACTTATGTCACGAATTCAATCAGATAAAGCCATCTGACCGTGAGGCACAGGGTACTATTTTAAAGCAGATATTCTTTAAAATGGGTAAGAATGTTGTTGTAAATACGCCGTTTTGGTGCGATTATGGATATAACACAACGGTAGGTGATTATTTCTTTGCAAATCATAACTGTCAAATCCTTGACGGCGGAAAGGTGACATTCGGCAACAATGTTTTTATTGCTCCGAATTGTCTTTTCACAACCGCCGAACACGCAATTGATGCCGAACAGCGTGACGAGGGCTTGGAAGTGGCTTTACCTATTACTGTCGGCAACAGTGTATGGTTCGGTGCAGGCGTAATTGTTCTGGGCGGAGTAACTATCGGTGATAATACTGTCATTGCCGCCGGAAGCGTTGTCACAAAGGATATTCCATCAAATGTAATTGCTGGCGGTGTTCCCTGCCGTGTCCTAAGAAACATTACCGAAGCTGATAAAAAGAAATATCCGCATTATACGGGCAATTAACTTTTCATCAAAACACAGAGCATAACATTCATCTGTGATGCTCATCTGCATAAACAACGTAAAATCGCCCTTTTCCCGTAAGCTCCTCTTGTTGTGATGGGATTGCCTATTGAAAACAAAAAAGCCCGAACCTATAATAATAGATTCGAGCTATTTCAACTATATACCCAGATAAACAACAAATCCGAACACATCGTTGTTCACAAATGTGTTCGGATTATGAGTAAATGGCTCCCCAGGCAAGACTCGAACTTGCGACCGCTTGATTTATTTGGAACAGTACACCTGTTAATTCTGAGATATGGGGGTGGTCAAAAACCTCAAAAAGTGCAGTCCCCTACAAATTTGTAAAATATCCTGAGCGTCATA
>JBJFFR010000181.1:0-5930 GCA_051891935.1 Oscillospiraceae bacterium
TTCCTTTATCCCTCTCTTCTCAGGCCAAACTATATGGACTATTAGGTTGTTTTTTGCTTAAGTTTATGGGCGTTCAGCGACCTGTGCTGAATAAAGATTTGTGGAATTTGATTTTTACTGTGATTTGGTGTGCTAAATAATGCTTGCTTTTATACTGTAATCTGCAGGACAGAAACCCGTCACCTACAAATTGTTCGGCATAAACAAGGTTTTTCGGCAAAACGGCATTATTAACGGGCGGATATGGAATCCGCCCCTACGTTTTCTGATACTTTTTGCACAGCTGTTCATAAAATCATACAGCGTTGAAGCGTAAATCCACTCACTTCGTTCGTGCGTTTACGCTTCAAGGATAGTTTGCTTTAGAAAAAAGAATTAGCGCAATTCACGATTTGAGATTTACAGAGTGATTTCTCACGTTCTGTTTTAGCCTTTTGATCGTGAATTGCGCTTTTGATTTGTTAGTTTTTTTGATTTACGATAAAAGCGTTATACGAAAGTTTAGGGTGTTTCGCCCTTGCGAGGGCGACGAGGGCTCCGCCCCTCGACCCCGCGAGCTGTGCCCAGCTCGACCGGCTGCTTGGCTTCGCGGTTTAACTGCTATTTCATATTTTACTTTATAGATTTAAATGCTTCTTCAAGGTCATAGATGATATCGTCAATATGCTCTGTGCCGATCGAAAGTCTGATAGTATTCTTCTTGATGCCCTGCTCTGCAAGCTCTTCTTCATTGAGCTGTGAGTGTGTTGTAGATGCAGGGTGGATAGCAAGGCTCTTTACATCTGCTACGTTTGCAAGAAGTGAGAATACCTTGAGATTGTCAATGAACTTCTTTGCGTCGTCTTCCGTACCCTTGATCTCAAAGGTGAAGATAGAACCGCCGCCGTTCGGGAAGTATTTGTTATAAAGCTCCTTCTGCTTGCCCGTTGCAAGTGAGGGGTGGTTTACCTTTTCTACCTGCGGATGTTCGTTGAGGAACTTTACAATCTTGAGTGCGTTCTCAACATGACGCTCAACTCGGAGAGAGAGAGTTTCAAGTCCCTGCAGGAAAAGGAATGAGTGGAACGGAGAGATCGTTGCGCCTGTGTCACGGAGCAGGATAGCTCTGATCTTTGTTACGAAAGCTGCTGCACCGACTGCCTTTGTGAAGCTGATGCCGTGGTAGCTTGGGTTCGGTTCTGTAAGGGACGGGAACTTTCCGCTCGCTTCCCAGTCAAACTTGCCGCTGTCAATGATAACGCCGCCGATAACCGTACCGTGTCCGCCGATGAACTTTGTTGCAGAGTGAACAACGATGTCTGCGCCGTAGTCGAAAGGTCTTACAAGATACGGTGTTGCAAATGTGCTGTCAACGACGAGCGGTATCTTGTGCTTATGAGCGATCTCGGCGATCTTTTCGATGTCGATGATGTTTGAGTTCGGGTTGCCGAGCGTTTCGATGTAAAGCGCCTTTGTGTTGTCCTTTATTGCATTTTCAAAGTTAGCCTCATCCTCGGGGTCAACGAAGGTCGTTGAAATGCCGTATTCGGGGAGAGTGTGCGCAAGCAGGTTGTATGTTCCGCCGTAGATAGTATTTGCTGCAACAATGTGATCGCCAGCCTGTGCAAGGTTCTGTATCGTATATGTAATGGCTGCTGCGCCCGAAGAAACTGCGAGAGCTGCAACGCCGCCTTCAAGAGCTGCGATCCTCTGCTCGAAGATATCCTGTGTGGGGTTTGTAAGTCTGCCGTAGATGTTTCCTGCGTCACGAAGACCGAATCTGTCGGCAGCGTGCTGTGAGTTGTGGAAAACGTAAGAGGATGTTGCGTAAATGGGAACTGCTCTTGCATCGGTTGCCGGGTCTGCTTCTTCCTGTCCAACGTGGAGCTGAAGTGTTTCAAACTTAAGATTTCTTTCTTTTAATGTACTCATTGTAATTTCTCCTTTAAATATATCAAATAGTAATGATTTTGATTAAATTTTTTGACGTATGCAGTTTGTGAACAGTGGAAAAATTAACAGCGGCACATTCGGAATACCGGTTTTGTGTTATGGTTGGAAGCAAACATCGTTTTGTTCTCCTTTTCTGTTAACCTATGTGTTATATAGGTTTTGTCTGTAACTGTATGATACCACATAATTACTATCTTGTCAATAGGTTTTATATAATTTGTAAGTTTTAACAATAAAACCCAGTATTTCTGTATGCTTTTGTATAATTTCAGCCGTTTTTTAGGAAAAAGCTGATTATTGCTGCGGCAAAGCGAAGCGTTCGTTTCGCCGTTTTGAGAAATGTACGAGTTTCCGCCTTTGAGGACATTTTGAAAAACGGCAGAAACGTATTAATCAGCGTTTCCTTAGCTGCTAAAAATCCGAACAGCCCTTTTTAATACACGGTATTTCAACGAGTGAATTATTTCTCACAAAAATATTAACAAACTATTGTAGGGGACGGGTTTCCCGTCCCGATGTTGCCGAAACCAAATATTAAACGGGACGGGCGACCCGTCCCCTACAGTAAAATACGGTGATTATGACCATATTTAATAGAAATTTCATTATTTGTTTACTCATCGAAATACCGTGTTTTTAATACATAATGTCTTGATTTATTACAAAAAAAGAGTTAAAATAAGATGTTTGGAAAAAAGGAGAACAAAAAATGGATGAAAAAGTAAAAAACAACCCTCTGGGATGTGAACCCGTAAAAAAACTGATGATAAAATTCTCGATACCGAGCATAGTCGCAATGCTTGTCGGCGCACTCTATAATATAGTTGACCAGCTTTTTATCGGCAATGCGGTCGGACAGCTCGGAAATGCGGCAACGAATATCGCCTTCCCTTTTTCTACCTCCTGCATTGCCGTCGCGCTGCTGTTCGGCATCGGCGGCGCATCCTGCTTTAACCTTTCAATGGGCAGAGGCGAACGGGACAAAGCACCGTTCTTTGTCGGAAACGCCCTTGTAATGCTGACCCTGTGCGGAACAGTGATAATGCTTGCGGCGGAGCTTTTTCTTGAACCGCTGCTAAAGCTCTTCGGCTCGCCTGCCGATGTCCTCCCCTATGCCGTCGAGTATGTAAGAATAGTTGCGGTCGGCTTCCCGTTTCTTGTACTTACAACGGGCGGCAGTCACCTTATCCGCGCGGACGGCAGCCCGAATATCTCAATGGCGTGCAACCTTGTCGGCGCAGTGCTTAATACGATACTCGATGCAATATTTGTGCTTGTGCTTGATATGGGAATGACGGGAGCAGCGCTTGCAACGGTCATCGGTCAGGTGGTTTCTGCCGTGATCGCCGTTGTTTACCTGCTTCACTTCAAAACAGTTCCGCTGAAAAAGGAGCATTTTAAACCGAGCTTTTCCTATATCACAAGAACCGCTTCGATAGGAATGGCATCGTTCATAAACCAGCTTGCAATAATGGTAGTCCAGATCGTCCTCAACAATTCGCTCAAAGCTTACGGCGAAGCATCAATATACGGCGCATCAATACCTATCGCCTGCGCAGGTATCGCAATGAAGGTCAATCAGATAATGTTCTCGGTGGTGATCGGACTTGCGCAGGGCACACAGCCGATTGAAAGCTTCAACTACGGCGCAAAGCAGTATAAACGTGTAAAAAGTGCATTTACCCTCGCATTGTCGGTCGCAGCCGTGTTCTCGCTGTGCTGCTTTGCAATGTTCCAGATATTCCCGAGAGAGATAATGGGAATGTTCGGCGAAGGCTCGGAGGAGTATTTCGAGTTCGGCGAAAAGATGTTCAGAATATTTCTGTTTTTCACCTGGCTTAATTGCCTGCAGCCGATTTCGACAACATTTTTCACATCTATCGGAAAGCCGATCAAGGGCGCATTTCTTTCACTGACAAGACAGTTTTTGTTTTTTATCCCGTTCCTGATAATACTCCCGATGAAATTCGGAATAGACGGGATCGTATATTCGGGACCGTGTGCAGACGTACTTTCGGGCATCGTTTCGGTAATAATGGCGGTAAATGAGTTTTCGGATATGAAAAAGCTCGAAGCGAAGATCGAACAGTAAAATACCGCAAAGCGACCGGCTGGACGAGCTGAGCACAGCTCGTCAGGTGTCCAGAGGGCGGAAGCCCTTTGGTCGCTCTCGCAAGAGCGAAATCCCCTAAACTATAGCACATAATATGCAACAATAGCGAAACATCTAACAAATCAAAAGCGCAATTCACGAAAAGAAAGCTAAAACAGAACGTGAGAAATCGTTTTGTAAACCTCAAATCGTGAATTGCGCTTATTCTTTATTAACATAACAACTATCCTTGAAGCGTAAATACACGAACGCAGTGAGTGAATTTACGCTTCAACTCAATATGAACAGCTATTCAATATGAACGTGAAAACAATGAGCGTATGCGAATGTGTTTTCACACCAACGGAACACCCCCGTCCCGTTTACTCCCAAAATATCAAAGCCGACCATGAACCATCTTTCATAGTCGGCTTTTATGTATCGTATCAGTATTTTGTCGTTTTATATGCGCTGCCGTAACCTTTGTTAAGCTCACAGACCTCTATTTCACATTTAGGGAGAGCCTTTTTTATCGCTTTTGCCGTTTCATCGGATATACCCGTGAAGTTGAGATCCAGCTGTTCAAGCTTTTTGAGCGTCGAAAGCTTGGCCATATGTTTAATGCCGCAGAATGAACCGTCCGATATCGAAAGCGATCTTATATCCAGCCCCTCTATCCAATGAATGTCGAACGAGTCGTTATTGTTATAAACATTAAGCGTTTCAAGCTTTTTGTATGTCCTCAATTCGGAAAGATCGTCAAAGCTGCAAAGCATTATCGAAAGATTCTTTACATTTTTGCAGCCGTACAAATTTATGCCTCTTCCGCCGAAAACACAAAGCGTTTCAAGGCTTACCAAGCCGTTCAAAAAGGTCATGTCGTACCGTCTGCCGTCGTTTATATCAATAAGCGCAAGGGATTTCAGACCTGCAAGATTTCCAAGACCTCCCGTGAACGAGCTGTTTACATACGAGAGCGAAAGCTCATCAAGCGGAAGCTCACCGATAAAGGACATATCTTCGTCATTGCGGTCAATGCTCAGCTTGCTTAACCCTTTGAGATATTTTTTAGCCGTCGAACCGAGGTTGGAAGTATCCCCCGAAAGCTCAAGAGAATCGAGCTTTTGAAGACTGCTCAAAAAGGATACGTCCGTTCTTTCGGAAGTAAAACGCAGGTTAAGCTCCTTAAGGTTCTTGAAATTCTTTATTATCGAAGCATCATCGCCGCCGATGTTGCGAAGTTCAAGCTTTTTCAGCTTTTTAAGACCTTTGAGCGGAGTAATATCCTTTGCCGCAAAAGCGGTCACATCAAGATAAAGCTCCGTAAGATTTTTCAGATTTGCAACAGGGTCAACGCTTTCACAAACATTATCGCAATAGGTGCTTGTGTAGCGGAATTTTTTCAGCCCCTTCAAGTTTTTTAGGAAAGAAAGATCGCCCGAACCGCTGCATTGATGAAAGCCGAGATATACAAGGTCATCAAGATTTTTCAGCGCGGAAACATTCTTCACATCGCTGTGGAGAACGACAAGATTTTGCAGCTTCGGAAGCTTTTTTGCAACGACTTTCAGATCCACCGTGTTATCGCCGACATAATAGTATTTTTTGAACGACGGATCATACATACTGTTCAAAACACTTTCGGTAAAATCGCCGTCTTTTTCGCCTGCGGCAAAGCATATCTGCTTGGCATCGACGGAGATCTTGTTGCCGTAAAGTTCGACCGTTTTCGGCTTTTCCGAATTAGCCGCAAAACACCCAAGCGGCAGAAAAGAGATAACAAGCGCAAGCGAGCACAGTAAACAAAAAATTTTCCGCATAGTACGACCCCCAATGATCTTTTATAACTATAGGGAACCTCTAAAAACCTCCTTCACGGCATATTTTCTATGACTTACATCATCTG
>JBJFFR010000182.1:0-5834 GCA_051891935.1 Oscillospiraceae bacterium
ATTGATACGCCGTTGATGATTTTTACGTTCATGGGTTTGACCGCCTTTCATTATTAGTGTTTATTTATAACGACTTGCGCCGTTTGGTTTACATCTGTTAAAAACAAAATTTTTTGTTTCTTCTTTTGCGCTCTGTCTTGTCATCATAAAGCTTTCCGTCGGCTTTGTCAACGGCTTCCTTGAAGTCGTAGGAGTTTTCGCATCTGCATTCGCAGAAACCCATTGACATATCTATCGGATAAGGCTTTTTCGCTGTCAGATTAAGCCGATCTATGTATTCACATTTTTTGCTTATAACGCTTTCAATGCTGCCGATATCATCAGTATATTGTACTGATACTCGAATTTCATATCGTATGAAGCATTGTCATAATCAATATCGAGATACTTCATCGGGAAAACGACCAGATCTGCATCCAGCTTTTCTGCAGCAGCGATAGCGCCCTTTGATATTCTGTTGCTGAATGAATCCATAATATTTGCGACAAGAAGTCCTATATTAAAACGTCCCCGAGCCATACGATCACCTTCCGTTTTTTATGTAAGCTCCTTCATCCGATTTTATGAACAAAGGCAGATTTTCAGTCAAATATATCTGTTTAATTATAACATATTAACGGAAGAATTTCAACATTTTTTGTATAATATTATTTAAAAACTATAAAAATCCCTACATAAGCAGAGATTTTTATACTTTATGGAAGAGAGAATATGAAAATTATTCCTTTACCGAACCGTTTACCAGTCCTGCATAGATATACTTCTGCAATGAAAGGAATATAATAAGCGTTGGGATAATGCAGATAACGATACCTGCGAAGATTATCTCCCATTTTGCGCCGTACGGACCCATAAAACGATAAAGCGATGTCGAAACGACCGAAAGCTCTTCGCTGGGCATATAAAGCTGCGGAGTATAGAAATCATTATAGATACCTATTACCTTGATGATAAGAACTGTTGCGATCGCAGGCTTCAAAAGAGGAAGGATTATCCTGAAATAGATGGTGAAATAGCTTGCGCCGTCAAGCAATGCACTCTCATCGAGCGAATAGGAGATATTATCAAGAAACTGCATGAAAATGTAAATCGAGATGATATCCGTTCCTACATAAAGGATTATCGGAGCTGCCATTGTACCGACAAAACCGAAATGGTTCATCATACGATAAACAGTTACCTGCATTGAGATCGACGGAAAAAGCGTTGCGAGCAGAAAAGCTGCTTTAACGATCTTTCCGAGAGTTGTTTTGAACCTCTGCAGAACGTATGCGGTCATTGTACCTGTTATGATCGTTCCAGCGCAGGAAATAACTGTTATTATGGTCGTATTCTTCAGACCGAGAAGCACCTTGCCGTCGATAAATGCCGTTTTGTAGTTTGACCACTCTACAACGCTCGGAAGCGCAAATACATTTGACGAAAGGAACTCTGTATTGTTTTTGAGCGAACCTAAAAACACGACAACAAGAGGAATGAAAACGATAAGACAAGCAAACACCAATATGGCATATTTCAAAAACGTGAAAACAGAACTCACGGGATCGAGCTTCTTTTTGGCTTCAGCCGACATTATTGTTTCCTCCTTACTTTTCTTCCTTGAATACGAGCTTCTGGACTATTGTGACGATGACGATAATAAAGAACAGCACGACCGCCATAGCCGAAGCTAATCCGACCTTCTGGAATTTGAAAGCCGTTTCCGTTGTCTGGATAACGAAGGTGCTTGAACCGAAACGTCCGCCTGTAATAATGAACGGTATTTCATATACGCTGATCGCACCCTTAACTGCAAGTATCATC
Organism: Oscillospiraceae bacterium; assembly: GCA_051891935.1. GTDB lineage: Bacteria > Bacillota > Clostridia > Oscillospirales > Ruminococcaceae > UMGS363. The sequence goes on from JBJFFR010000182.1 coordinate 1,804, forward strand.
TGGAGAAGGATGATAGGACGAATGCTTGGAGCGATTATGTAGTGGAAGATCTGAAAACGGTTTGCGCCGTCAAGATCAGCTGCCTCGTATATATCGGGAGATACCGATTGTATCGCACCTATGAACATTACAAGATCAAAGCCTATATATCTCCAAATCGAAACAAAAACAAGACAGACATTCACAAGACCTTCCGTTGAAAGGAACTTTATCGGCTCTCCGCCGAAAAGCGTGATGATAGAATTGAGAACACCGTCCGTATTGGTGATGCCGTCACCACGCTGAAAAAAACGTCTGAATATCAGCGCAACGGCAACCGTATTGATCATATATGGAAAGAATAAAACGCCCTTGAAAAAGTTTCCGAATCTTACCTTTGAACAAAGAACAGTTGCAAGAAAGAGTGCAAGCGCAAGCTGGATGAATGAACCTGCAAGATAATACAAGCTGTTTTTGAACGCTGCAAAGTATTCGGGAGTTGTGAAGACCGTTTTGTAGTTTTCCAGACCGACAAATTTAACGGTCGCACCGAATTGATCTCGTTCCTCCAAGCTGTACTTGAACATCTCTGCGGCAGGGATATATGTGAATATCACAAGCAGCACAGTCGGAATAAGAAGAAATGCGCAGACCGTCAGCATTTTCCGGATATAAGCTTTGTTGACGCCTTTGTTTAACAGATTATTTGAATTCTTACTCATTATATATCCCCCTGAGTAGTTATCTGACGGATGACTTTTCCTGCACAGATAATGAAAAAAATACGCTTTTCATTATCTGTCTGCACGAAAAGTTTAAGGAGAAAAGAGGAATTTTGCAGCCGCCTATATGGTTGCGTCAATATCGGCGGCTGCATGATCTGCACCGTGGAATTGCGGCGCAGATCGTAGGAAATGAATATGGATATGAAAGGATGTTGTTTAACCGAGGATGGAATCTCTTGTAGAACTCCATGCTGCGTTTACATCAGCAGCGATCTCATCATAAGCTGCTCTGCCCTTGCCCTGGAATGCAGCTTCTGCCATTCTGAACTTGAAGTTTGTGGAAGCGTCGCCCCAAGGATCAACCTCGGAAGTCTTTGCGATCTCGTCAAACTTGCCTGTAAGCTCATCGGGGCAGGGATTTTCAACGAAAAGCTCAACGCCAAGTTCTTCGAAGGAAGCAAGTGTTTCAGGCATCGGAGCGCCCTTAAGACCGGAGATCTCGCCTTCGTTCTGTGCAAATCCGGAATCTGTGCAGAACCATCTTGCATAAGCCATAGCAGCATCGAGGTTTGCGGAATTTTTGTTAACGCTCATCATATAGTCATTGGAAGATACGGAATAGATCTTTCCGTTAATGCTGTTCGGGAACGGCATATATCCAACATCTGCAGGATCGGTGCCTACCTGTACAGCAGCTTCCTGGAACTGGCTGATAGCCCATGAACCGAGAACCATTGTTGCGATCTTGCCCTGTGCAAATGCAGGCTTGCAGCCTTCCCAGTCGGTTGTCATAGGATCTTCTTCGTGGAGATCGGGATCGGCATAAATATCAAAAAGTGTTCCGTAAACTGCGTCGTAAGCTCCGCCCTTTGCGAAGATGTCTGTCTTTTCTGTAAGGAGCTTGGTGTTGAAATCGGGATCACCCGAAGCGCCTACAACGAGGGACTGCCACTGTGTAATGCACCAGCCTGCATTGTAGTTTGTATAATAAGGAATTGCGGTCGTATTTGCCTTGATCTGCTTAAGACATTCAATGAAGCCCTCGGTAGTATCGGGGAGGCTTGTTATTCCTGCGTCTGCCCATACCTTCTTGTTGTAAAGGATACCGGAAGCTGTGCCGCCTGTAGGAAGAGCATATACAGAACCGTCAACTGTGTAGTTTTCGAGCCAGTAGTAATCCTTGGAAAGCTCATCATAGCTGCCGTAGGATGCGAAGAAGTTCGGGAAATCTGCCTGCTTTAATGCCTGCGGAGTCATGACAACATCACCATAGTTATCGGACTGCATCATTGTAGCGATATCATCGGCATAGTTTGTGAAGGACTGATATTCAACCTTTACATTAGGATAAAGTGCATTGAAGCCTTCTGTGAGCTTTGCCATTGTGCCGTCCTGATCTCTGTCGGTACGGTGGTGGAGAACCTTGATAGTGCCGGAGAGGTCGCTGTTTGATTCAGCAGCTTCTGTTGTATCAGCTGAATCATTGCCGCTGTCAGCTGTATTTGCATCAGCTGCCTTTGTTGTAGCTGCTGTTGTTGAAGCGGTATCGCCTGTACTGCTGCTGCATCCTGCGAATACGGAACAGGTCATCAATACTGCAACTGCTGCAGCTGCTGTTTTTTTCATCTGTGAATTCATTGTTGATTCCTCCAATTAAATTGAATGCGTTCTTGTTAAGCTTTAATCCGTAAATCTTTTAACTGATTAACAGATCGCCGTTGTGATTCTAATTATAACAAGAGGAGTCAGCTTGTCAACCAAATTTGCCAATAGCGGCAATTTATACAAATAAATGTTGTTAACTAAAGGCATCCTGCACAAAAGCCAAAAAAATATATCTATAAAAAACTAAAAAACCGCCATAAACTGCGCATTGTTGTTTAAATCCTACTAATTATGAATTTACTGTGAAAACGTTCACAATAAACTGTTAGCATAAATTTGCATCCCAATTAACAATATAGTAATATTATATATTATAAATGTTTAGATTTACGGATTAATTTAATTAATAAAATTGATTAAAGAAAATGATTACATAATTAATTTTTATGCAAAAATAAAAAAATTAATCAATTAAAAACTATTGCAAAACTTGACATTTTATGCTAAAATTATATCAATGATATTATTTCGGAGGTATAGTATGGGCAAAAGCGTTACAATGAGCGACATCGCCGAGAGGCTTGGTATAAGCACAGTCGCAGTATCAAAAGCGTTGTCGGGTCAGAAGGGCGTTAGCACCGCACTCCGAGAACAGGTCAAAAAGACCGCTTCCGAAATGGGATACAAAGCTAAAAGCGTTGTTCAGAAGAAAGCTTCTTTAAGCAACAATATCGGCCTGCTCGTTGCCGAAAGGTACATTTCGGATAATTCGTTCTATTTTAAATTTATAAGAGCGCTGTCAACGGAGATGCAGAAAAACGGGAACTATGTTTTCCTGCATACATTGACGCAAAAAAACGAGGATAACGGCGTTCTGCCCGATATTTTCTTTCACCAGCGTGTTGACGGCATCATTATTCTCGGACAGATCTCCGACAAATACACGAAAGCTGTGCTTGAAACAAAAATACCGATAGTTTTTCTTGATTTCTACAATGAGCTTACCTCTGACAGCTGTATAATAAGCGACAGCTTTTACGGCACTTATGAAATGACGAACTATCTTATTGCAAACGGTCACAAAAACATCGCTTTTGTCGGGAATATACATTCGACCTCGAGCATTCAGGACAGATTTCTCGGATATTCAAAGTCGCTTATGGAACATAACATTCCTGTACATGATTATTTCGTTATTTCCGACCGTGATACGCAGACGGGAAGATATATACCGATAGAGCTTCCCATGATAATGCCGACAGCCTTCGTATGCAACTGCGACGAAGTTGCCTGCAAGCTGATAACACAGCTCAAGGACAACGGATACCGTGTTCCCGATGACATATCCGTCACGGGCTTTGATAATTCGGTTTACAGCTCGATAAGCGCACCGAATATCACAACAATAGAAGTAAACACCGAGCAAATGGCAAAGATCGCAGTTGAATCTCTCCTTGCCAAGATACGCTCACCGAGGCTCGTAACGGGAATGATACAGGTAAAGGGAAAGATATTGTATAAGGATTCCGTTGCGGCTATAAGCTTTTGACAATGCAGATTTTTTACAAGTATGGTATAGGTATATCCCGTTTCCAAAGAGGATTCGGTATAAATAAAGGGGTTCTCTAAAAACCGGGACTCGAGCAAATTTTCGTTTATGACTTTGTTCAGCTGCAAGGCAACAAACCGCAGTAAATACTAAAGAAACGCTGATAAATCAGC
>JBJFFR010000183.1:0-80720 GCA_051891935.1 Oscillospiraceae bacterium
CGGCGGCTTCGGAGATATGGGCGACATCGGCGATATCTTCAACAGCTTCTTCGGCAGCGGCTTCGGCACAAGCTCCAGAGCTAATCCGAACGCTCCGAGAAGAGGTCAGGATATTGATACCGACATCACCATAAACTTTATGGACGCCTGCAACGGCAAGGAAGTCGAGCTCAACCTCAACCAACTTGAAACCTGTCCCGACTGTAACGGTTCGGGCGCAGCAGCAGGCTCTTCATCCGAAACCTGTTCCGAATGTCACGGTACAGGTCAGGTCAAGGTCACACAGAGAACTCCGTTCGGCATGATATCCTCACAGAAGCCTTGTACAAAGTGCGGAGGAAAGGGCAAGACCATCTCAAATCCTTGTCCGAAGTGCCGCGGCAACGGCAGAGTCAACGTTTCGAGAAAGATCGCTGTAAATATCGTTGCAGGTATTGACGACGGTCAGACTATGCAGGTAAGAGGTCAGGGCAACGCAGGTACAAACGGCGGCCCAAGCGGCGACCTTCATGTATGCGTGCACGTTCGACCCGATCCTATCTTTGAACGTGACGGCTACGATATCCATACAGATATACCTATCACCTATATGCAGGCAGTCCTCGGCGATGAGATCGTCGTTCCGACCATTGACGGCAAGGTAAAATACACCATTCCCGAAGGCACACAGAACGGCGCAACCTTCCGCTTCAAGGGCAAGGGCGTAAAGAAGATCAACCGCTCTGACCGAGGCGACCAGTATGTACATGTAAATATTGAAGTGCCGAAGAACCTTACAAAGAAGCAGAAGGATCTGCTCAAAGAGTTTGAAGCATCGCTTTCGGACGCAAACTATAATAAGCGGAAGAATTTCTTTGAACGACTCAAAGAAGCGTTTAAGTAATTCGTAACAAGTATGTGCAACACACCGCGAAGCGACCAAAAGTTTCGTCCACCTTTACAAAGGTGGTGGGGTTCCAAGGGGCAAAGCCACTTGGTCGCTTCCGCAGAAGCGAAACACCCTAAACTTTAGCGTGAAGCTTTCAGCAATAGCGAAATAACTAACAAATCAAAAGCGCAATTCACGAACAAAGGTTAAATCAGAACGTGAGAAATCACTCTGTAAACCAAAAATTCGTGAATTGCGCTTATTCTGTTTTTCTAAAACAAACTATCCTTGAAGCGTTAAATTACGAACGAAGTGAGTAATTTAACGCTTCAACTCAATATGAACAGCTATTCAATATGAACGTGAAAACAATGAGCGAAGCGAATGTGTTTTCACATCAACGGAACATATTATAGGTTACGAATGGTAACGTAAAATCTTTACTCTCCCGAACAAATGATAACCGCCTTGTTTCGTGGAGTTCTCTGCAAAGGGAGAACCAATAAGGGGGAGAGGAGCACTCTGTAACCTATGGACGTGGGCCGTCTCCTCTCCCCCTTAAAGGTTCTCCCTCTGCACTCCCTTTCCTTTATCCCTCTCTTCTCCGGCCAAACTATATGGACTATTAAGCAGCTTTTTCGCTTTGGTTTATGGGTGTTCAGCGACCCGTGCTGAATAAAGATATGGGGGACTTGGTTTCCCTTGAATGTTTTTATACATCCTGCTTGTTTTTCTTTGTTCCCTTCTCCGACCAAACTATATGGACTATTAAGCAGCTTTTTCGCTTTGGTTTATGGGCGTTCAGCGACCCGTGCTGAATAAAGATATGGGGTACTTGGTTTCCCTTGAATGTTTTTATACATCCTGCTTGTTTTCCTTTGTTCCCTTCTCCGACTGAACTATATGGACTATTAAGCAGCTTTTTCGCTTTGGTTTATGGGCGTTCAGCAACCTGTGCCGGATAAAGATATTGGAGAATTATTTATCTCCGGCCAAACTATATGGACTATGGACTATTAAGTAGCTGTTCTGCTTTCGTTAATGGATAATCAGCGTTTCCTTAGTATAAGCATCACAGCTCAAACATAATCCCAAACACCATTAAAATCGTAAACGCCAGCGATACAACTATTCCAACAACCGAAAGAACCTTCATTTTTCGGCTGTTTATCGTCTGCTTTTGGTGCCATAAATTGTAAATTCCGAGAATAAAACCGAAAACAGGCGCAAACGAAAGATATGTGAACAGCACACCGAGAAAATAATTCTTTTTCGCATTATCGCTTTCCTGAAGCTGATTTATATCCCTGTTTTCAACCTCTTCTTTCAGCAGATAGTCGATCGAGCAGGAAAAAAGCTTGCTCATCTTTATAAGCTTTTCGGTATCGGGGAATGTCATTCCAAGCTCCCATTTGGAAACGGATTGCCTTGAAACGCCCATAAGCTCCGCAAACTGCTCTTGTGTAAGGTTGTTTTCTTTTCTGATCGCCGTGATCTTTTCTCCGCAGGTCATAATTCATTTCTCCTTTTTTACGGGAACAGCTCCGTGCTGTTTCGGTCGGTCAGCTGCCCCTTGATTTGTCTTAATTATAAGTTTCCGGATGCAAAAACGCTACAAACTATGGGTTGCGTTATGTAAATCACGGGTTGCAAATGGCAGATTAGCTGATTTTTTACTGTGCAAGACCTTGTTTTCTTGCGAACAATTAAAGGGAACCCCTAAAAAAATCGGGCGGATACGGGATCCGCCCGGTGATATTATGATCGGTTGAATTTACTTAACTTCAACGTTCTTGTAGTACCAGTTGATTCCGCCTGTGATAGTAGCGTCATCAAGTGTCTTGCCTTCTTCGCCGACTGTTGAGCCGTCGTTTGTTTCAAGGACGCCGTCAAATACGTTGAAACCGTTGTTGATGATCTCGTTTCTTGCTTCGTCAACCTTTGTCTGCATTTCATCTGTGCAGAGTGCGGAGTTGAGGTCGGAGATGTCGAGAAGTCCGTCTGACATTCCGCCGAAGTAGTTTTCACAGCCCCATGTTCCGTCAATTACCTGCTGTACAGCCTGTGTATAGTATGCGCCCCAATGCCATACAACGGATGTGAGTGTTGCGCCCGGTGCGTCCTTTATCATATCGCTGTTGTAGCCGACGCCCCATACGCCTGCGCTTTCAGCTTCAAGCTGTGGGTTGGGAGTGTCGCAGTGCTGTGCGATAACGTCGCAGCCTTCAGCGATAAGTGCCTTTGCAGCGTTTGTTTCTTCTGTGGGAGAATACCAGCTGTTTGTTACCTTTACATAGATCTTTGCATCGGGATTTACGGAAGCAACGCCGATAGCGAATGCGTCAATACCGCCTGTGACCTCGGAGTTTTCGCTGCCCATTGCTGCAACGTAGCCGATGAGGTTGGATTGGGTCTTCATACCTGCAACGATACCGGAAAGATATCTTGCCTGATAGATCCTGCCGAAGTAGTTGTTCATGTTCCTGCCGTTGTTCTTATAGCCTGTGCCGTGGGAGAAAACAACGTTCGGGAACTCGTCTGCGAGAGCTTCCATTGTATCCATGTATCCCCAGCTTGTGCCGAAGATGATGTTGCAGCCTGCTTCGATGCACTCTCTGATAGCTGTTTCGGTAGCTGTCGGGTCACCGTCGCTTACGTTGTTCTTTCTTACGATCTGGTCATCGGAAAGACCGATAGCAGCCTGCATATCCTGGATGCCGATGTCGTGTGTGTAGGAATAACCCGAGCCGTCAGCAGGGTTGCCGATGTGGATAACGCCGACCTTGATGTCTTCCTTTGCGTATTGGATAGCTGCAGAGCCACCGTTTGAAGCGTCAGCGGAGCCGCTGTTGTCAGCTGTGCTTGAAGAACAGCCTGTGAGCATAAGAACTGCTGCTGCGGAGATCGCAGCGATGATTTTTGTCAGTTTCATAATACACCTTCCAATTCTTTGTTTTTGGATTTATCATAATCTTTTGCAGTTTTTATAGCAAGACATAAAAATAGACTGACAAAAGGAGGCGAGGGCAAAGCTTGAAGAGTTATACTAAACACCATTTAAAATATGGAAAAAATCAAGCCGACAATCTCGAATATATAGGATTTCGGCGCAGATTTTTTCCTGTATTTTATTGGTGTTTAGTATTAGGAACGAACCCGTAGGCAGGCTTGCCGCCTGTCAAGGGTGAGTGACGACACTATTCAAGCTTTGCACCGCCGAACTTGTCAGGAAATTTTTGTGGATTGCTATAGTTTATATAACTGCTTTAATTATTATAAATCAAACAAAGGAAGGTTTCAATTAACAAGATGACAAATTTTTGACGGTTTAAGGCTGTTTATACGGTGGTTTTCAACAGTTTATGCGATTTTTAAAAAAATAATTGAAATTTTCATAATAGTATGGTAAAATGAGAAATAAGTAGTTTTGTGCCGGATATGCCGGTGCAAAGTTTTTGCCGCCCCTTGTGAAAAAGGAAAGGAACGGACAGACTATGAATATTCTGTATCTGCTTCACCCGAAAAATACTGTTGAATATCTTTTTGACGATGATACTTTTGAAAAAGGCTATAACTGTATGCGCAGCAGCAGCTATACGGCTATCCCTGTCATTGACCGTGAGGGCGTTTATGTCGGAACAGTCAGCGAGGGCGATTTTCTCCGTGCGATCATGGACGATCATCTTTTTTCGCCCGAAGAGATGGGGGATTGCGTCGTCGGCGATTATATCCGCAAGGACTGGAATCCGCCCATAAAGGTCACGGCGCAGCTTGACGAGCTTGTTATGCAGGTAATGGATCAGAACTTTCTGCCTGTTGTTGACGACAGAGGATGCTTTGCAGGAATAATTACAAGGCGTGATATTATAAAGTATTGTTACGATGAGTATAAAAAATCGCAGCAAAGAAGGGTTCCGCATGGAATTGAGGCTTAAAGAGCTGCGGCGTAGCCACCGTTACTCCCAGCAGCAGATAGCGGATTACCTTTATGTCAGCCAGTCGATATATTCACGGTATGAGAGCGGTGCTATTGATATCCCCATATCTCATGCGGCGAAGCTTGCGGTGCTGTATCATGTCAGCGTCGACTATATCTGCGGTCTGACCGATGTTTCCGAGCCTTACCCGATAAAAAACAGGCTGAGGGTATTTTATCCCGAAAAATGACAGGGTTATTGACGGGAAAGCTTTTTTATGGCATAATGTTTTATGATATAAATGCGATAGCATAAAATGTATATCGCAGCAAATCTGAATGGAGGAATACAATTATGAAAAGAGAGCTTCCGAAGCTCTACGAACCCGGCGAGGTAGAGGACAAAATTTATAAATACTGGATGGATAACGAATGCTTTAAGGCAAGCGTCGATCCGAAGAAGGAACCGTACACGATCGTTATCCCTCCTCCGAACATCACGGGTCAGCTCCACATGGGACACGCACTCGATGAAACGCTCCAGGATATCCTTATCCGCTGGAAGCGTATGAGAGGCTACTCCGCACTCTGGCTCCCCGGCACCGACCACGCGGCTATCGCAACTGAAGCAAAGATCGTTGCAGCTATGGCTGAAGAGGGTCTTACCAAAGAGCAGATCGGCAGAGAAGCATTCATGGAAAGAGCATGGGCATGGAAGGAAAAGTTCGGCGGAAGGATCGTTGAACAGCTCAAAAAGCTCGGCTGCTCCTGCGACTGGTCAAGAGAACGCTTCACGATGGACGAAGGCTGCAACAAGGCTGTCCGTGAGGTGTTCGTAAACCTTTATAACAAGGGACTTATTTACAGAGGTGAGAGGATAATCAACTGGTGTCCTCACTGCAAGACCTCTATTTCCGATGCGGAAGTAAACTATGAGGATCAGGCAGGTCATTTCTGGCACCTTCGCTATCCGCTCTCCGACGGCAGCGGCTATATCGAGCTTGCAACTACCCGTCCAGAAACACTTCTCGGCGATACGGCTGTTGCGGTTAATCCTGCCGATGAGCGCTACAAGGATTTTGTCGGCAAGACTGTTATCCTCCCGATCGTTCACCGTGAAATTCCTATCGTTGCCGATGACTACGTTGAAATGGACTTCGGTACAGGCGTTGTAAAGATCACTCCTGCACATGACCCCAACGACTTTGAAGTTGGTCTTCGTCACAAGCTTCCGATCATAAACGTTCTCACCGAGGATGCAAAGATCACCGACGACTACCCGAAGTACGCAGGTATGGACAGATACGAAGCAAGAAAGGCTATCGTTGCTGACCTCGAAGCAGAGGGCGCTCTTATCAAGGTTGAGGATTACAACCATAATGTCGGCGTTTGCTACCGCTGCGGAACGACCGTTGAACCGAGAGTTTCAACACAGTGGTTCGTAAAGATGGAACCGCTCGCAAAGCCTGCTATCGACGCAGTTAAAACAGGCAAGACGAAGTTCGTTCCCGAGCGTTTCGACAAGATATATTACCACTGGCTCGAAAATATCAAGGACTGGTGCATCTCCCGTCAGGTTTGGTGGGGACATCAGATACCTGCGTTCTACTGCGACGACTGCGGCGAAATGGTCGTAACAAAGGAAAACGGCGCAGTTTGTCCGAAGTGCGGAAAGCCGATGCGTCAGGACGGCGATACTCTCGATACATGGTTCAGCTCGGCACTCTGGCCGTTCTCAACACTCGGCTGGCCGGAAAAGACCGAAGACCTTAATTACTTCTATCCTACAAATACGCTCGTAACGGGCTATGATATCATCTTCTTCTGGGTAATCAGAATGATGTTCAGCGGACTTGAACACACAGGCGAGGTTCCGTTCGATACGGTTCTTATCCACGGCCTTGTAAGAGATTCACAGGGCAGAAAGATGTCCAAGTCGCTCGGAAACGGTGTCGATCCGCTTGAAGAGATCGACAAGTACGGCGCAGACGCACTCCGTTTTATGCTTGCAACGGGCAACGCTCCCGGAAATGATATGCGTTACATGGAAGACAAGGTCAAGGCTTCCCGTAACTTTGCAAACAAGCTCTGGAACGCTTCACGCTTCATTATGATGAATCTTCCCGATGACTTCAAGTCAAAGGGACTTCCCGAGAACCTCAACGTTGAGGACAAGTGGGTAGTGAGCAAGTTCAATACGCTTGCAAAGGAAGTAAACCAGAACCTCGAAAGCTTCGAGCTCGGCGTTGCCGTATCAAAGCTCTATGACTTTATCTGGGACGTTTACTGCGACTGGTATATCGAGCTTACAAAGCCGAGAATACAGGCAGGCGGCGAAACGGCAGAAACAGCACAGCAGGTACTCGTTTGGGTAATGAAGGGGATGCTCAAGCTTCTCCATCCGTTTATGCCGTTCATCACCGAGGAGATATGGCAGACTCTTTGCGAGGGCGAGGGTGCGATAATGCTCTCCGACTTCCCCGTATATGACAGCGCACTTGACTTTGCTGCCGACGAGGTAAGCTTTGAGAAGATCATTACCGCTATCAAGGCTGTAAGAAACCGCAGAGCGGAGATGAACGTTCCGCCGTCCGTAAAGGCTGCGCTCCACATCGAAACCGCCGAAAAGGAAACCTTCGAGCAGGGCAGACTTTTCTTTGAACGCCTTGCGTCCGCATCCGATATCGAGATCGCAGAAAAGGTAGATATGCCCGACGCTGTAACAGTCGTTACCGACAGCGCAAGAATCTTTATCCCTCTCGATCAGCTTGTCGATAAGGAAAAGGAGCTTGCAAGACTTGACAAGGAGAAGAAGGCTGTACAGAAGGATATCGACTTCTCACAGGGCAAGCTCAACAATCAGGGCTTCCTTGCAAAAGCACCGCAGCAGCAGGTAGAAGCCGAAAAGGCAAAGCTTGCAAAGGCACTTGAAAAAATGGCAAAGATCGAAGAATCTATCAAGGCATTCAGCAAGTAATTATTATGTTCGCAGCGTATATTATCAATAGTTATACGCTGCGATTTTTTTCAAAAAATTGACGTAAAAGGGGTATGGACTATGATAGAAATAACGCACGAAATACTTGAACAGGCGGTCGAAAGGGAGAAAGCGGATCAGAAAAAGCTCGCCAAACGTACGAACAGATTTCTTGTAAGTTTGTTTGTAATTTGCGTATTGGAGTTGATACCGATGCTCCTTATTTTAAGAGCCGATCAATTAAGAGGGTTGGCTTGGTCAGCGCTGATAATTATTCTTGATATTGTCTATTTGTTTATCGGGACAACTATTATCAGCGGTTCGCATTTTGGAAACACTTCTATTTTCAGGGTACTACGTTCCTTTTCCGACACAAAATTTTATAAAGAATTGAATTGCTCCGATACAAAAAGAAAAATAATTCTTTTGGAAGAACGTTTAAAAAAATCCAAGGGCGAAGTATGGATAATTTCTGCCGGCAGCTTGATGGGTTACTATGTTGAAATGAATATGCCGGAAAAAGCAGACGAGCTTTATCGGCAGGCAAAAAGCTTTAAACCGTCCAACGATGCACAAGCAGCTTGTAAGATAAATTTAGAGCTTGGATATTTTGATTTCAAGGACGATAACGATAGTTATTTGCGGTCGTTTGAGGATAATTCGGAGCTTTTGATTCGGAATGAGTGGAATAATCCGAGAGTTATCTATAAAATAGGATTTCTTGCAGCATATTCCAGCTATTATACGATAAAAAAAGACTATGCAAAGGCAATTGAGATATATGATTTTTATCGTGAATTGCTCAATATGGCGGCTGAAACCGATAAAAGCATAGAAAAAATGCGTGATTCAAGCAACAAAACCTGTTCTATTTCCTATGCAAAGCTTTTTTGTCATCTGGGTGACAAAGAAAAGGCTGCGGCATACTTTAAAGATGCAATGGCAAAATATGATGATTCGGCTGAGCCGTCTATAAAAAAATTTTACACCGAAACAAAGCAATTACTTGATGAAGCAGGAGTAGATTATTCGGAACAAAACACCTGATACTAAGGAAACGCTGATTAATACGTTTCTGCCGTTTTTCAAAATGTCCTCAAAGGCGGAAACTCGTACATTTCTCAAAACGGACGTTCAGCTTTGCCGCAGCAATAATCAGCGGTTGCTTAATAATTACGCATTACGCATTACGCATTACGCATTACGCATTGCTCAAAGGTTTATTATTGCAAAAATTATAAGCAAAGCTCCGCATAAGCCTCGAAGATCGAGCTTTTTGTTGGACGAAGCCTTCTTCCCGAGCTTATTCGCCGTTACAACGAAAACAAACCCTGTCACAAAGGACAAAAGTGCGATCGGCAGCATCGGAACTGCACCCAAGCCTGCTCCGAGCCCTGCGGCGAGCGAATCGGCGGAAAGCGCAGCCGAGAGGACAAGCGCTTCCTTGCAGGAAATGTCCTTTGAACGGTCGGAATCGGCGGCTTCATCCGATAGGCACACTCTGAACCGTGAGTTCTCGGGCAGCTTGCAGGAAAGCTTTTCAAACGCCTTGTGAAAGATGTTGAACAGTCCGAGAAGCGCAAGTATAACGCTCGATATCACCGAACATACTCCGCTCGGGATAAAGCTTACCGCTGTGCCGCCCAGAGCTGCAGATATGGTCAGAAAAGCTGCGCCCGACGCACTTATTACGGCTGCCGATTTCGGCGGAATGATTATCCCCGACGCGCCCAGTCCGAACGCTGCGCAGAAGCCGTCCGAGGTCACGGCAACGACAAGAAGCAGCAGACGAAAAATATCATTAAATCCCGGCATGATCTGATAGCACACACTCCAAAGAAACGCTGATTGATCAGCAATTCGTAAATCCATTTACTCTATATTATGATTTAGTACATTATTTGTGATAGAATAGTTCATACTGTTACAGTATAATTTTAATAATAAGCAGGCGAGGCTTTTTCAGGGCTTGCCTGTGTTTTAAAGGGAGTAAAAAATGGCATTAAAAGACAGGGTGCTTGCCGTTCTGGAGGCAAACAAAGGCAAGACAGTTTCAGGTACAAAGATATCAAATACAGTAGGAGTTACAAGAGGTGCAGTATGGAAGGCTGTGAACGTTCTCCGAAGTGAGGGGTATTCAATTTCGGCTGTGACAAACCGTGGATATTGCCTTGAGGAATCGAATGATCTTCTCAACGAACAGGCAATGAGACCATATCTTAAAACGAAAGCTCTCGGAAGAAAGCTTGATATATATCGAGAGATAGATTCAACGAATTCATTCACAAAAGAAGCCGCTCATTACGGTGCTGTACACGGTACGACCGTTATCGCAGAGATACAGACAGGCGGAAAGGGAAGACTTGGACGGAAGTTCCATTCGCCGCTCGGTATGGGCGTTTATATGAGTGTTATTATCAGACCGAAGCTCTCCATAGACAGCTCTCTGCTTGTTACAAGCTGCGCGGCGGTTGCCGTTGCACAGGCTATCGAAAGGGTTGCGCCCGAAGTTGAGTGCAAGATCAAGTGGGTAAACGACATTTATATCAACGATAAAAAGGTATGCGGCATCCTTACCGAGGCTTCGGTCGATGTTGAGCAGGGCGGACTTGAATATGCGGTTATCGGAATAGGCGTAAACGTTCAGAATTCATCGTTCCCCGAAGAACTTGCAAATGTTGCAACGTCGATAAAAATGGAGATAAACCATAACGTTTCGAGAAATCAGCTTGCCGCAGAGATGCTTAACTGTCTTGAAGAGCAGCTTGACAATATTGACAGCGGCGAGTTTATGAAGGAATATGTCAGCCGTTCAAATGTAATCGGCAGAAGGATCGTCGTTACGCAGGGTGAGGATATGTTCACCGCAGATTGTTACGGAATAGATGAAAAGTGCAGGCTGCTTGTCCGCTGCGACGATGGCGAAGAAAAAGCCATAAGCTCCGGAACGATAAGATTTGCTTGATTTGAAAACACAACAAACAATATCGGCGTATATCATGTTTTGTCATGATATGCGTCGATTTTTTATGTGTTCGAAAAAATTATCGGGGTTTGTTGTTTATTATTGAATATCTATCATTAGTAAAAATGCACTAAAAAATTTTTCTCCGAAATTTATGTGTTATTCACAAAGCCAAAAATGCGGAAATTGAAAAAAACCATGAAAAAAGTGTTGTAGACTGCGTTTTATGGTGGTATAATATTAATATAAGTGCCGTTATATGCGGATTTATACATAAATTAAGCGCCGATAAGTCGGCTTTATCGGATAAACTAATATTATGGAGGATAAAAATGTTTACTAAAGATATCGGTATTGACCTCGGAACTGCCAACACCCTCGTTTACATGAAGGGAAAGGGCATCATTATAAGAGAACCGTCCGTTGTTGCTGTTGACACTCGCACGGACAGAGCTAAATATGTCGGTCAGGAGGCAAAGGACGTTATCGGACGTACTCCCGGATCGATCGTTGCTGTTCGTCCGCTCAAGGACGGCGTTATCGCTGACTTTGAAATGACAACTACAATGCTTCAGGAATTTATCAGCAAGGCTCTCAAAGGTTCTTTCTTCACAAAGGCAAGAGTTGTTATCTGTATCCCTTCCGGCATCACAGCCGTTGAACGCCGTGCTGTTAAGGAAGCTACCGAAAACTCGGGCGCAAAGCGTGTAAACATCATTGAAGAGCCTATGGCTGCTGCTATCGGCGCAGGTCTTCCCGTTTCCGAGCCGCAGGGTTCGATGATCGTTGACATCGGCGGCGGTACTTCCGAAGTTGCTGTTATCTCACTCGGCGGCATCGTAACATCCCGTTCCGTAAGGATCGCAGGCGACGCATTCGACACAGCTATCATCAACTACATCAAGAAAAAATACAATCTCCTCATCGGTGAAAGAACTGCCGAGAATGTAAAGATCGCTATCGGTTCCGCATTCCCTATGGAGCAGGAAACCGATATGGAAATAAAGGGACGCAACCTTCTCAACGGTCTGCCCGAAAACATCACCGTTACCTCGGCAGAGATAAGAGAAGCTCTTGCAGAACCTCTTTCTCACGTTATCGAAGCGATCAAGGTCACACTTGAAAAAACTCCTCCGGAGCTTGCTGCCGACATCATTGACCAGGGTATCACGCTTGCAGGCGGCGGTGCTCTTATCAGAGGACTTGACAAGCTTATCAACAAGGAAACGGGAATGCCCGTAAACATTGCGGATTCTCCGCTTGACTGCGTTGCTGACGGCACAGGCAAGGTACTCGAGGATCTTGACAAGCTTCACGAAGTTCTCAACGACGATTCAAAGTATTATTGATAAAACGGATAGAAAAAAACACGAATAAAGGGGCGGATAGATCTATCCGCCTTTTTTCGGAATACTCTTATTTTATGGCATAAGGGAACCTCTAAAAACCTCCTTCTCGGCAAATTTTCTATGACTTATATCATCTGCTGCGTTATCAAAGTAAACGCTGTATAGATTGAATAAATGAAGCGTTTACTTACCTTGTAATACATCAAGTATTACTGCGGTTTGATGTCTTGCAGCTGATATAGGTCATATACGAAAATTTGCTCGAGTCCCGGTTTTTAGAGAACCCCATAAGGGAGATGATAATGTGAGGGATTTTTTCAAATCGACAAAATTTAAGATAATTGCGGCGGTCATTGCCGTTCTCATAGGCTTTATGATATACTCCCTTACAACGGGCGGATATGCTATAATGGGAGTATCGATTTTTGATGCGATAACGGAGCCCTTTCAGAAGGCTTCGACGTCGATCTCACGCACTGTTTCGGACACGATCGACACGCTTGCGAACGCAAAAAAATACCGTGATGAAAACGAGCAGCTTCGTGAGCGTCTTAATCAGCTTTACAATGAGATCATTGACTATGATAAAATACAGACGGAAAATTCCGAGCTGAAACAGCTTTTACAGCTCAAAGAGGACAACGAGAGCTTTGTTTTCTCCTCGCCGTGTACGGTGATCGCAAGGACGGCGAACGACCCTTACGGCTCTTTTACGATCGACAAGGGCAGCAAGGACGGTATCTCGCCGAACGACCCCGTTATCACTTCACAGGGACTTATCGGCATTTGCTACGATGTTTCGGAGAGCACATCGAGGGTAAGGACTTTGCTTTCTCCGAAATCTGCGGTAGGAGTTACCGTTCTTCGCACAAAGGCAGCAGGTATTCTTGAAGGCGATTATGAATTCGTTCAGGATGGGCTCTGCAAAATGAGCTATATTGACAAATCGGCTGAAATAATGCTCGGCGATATCATTTTCACATCGGGAAGCGAGACCTTCCCAGCGGGGCAGCTTGTCGGAACGGTCGAAAAGATCGTTATGGAGGACAGCGGACTTTCCAAATATGCTCTTATCAAGCCTGCATCCGATCCTTTTTCTGTCGGAACGGTATTCGTTGTGACGGAATTTGAAGGTAAAAAGTAAGGGAAATCTACGGTACGGACAGCTTGTAGTCGGCGGCACGATACCGATCGGTACTGTTGGTAACGATAGATACTTCTTTGTGACACTCGGTTTAAGGAGGCTGCATTTTGAACATTGATATCAAAAGGCGGAAGGAAAAGATCCGTGCGATCCTTCGCTGGACAATATATTTTCTGCTGCTTTTTATCGAATATATCATTATGACAACGATGTCGTCCATCCACAGGATGCCGCTTTTTATTGTGGCGACGGCGATATGTATCGCTGTTTTCGAGGATCCGTTCAACTCTGCGATACTCGGCTGTCTTGCGGGACTGATGCTTGACGCTGCGGAGGGGACGATAGTCGGTCTGAACGGTGTTATACTTACTATGTGCTGTCTTATGACATCGCTGCTTTTTTATTTTATAATGAGGCGGCATATTGTCAACGTTCTTGCGCTGACCGCTGCGACCGCATTTATACAGACGGGTCTTCGATATATTTTTTACTACTCTATATGGGGATATGATGACCGAGGTGTTATATATCTGCGTGAGATAGTGCCTGTTATGATCTTCACGGTCATAGCTTCGGCGGTGTTTTATCCGCTAATACGCTTCTTGTCGTCGCGGCTCGGAGTTATCAAGGAGACCTACGTTGAGGAAAAATCCGAAAATATTGTGAGAGAATAAATATGAATTTCGCTTCAATAGCAAAAAAGATCAGAACGATCATACTGATAGCCTTTGTGCTGCTTGCAATGTCGATGTGCGCTCTTGCACTGATGAAAATGCAGATCGTTGACGGTGAAAAATACCTTGAACAGGCGAAAAGCACACGAACCGTCACGCAGGACATAAGCGCACCCCGAGGAGAGATCGTTGACGCTTCGGGAAAAGCAGTTGTAAGCAACAAGGTCGGCTACAATGTAATACTTGAAAAGGCATTCCTGTCCTCCGATGTGCAGGAGATAAACAGAATAATCCTGCGCATTGCGGAGATACTTGACGAGGACGGAGTTGAGTGGAACGAATCTCTGCCGATAAGCCGCACTGCGCCGTACAGCTTTCTTGAAATGCGTGATTCGGACATTGCAAAGCTTCGCAAAAATATATCTGTGCAGCCTTATGCGACTGCGGAGGAATGTATCGAAGCGATGCTTGCGCTTTACAAGGTCGATGATTCCTATACCGTTCGGCAGAAAAGGATCATTGTCGGTATCCGCTATGAAATGGCTATACGCAGCTTCTCGCTTGCAAACCGCTACACGCTCGCAGAGGATATTCCCATGGCAAGCGTTGTGAAGCTGAAGGAAGCGGCGTTTGAGCTTGAGGGAATGGACGTTGCCGAAGAGGCTATCCGGGTTTACGAGGAAAACAACTACGCTCCGCATCTTGTCGGAACGGTCGGTTCGATAAACGCAGAGGAATATGAAACGCTCAAAGAAAGCGGTTATATGCTCAATGACGTCCTTGGCAAGAGCGGCGTTGAAAAGGCTATGGAAAGTCAGCTGCGAGGAACGATGGGCACTCGTGAGCTTGAGCTTTTAAACGGAATCGTTTCTTCCGACACGATAACAAAGGAAACAGTTCCCGGAAATACCGTAAAGCTTACGATAGATATGGATTATCAGCACCAAGTCCAGCAGATACTTGAAAACCATATTACATGGCTTCAGAATCAGACCTCAAAGGACAAAAAGGGTGAAAATGCAAATGCCGGAGCTATCGTTGTAACGGACGCAAAGACGGGAGCTCTTATAGCAGCTGCGACTTCTCCGACCTATAACATCAACGATTATCTCAACAACTATTCCGCTGTTGCAAACGGAGAGAATTCTCCGCTCATAAACCGTGCGACCTCGGGACTTTACCGCCCGGGTTCGACCTTCAAGACGGTCACGGCAACGGCAGGACTTAACGAGGGGGTAATATCCCCGAACACGTTCATCTCCTGCAACAAGGTCTACACCTACTGGGAAGACTATCAGCCTAAATGCACGGGTTATCACGGCAGGATAAATGTTGTTACTGCGATCGAGAAATCCTGCAACATCTTCTTCTACGAAACGGGCAGGCAGCTTGGCATCGACCGTCTTGCAGGCTATGCAAAGCTTTACGGCTTCGGTCAGAACACGGGACTTGAAACGGGAGATATGGCAGGCTATTTCGCAACGCCCGAAAGCTTTCAGGAACGCCGCCTTGAATGGCAGGCAGGACTTGTTGTTCAGGCTGCTATCGGACAGTCGGAAACCTACGCAACTCCGCTGCAGCTTGCAATGCTTGCGAACACTATCGCAAATCACGGTACACGCTACAAGCCCTATGTTGTGGACAGTGTTTACACATATAATATGGAAAGGCTTGTTATCAAGACGCAGCCGACTGTTGCGGCAAACGTTCCCGATGAAACGGGCGTAACGTTTGACAATATTATAAAGGGTATGGAAAACGCCGCAAACTTTGTTCCGTATTCTTATCCTGCGGTCAAGGATTACTACACGAATTATCTTCTTTCCGAGCTTCCGCAGCAGGCGGCAATAAAAACCGGTACTCCCCAGATGACCTCTGCGGAGGATACGGGTTCTGCGTTCATCGGCTTTTATCCCTCGGAAGATCCCGTTATTGCATTTTCGGGATTTGTTGAACACGGCGATTACTCAAAATTCATGATACGCCAGATCATTGAAGCTTATTTCAACAAGAATTACAAAGTGGCTTCCCCGAATGTTCTGACCGATGAAGAAAGAGCTGCGCTGCTTGCTGGCATCGGTGAAAATGTACCTGCAGAAACGGTTGTAACGACTTTCGATGACGGCACCGCACCCGCAGTTCAATAAAATTAAGGAATCGCTGATTAAATCGCGCCTACGGCTTGGCACGCATCTTGCGCCCGAATATCGGGTTGCATATATTTCCGTCATATTGCACCAAAACTCCTTGACATACGACAGTATGCCTGCGTCGTTTTGATACAATCTGACGAAAAACCTGACTGCGCAATCTGCGCACCAGATTTAATCAGCGCTTCCTTAAAAAATTGCACACTGATGTTAAATAGTGTGCAATTTTTATATGTGCAAAACAAACAAAAGAAGTGCAAAAATACAAGCTAACTTGACAAAAATGTGCAGATTAATAAAAAAACACTTGGAGTTTTGCTAAAAGTGTGATACAATATAAATAATTGATAGCCGTATGCGCAGAAGAATCGTGCGGCTTGTGTTTATGTCTGTTACAGGAAGGTGTTTTTATGTCTAAAATCATTGCTATAACATCCGGTAAAGGCGGTACCGGTAAATCCTCTATCTGTGCCGAGCTTGGCTTTGCTCTTGCTAAACAGGGTCACAGAACCCTTATCATAGAACTTGACTTCGGCCTTCGCTGCCTTGATATCATGCTTGGCGTAAAGGACGAGGTAAAATATGACCTCGGTTCGGTAATATCAGGCGAAGTCGATGTTTATCAGGCCACCACTCCGGTCAAGATAGCTTCCAACCTCAGCCTTGTATGTGCGCCGGAGGATCCGTTCTCCAAGGTTGACGCTGCAACGATCAAGCGCATCTGCGAGGAAATGAGAAAGTATTACGAATACATAATCGTTGATACCTCCGCAGGTACAAATGAAAGCGTTTTCGATGTTGTTGAGCAGTCCGATCTTATCCTCATCAACACAACTCCCGACCCGATCTGTGTTCGTGACGCTCGTGCAATGTCCGACGAGTTCTACAAGAGAGGCAACAAGAAGCAGCGCCTTATCATCAACAAGATCGACCCCGATATATTCCAGTCGGATATCATTAAGGATCTTGACGATATCATTGATACTGTCGGCGTTCAGCTTATCGGCGTTATCCCGAACGATGATGCTGTTGTTATTTCGACAGGAAAGGGCATTCCGCTCCCGTCGGGTTCAAACGCATTCAAGGCATTTGACGCTATTTCACGCCGTATAAAGGGCGAGGATGTTCCGCTCAGCTTCAAGATGCTGGTTCAGTAAAGGGGATCTTTAAAGATAACGATCTGCAATATCCGTATTATAAAAATTATCACAGTCTTGGAAATAATTTAAAGAAGGGGAGTTTCGTTCAATGAATATCGCACTTATTGCACACGACTCTAAAAAAGAATTACTTGTACAATTCTGCATTGCTTACTGCGGAATTCTTTCAAAACATAATATATGCGCAACAGGAACAACAGGCAAGATGGTTTCCCAGGCAACAGGACTCAACATAAAGAACTATCTGAGCGGTTCCCAGGGCGGCGATCAGCAGATATGCGCACGAATCTCCTGCAATGAGATCGACCTGCTTTTGTTTTTCAGAGATCCGCTTTCTCCGAAGCCGCATGAGCCTAACGAAATGAACCTTTTAAGACTTTGTGATGTTCACAATATCCCCGTTGCGACCAATATTGCTACGGCAGAGGCACTTATCCACGCTCTTGAAAGAGGCGACCTTGACTGGCGTCAGATCGTTAATCCAAACGCATAAAAAATTGCGGCAGAATGAGAATTTCTGCCGTTTTTTATTTTGGATATGTTAATTCACAACTTTTTGCTTGACAATAAGGATTTTATGCGTTATACTTATCTTTGTAAAGGCTATGATAAAGAGAGTAGCGGACATTTTCTCTTCCAAAGAGAGGGCGGACGGTGAAAGCGCCCGAAGAGCTTGTGCGTGAAGGACACTTTTGAGCCGCTGTATGTAAAAGTCTGACTAAAATACAGCCGTTTCCTGCGTTAAAGGGAGCAAAAGTTCGGAGATTATCCGATAAAATAGGGTGGCACCACGATCTTACAAGTCGTCCCTTGTTCACAGACAGGGACGGCTTTTATTATTTCGCAGATGAATTGAAAAGGAGTTTTTATATGGAGCTTATCACAAAAAGACCAAAGGGAACGCAGGACGTTAAGCCGTCCGATGTCTACAAGTGGCACACGGTTGAGCAGATTGCCGCTGAAACGGCAGAATGCTACGGCTTTAAGGAGATACGTTTCCCGACTTTCGAGAACACAAAGCTTTTTAAGCGCAGCGTAGGCGATTCGACCGACGTTGTACAGAAGGAAATGTATGGAGTTACCGCAAAAAGCTCCGCTAACGGCAAGGACGATGATGACTTCACGCTCCGTCCCGAGGGCACGGCAGGAGCAGCAAGAGCTGTTCTTGAAAACGGTATGCTTTCGGACGCACTTCCGCAGAAGGTCTACTACAACATTTCCTGCTTCAGACATGAAAAGCCGCAGGCTGGCAGGCTCCGTGAATTCCACCAGTTCGGCGCAGAAATGTACGGAAGTGCTTCACCTGCAGCAGATGCGGAAATGATAGCGATGGTTGACGCTTTCCTCCGCCGCCTTGGAATAAAGGGAGTTGCGCTCAACATCAATTCTATCGGCTGTCCGAAGTGCCGCAGCGAATATCACAAGGCACTAAAGAGCTATTTTGAAGGCAGAAAGGACGAGCTTTGCGGAACCTGTCGGGAAAGACTTGAAAAGAATCCGATGCGAATCCTCGACTGCAAGAGCCCTATCTGTCAGGACATTGCAAAGGATGCGCCGGTTATCCTTGACTATCTCTGCGAGGACTGCAGCAGCCACTTTGAAAAGCTGAAAAAGAACCTTACGGCGATGAATATTGAATTCACCGTAAATCCGAAGATCGTAAGAGGTCTTGACTATTACACAAAGACGGTTTTTGAGTTCGTTACAACGAGCATAGGTGCGCAGGGAACAGTCTGCGGCGGCGGACGTTATGACGGACTTATCGAGCAGCTCGGAGGAAACCCGACGCCTGCTCTCGGTTTTGCGATGGGCATCGAGCGTCTTATCATGACTATGGAAAATCAGGGCTGCGATTTTATCGAGCCGAAGAAATGCGCTCTCTACATTGCTGCAATGGATGAGGCTGCGCTTGAAAAGGCGATCGTTCTGACAAAGACTCTCCGTGATGACGGTATCTGGGCGGAATACGATCTTGCAGGACGAGGAGTTAAGGCACAGATGAAGTATGCCGACAAGCTTGGTGCAGATTTCACCATGGTACTCGGCAGCAACGAGCTTGAAAGCGGCAAAGCACAGCTCAAAAATATGGAAACTGGTGAAAAGGTCGATATTTCCCTCGGTGACAGCTTCCTTGATGATTTTTCCAACATCTCGGTTGCAAATATGTTCAGCGGTGTGCTGGATGATATTAATCTTTGATCGTGGAATATCCGAGAAGAAAACCGAACAGGCTAAAAGGGTATGATTACAGCGGAAACGGAACGTATTTTATTACAATATGCACCCGAGACCGTGAATGTATTTTATCGGATATAAATGTAGGGGACGGGTTTCCCGTCCCGATTCTCACGGATTACGGCAGAGTATCCGATAGATTTATTAATTTTATCACAGAAAAGTTTCATACTGTATTTGTTGATAAATATGTTATAATGCCAAATCATATCCATCTTCTATTGGTTGTACAAAATTCGGACATTACCGCAGGCGGGACGGGAAACCCGTCCCCTACAATTGGGAATGTCGTTGGCTGGTTGAAATATCAGATAACCAAACAAATCAATGATATCCGCGGCATAGCCGGACAAAAAATTTTTCAGCGTTCCTATCACGACCACATTATCAGAAACGAAAAAGATTTTCAGATGATATGGAAATATATTGACGAAAACCCTTTGAAATGGGAGAGTGACTGCTTTTATGTGTGAAGAGATCAATGAAGCCGAAAGGAAGCGAGAAAAGAGATTGCTGCGACAGAAATGGTTTGCTGCGATTTTGCTTATACTGGTTTTCGCCGTTCCTGCGGTTGTTATATTTGCCGATTCCTATGCAAGCTGGCATTTCTTTACAAAAAATCGCATCAAAGAGCTTGAACAGATATTTTCGGTGACTTTTCCCGAGGACACCGCGTTTGAGCGATACTCCCTTCAGGCAGGTTGTTGCCACACCCTTTATATCACGGGAATCGCTTCTCCGGAGGATTTCTGCCGTGACTGCATAAATGGCAACATCAAATCTATGACTGATTTCCTTGCACAAAGTGTAGATGAAATACCGATAAAATCATGGTATGACGGCAGCCGCAGAAAAGCTGATTTTATGTGCAGTTATGATATGCCGAACAGCTACTCTACGACCGATGTATATTTCTTAAAAAACGAAAACGGCAGTTATGACGTTATATTTATAAAATAATTATATAAAATATATTGAAAGGAAGTTTTAATATGGCAGACACAATGGCAGGTCTTCACCGCACACATTACTGCGGCGAGGTCCTTAAAGCAGGAGAAACGGTTACGGTCGGCGGCTACGTTGACACGGTAAGAAACAAGGGCGGTATCATTTTCATGGTCGTTCGTGACAGAACGGGTATTGTTCAGCTCACCTTCAACGAAACAACGGACAAGGAGATATTTGAAAAGGCTGCGTCCTGCCACTCCGAATATGTTGTTATGGCAAAGGGTGAAGTCCGTGAGCGTGAGAGCATAAATGACAAGATCGCAACAGGTCATTTTGAGATATTTGTTGACGACCTCCGCATCCTTGCAAAGGCACAGACCCCTCCGTTTGAGATCGTTGACGACACAAACACAAACGAGGAGCTTCGTCTTAAATACCGTTACCTTGACCTTCGCCGCAAGAAGCTCCAGGACAACATCATAAAGAGAAGCAAGATTGCAAAGGTCGCAAGAGATTACTTTGCGGAGAACGGCTTTATTGAGATCGAAACACCGATGATGATAAAGTCCACTCCCGAGGGCGCAAGAGATTATCTTGTTCCGTCAAGAGTTCACCCCGGCAAGTTCTATGCTCTTCCGCAGTCACCGCAGATATACAAGCAGCTGCTTATGATCGCAGGCTTTGACAGATACATTCAGCTTGCTCGCTGCTTCCGTGATGAGGATCTCCGTGCGGACAGACAGCCAGAATTCACACAGATCGACCTTGAAATGTCCTTTGTTGACACGGAAGACATTATGCAGATGGCTGAAGGCTTTGTAAAGCGTGAATTCTCCGAGGTTCTCGGCATAGACATCCCGACTCCGCTCCCAAGGCTTACCTATACAGAAGCTATGAACCGCTACGGTTCGGACAAGCCTGACACACGTTTTGAAATGGAGATCGTTGACATCACCGATACTGTCAAGGACACCGATTTTGTTGTGTTCAAATCTGCGATCGAAGCAGGCGGTTCGGTTCGTGCTATCACGGCAAAGAACTCCGCTGCAGCGCTTACAAGAAAAGAGATCGACAAGCTTATCGAACACGCAAAGGGCATTGGAGCAAAGGGTCTTGCTTACATCCGCTGGAATGATGACGCTCCCAACTGCTCGTTCGGTAAATTCCTCAAGGAAGGCGAGCTTGACGCTATTCTCAAGGCGACAGGAGCAGAAAAGGGCGATGTAGTTCTTATTGCAGCAGACAAGAACAGCTTTGTTCTTCCGCTTCTCGGTGCGCTTCGTCTTAAAGTTGCAAAGCAGCTTGATATGATCCCCGAGGGCAAGTTCAACTTCCTCTGGATCACAGAATTCCCGTTCTTTGAATGGAACGAAGAAACACAGCACTGGGACGCTATGCACCACCCGTTCACAATGCCGATGGATGAATGCTTACAGTATCTTGACAGCGACCCGAGCAAGGTATTCGCAAAGGCTTACGACCTTGTTCTCAACGGCACGGAGCTTTCGAGCGGTTCTATTCGTATCACCGACTATGAGCTTCAGCAGAAGATGTTTGAATCGCTCGGACTTACCGATGAAGAGATCGAAGCGAAGTTCGGCTTCCTTGTTGACGCATACAAGTACGGTGCAGCTCCTCACGGCGGCATGGGAATCGGTCTTGACAGACTTTCTATGATAATGTGCGGCGCAGACAATCTCCGTGACGTACTTGCATTCCCAAAGGTACAGAACGCATCCGAGCTTATGTCCTCCTGCCCTGCAGCAGTAGATAAGGAGAGCCTTGATATTCTCGGTATCGCTGTTACGGAAAAGGAAGAGGATTGATCTAATGCGTAATGCACTGCGAAGCTGGGCATCGTAATTGCGTAATTATTTTCAGCCGAAAGCATTTTTTCAATATACAAAACACGCCGTTCACGGTTTTATTGATCGTGAACGGCGATTTTAATAAATCGGATAAAACAATTGACAAAAGCCTATGTAACTGATAAAATAATGGTATGGGCATACCTAAACGGTAGGCGGTCAATCTTTGCTCCCTGAAAGGGGGGCGTTGCTATGGGCGTTCTTGAAGTTTTAACTCTCGGACTACTTATTTGCGCTGTAATACAGCTAATGCAAAATAGCAATAACAAAAAGAAATAACCGCCCCAGCTTCGAAATGCGGCGGTTAATCTTTCGCTTAAAGTTTCGGGAGCGACCGTCTATCGGTATTGCTCTCTTTATAGTTATTATAATCGCTTTTAACTGATATGTCAAGATAAAAATCCTCTTTTTCAACGGCGATTTTAATAAATCGGATAAAACAATTGACAAAAGCCTATGTAACTGATAAAATAATGGTATGGGCATACCTAAACGGTAGGCGGTCAATCTTTGCTCCCTGAAAGGGGGGCGTTGCTATGGGCGTTCTTGAAGTTTTAACTCTCGGACTACTTATTTGCGCTGTAATACAGCTAATGCAAAATAGCAATAACAAAAAGAAATAACCGCCCCAGCTTCCAACTCGGCGGTTATTCTTACACCTAAAATTTGGGAGCGACCGTCTATCGGTATGCCCTCTTTATATTTATTATAATCGCTTTTAACCGATATGTCAAGAGAAAAAATTTCTTTTTCATTCAATCAACCGTCAGTTGATTTTTTAGGAAGGAATTAAACTGACATTCGTTTGACATTTTGGGTTTTTATATGCTAAAATAAAGTCAACAAAAGCTTTTGATTTTTAAAAAAGGAATGAAAATATGAATATCAGCATAGGTGAAAATATCAAAACTCTTCGCAAAAAAATGGATGTCGGTCAGGACGTGCTTGCGAACGCTGTCAGCGTTTCCGTTCAGGCAGTTTCAAAATGGGAAACGGGACAATCGCTGCCCGATGTTGGAATAATCCCCGATATCGCAGCGTTCTTCGGAGTGAGTATTGACAGTCTTTTCTTCGGAGAAGCCGCAGACTGTACAAAATCGGACAGGCTTTCTCTTCCCGATGATGACAAGCTCTATATTGTTCAGGTTCGTAACGGCGAAATTCTTGACAGAGAAAAATGGGACAGAAATTCACACATAAAGCTCGCCGTTGAGGATTTCAAGGGTACGCTCCACGCCGAGATATGGGGCAGTGCGGACATAAAGGGAGATGTTGGAGGAAATGTGAATGCCGGTGACGGTGTTGCCTGTCAGAATGTAGGCGGAGATGTAAATTCAGGCAGCAGTACAGCTTGTCAGAACGTCAGCGGAGATATAAATTGCGGCGACAGTGTAAACTGCGGAAATGTCGGCGGTGGAATAAATTGCGGCGACAGTATAAACTGTGGG
This sequence comes from Oscillospiraceae bacterium, assembly GCA_051891935.1. Taxonomy (GTDB): domain Bacteria; phylum Bacillota; class Clostridia; order Oscillospirales; family Ruminococcaceae; genus UMGS363. The sequence continues at coordinate 23,703 of JBJFFR010000183.1, forward strand.
AATGTTGGTGGAGAAATAAACGCAGGCGACAGTGTGAACTGCGGAAATGTCAGCGGTTCGGTAAGTGCAAACAACCGTATCCGCTGCGGAAATATTTTCGATTGTCAAAAGATATCCTGTGAAACGCTCTATGCCGAGGGCAGTATAGAATGTGGTTCGATCGAATGCGGCGGAGATATCCACACAGGGGAAAAAATAAATGGGGTGAACTGAGATTTTATACAAAACACGCCGTTCACGGTTTTATTGATCGTGAACGGCGTGTTCGTTTTTATTATTATCAAATCAATTACGCAATTACGATGCCCAGCTTCGCAGTGCATTACGAATTACGCATTATAAATTGTCTGTCCGCTTTTCTGTTCTTTTTGCTGCGTTTGCGCTTTACCTTAACTCGTTTTGCAGGTTTTGCTGCTGTTTGAACCGATACCTGCTGCGGCTCCTTGACTGCGGCGGCATTTTCCACGCTTTCTTCGATAAAGCTTGCCTGCGAATCAATAAGCTCTTCGCCCGTTTTCGGCTGCTTATATTTATACGAGCTGTCGGGGAGCATAACTCTTGCCTTGACGTTATCGGCAAGCATCGTATTGAAGATGTTGACGATCCTCTCACGGACGTGTTCATCGTAGATAGGTGCTGCGACTTCAACACGGCGGATAGTGTTTCTTGTCATAAAGTCGGCGGAGGATATATAGAGCTTCATATCCTTGCCCTTGCCGAACATATAGATACGGGCGTGTTCAAGGTAGCGGCCGACGATGCTCGTTACCTCGATATTATCGGTATAGCCCTCGACGCCTGCGACAAGGCAGCAGATACCTCTTATGACCATCTGAATTTTAACCCCGTTCATTGAAGCTTCTGCGAGCTTGTCGATAAGCACACGGTCGGTAACGGAGTTCAATTTCAGACCGATATAAGCTTCCTCGCCCTTTTTAGCCTTTGCGATCTCTCCGTCGATAAGCTCTATTATTTTGTTCTGGAGGCTCAAAGGTGCAACAAGAAGATGCTGCGTATCCTCAACAAGCGTTCCCATTGAGAGGGCGTTGAAAACTGCGCCTGCTTCGGCTGCGATATCCTTGTTTGCGGTCATAAGGCAGAGGTCGGTATAAAGTGCGGAGGTCTTTTCGTTGTAGTTGCCTGTACCGATCTGCGTGATGTATTCCACGCCGTTTCCGTTCTTGCGTGTAATAAGGCAGAGCTTTGAATGTACCTTGAGGTTTTCGGGGCCGTAGATAACGTTGCAGCCTGCGTCTTCAAGCTGCTTCGACCAGCCAATGTTGTTTTCCTCGTCAAATCTTGCTCGGAGTTCAACGAGAACAAGCACGTTCTTTCCGTTTTCCGCAGCGTTCACAAGGGCTTCGACCACCTTTGAATCGGAAGCGACACGGTAGAGGGTTATCTTTATCGAAACGACATCGGGGTCAAATGCCGCTTCGTTCAGCATACGCAGGAAAGGACGGATGGATTCATACGGATAGTAGAGAAGAATGTCCTTTTTGAGCACCTGGTCAATAACGGGCAGCTCGTGGACGATCTCACGGGACCTCTGCGGAACGGCTCTGCGGAAGAAAAGCTCGGGGTCTGCGCTTTCAAGCTTGGCTCTTATCGGGAAGACGCAGGAAAGGTCGAGCGGTGATTTCTGGCGGAAGATCTTATCGGGTGTAAGCTCGAGATTGCTGCGCAGGAATGCGAGCGATTCCTCGTCAAGCTTTCGTGAAAGCTCCATTCTTACGGGAGAAAGCTTTTTTCGCTTCTGGAGAAGTGATGTCATGACTTCACGCAGGTCGACCTCGTGGTCGTAGAGCGCTTCTTCCATATTGATATCGGCATTTCTTGTAATTCTCATCAGAGATTTGCATAATATCTTATAATTTTCAAAGACGATCGGCATATAATGAAGTATAAGCTCTTCGACAAGCATAAATCTCATCTTATTTGCGGTCGGGAGGAAGATGACACGGGAGAATGAGCCGCTTGCCGCAATTATGCCGAGCTTCATCGACTGGGATTTTGATTCGAGATGCGCAACGGCATATATTTCCTTGTTTTTAAGGAACGGGAACGGGTGGCGCTTGTCGATTATCTGCGGAGAGATGAGCGGAAGTATCTCTTTTGTAAAATAAACACGCAGGAACTCCTCTTCCTCTTTGGAAAGAGCCTTGAAATCGACCTGCTCAACGCCGTAGCGGTCTTTAAGCTGCGACATTATATCACCGTATGCCTTGTCACGCATAAGCGCAAGCTCGGTGCAGCGCGCAAAGATAGCGGAAAGCTGCTCAGCGCAGGTCATATCCGTTTTGTTGTCACGTTCCTCATCGTCAACGAGGGTTCTGTCGTAAAGCGAGCCGACTCTTATCATAAAGAATTCATCGAGGTTCGACTGGAAGATCGAAGCGAACAGCAGACGTTCGCCGAGAGGGACGCGTTCATCCATAGCTTCTTCAAGCACACGCTCATTGAATTTCAGCCAGGAAAGCTCTCTGTTGTCATAATAATTTTTCATGACGTTTTATCCTTTCAGATACAGGGCGTTTATCACGTTCACAAAACCCTGCATCAAATATTTCTTATACCTTAATTATATTATAGTACGGCGTTAAAGTCAAGAAAATTCTATTTTATACGATTAACAGCGGTGAAGAGCGAATGAGCGGCAGACAGTAGCTTTAAAAAATCTGCCTTAAAATCGGAAATTTGACAAAATTTAATCTTAATCGACTATTGCATTTTTTATGTTTTTATGTTAATATAATCACAACGGATAAAGAACCGATCCTATACGGTTCAAAAAAGCTTTTTCTTCCGTAAACACCAAATACATTTATTTAAGAGAAAGACAGGTGAGATCTATGGTGATTTTCTGGATCATTGTCCTCGTTGCAGCGATACTTGCAGAAGCAGCTACGGCAGCGCTCGTTTCGATATGGTTTGCCGCAGGTGCAGTTGCAGCGCTGATCGCAGCCGCTCTCGGCGCATCGTGGATAATTCAGCTCGTGCTTTTCGTGGCATTCTCGGCGATACTGCTGATATTCACCCGTCCGCTTGTGAAGAAGCTTTTCCCGAAGAAATTCATTCCGACGAATTCCGACAGCTATGCAGGCAAGACTGCAGTCGTAGTTGAGGATATTGATTCGGAAAGAGGTCTTGGAAGAGTGAAATTCAACGGCGTTGACTGGATCGCAGTTACCGAAGACGAAGAGCTTATCCCGAAAGACAGCGTTGTCCGCATCAAAGAAGTCAGAGGCGCAAAGCTGCTTGTCGAAAAAACCGACGCTTAATGCAGCTTGAACAAATCAACAAAAACAAAATCAAAAACAGAAAGAGGTAATAATTATGCCGGGTTTAGCAACAGTTCTCATTATTTTAGCTATCATCGTTATCCTTGTTCTCATAAGCGGTATCAAGTTCGTTCCGCAGGCACAGGTCTATATCGTTGAGCGTTTCGGCGCATTCAGCAAGACGCTTGAAACAGGCCCTCACTACGTTGTTCCTATCATTGACAAGGTAGCAAAAAAGGTTTCCATCAAGGAGCAGGTCGCTGACTTCAAGCCGCAGCCGGTTATCACAAAGGATAACGTTACAATGCAGATCGATACGGTCGTATTCTTCCAGATCACAGACGCAAAGCTCTACACATACGGCGTTGAACGTCCTATGAGCGCTATCGAAAACCTCACGGCTACAACTCTCCGTAACATCATCGGTGAGATGGAGCTTGATGCAACGCTTTCTTCCCGTGACGTTATCAACACAAAGATCACATCTCTGCTTGACGTTGCAACAGACCCCTGGGGCATCAAGGTAAACCGTGTTGAGCTCAAGAACATTCTTCCCCCGAGAGAGATCCAGGACGCAATGGAAAGACAGATGAAGGCAGAGCGTGAAAGACGTGAAAAGATACTCCAGGCCGAAGGTGAAAAGAAGTCACAGATCCTCGTTGCCGAAGGTGAAAAGGAATCCAAGATCCTCCGTGCAGAAGCTGACAAGCAGGCTGCTATCCTCAAGGCTGAAGCTGAAAAGCAGGCGCTTATCCTCCGTTCGGACGCTGTAAGACAGCAGAAGATACTTGAAGCACAGGGTGAAGCTGAATCTATCGAGCTCACGCAGAAGGCTCTCGCAGACAGCATCGTAAAGCTCAATGAAAGCAATCCGAGCGAAAGCGTTATCGCTATCAAGGGACTTGAAGCATTCGGCAAGGCTGCTGACGGCAAGGCTACAAAGATCATCATTCCTTCCGAGATACAGGGACTTGCAGGACTTGTTACCTCCGTTAAGGAGCTTGCAAGCAGCGCAGGAACAAACGATACGACACAGAAGTGAAGTATAATGCGTAATGCGTAATTCGTAATGCGTAATTATTTGCTGCGCTGTTCATTTACGTTTTAATCTGTAGGGGACTGATGTCCTGAAAAATAAAAGTGCGGTCACGATTTGTAAGTACATTTCGTGACCGCACCTTTTTCTATGCACTTTAATCAGCGTATCTCTAACAGATAAGCGAAGCTAATTACGCATTAAGCATTACGAATTACGCATTAGATAAAGCGCGTTAGATAATCAGCGGTTGGAATTGTTTTCCGTCAAGTGCTGCAAGTATGGTATCGCCAAGCTCGTTGAAATCCGCTACGAGCGAACGTGGCTTTTTCTCGCTGTCGTCCTGACCGAGCGGCACAAAGTAGTAGCCTTTATAGTTCATCAATGCGCCGATGTTCTTTGCGCTGCCTGCAAGTCCGTCATTCGTTGCAGCGGCTATGACAACGGGACGGGCATTGCGGATATGTGATTTTGCAGCCATTGTCACGGGTGTGTCCGTGATCGAATTCGCCAGCTTTGCTATGGTATTGCCCGTGCACGGACAAATTGCAAGGACATCGAACATTTTCATAGGGCCTATCGGTTCGGCGTCCTCTATTGTAAGTATCAGCGGTTTTCCTGTGATCTCCGCAATCGTATTTCGGAAGCTTTCAGCCGTTCCGAAACGTGTATCGAGTGAAGCGGCATTGAACGACATTATCGCTGTAATGTCTGCGCCTGCCTCTTTCAGCCTTTTCAGCTGTTCTATCGAGCGTGAAAAGGTGCAGAAGCTTCCGCAGAGCGCATAGCCGATCTTCACACCGGCAAGACTTGTGTGTTTTTCAGACAAAATCTCCGCCCCTTTCCTCCAGTATGTTAAGTATCGTTTTTCCTATCGTTATCCCTGCGGTCGTCGGCGCAGCCTTGCCGGGGAGCGAAAGCAGCCAGAGAGTCCGCACACCTATTCTTGAAGCGCTTTCAAAGTCGATGCCGCCCGGCTTTGACGCAAGGTCTATCACAGGACAGTCCTTGTTTATCTTCAAAAGCAGCCTTTCGTCAAGAAGCGGCACGGGGACGGTGTTGAACACTATCGTTGCCCTTTCAAGCTCTTTATCGAGAGATGCGATATCGGCGGTTTTACAGCCGTATATCTCCGCCCAGGCACGGTCGGAATACTTCCTTGCGGCGGCTGTTATCTCGGCATTGAAGCCCTGCAGGAGCCTTATAAGAGCCTTTGCGATGCGCCCCATGCCGATGATAAGTATCTTCTGCCCCATTATCGTTCGGTCGGTTTCCTCCATAGCCGCCTGCAGAGCGCCTTCGGCTGTGGCTTCGGCATTCATGACAGCGAATTCCTCCCGTTCGGAATAATCTATAACGGTAAGGCCTCTTTTTTCAAGCCTTTCTCTCATCCCGTTCGGGAAACGTCCTCCGAAGACGATGCCGTTTTCGGCAACAGCGGCGGCGAGAGTTTCTATGGATAATTTGCTGTCCGAATAAGGGCAGTTCACGTTCTCGCCGTCCATGCTGACGGGAAGCGGAAGGACAAGCACGTCAGTCTTTTCGTTAAGGGAGATAAGGCTGCGGAAATTATGCACTCCGCTGCAGGTATTTATGCCGTTGTCAAAGCCTATCATATTTACAAAGCAGCCGTTTTCACGCAGAAATCCCGCAAGCTTTACAAAGCGCATATCTCCGCCTGCTATAAGAAATCTTTTTTTCATTTTAAGCGATCCTTTCTGTATTCCCAATAAATCAACTCTGCCTATGACCATAATATGAAATACCCCCGTCTGTTGTTACACAAACGGGGGTATTCTATATCCTGCGAAAAACGGGATAACAAGGGGGGAGTTATCTGCTTTCGCTGATATATGTGCTTGCACGGTTCTGGATGATGTCTGCAACTTCATCGACCGACTTCTGACCGCTGAAATATGCCTGAACTTCCTCGTCAATGATCTTGAGGAGATCGCTGTCATATTCGTAAACGGTATTTATCGACTTGATGAAGTCCATCATACGCTGATTGTCTTCATCGGTGTTCGGGGTGATAACGAACTGCTGTTCTCCGATCCAGACCTGTTCGTCATAGTATTCCTTTTCGCCCTTTTCGTTTTCCCAGTAAGGACGTTCCTTTGCCTTTTCGGCAAGCTTATCAAGGGCGGAGAGCTTTATCGGGAGTTCGCCCATATTTTCCTGTGCTTCATCGGTGAGAAGGGTTTTTATGAATTCCCATGCACCGTCGGGGTTCTTTGCCTTTGCCATTATTGCAAGTGAAGTATTTATCTGGAACATTGAGCCGTTGCCGTTATCGGACGGAATTCCGATCATTGTTACGGGTTCGCCGAAGTAGCCTTCTTCATCCTGCTTGAAGGTGCGGAAGCCGTAGATATATTCATCCTTGAGGATAGTTGAGCCGTCACGGTAAGCGGATTCACGCTTCATCCAATAGCTTTCATCCTGATAGAGTGAATCGTAGTCGATCTCGGCAGGGAGTGTTTTTGCATATTCGAGTGCTTTCTTGAACGAATCGGTGTTGAAGGAGCATTCGCCTGTTTCGTAGTTTACATACTGACCGATGTTGTAGACGATCATTGAGGAAACGAAGTTTGTGCTTGTCATTTCGGTCTGCATTTCGCTGTTGGGATTAGCTTCCTTTACAGCAAGGAAATCGTCCATTGTCCAGCTTGTTTTGTCGCCGACGATGGATTTTTTTGCGGATTTTGTTACGATGCTGAACGAGGGAGCTATTCTGTAGAGCTTTCCGCCGACGCTGAACGCTTCAAGAACATTTTCAAGGTAATCGCCGCGGTTGAAGCTTTCGTCCTTTTCCATCATCGAACCGAGGTCTGCGATAAGTCCCTTTGAAACATAGCTGTTGAACGGGAGCGAGCTGTCACAGATAAGGATATCGGGTATCTTTCCGGCAACGAGGTCGTTGTTGATGCGCTTTATGCAGTCATCGTAGTTTGACCAGTCATCGTCCATGTAGGAGGTAACTTCGATCTGGTATTTGTCGCTTGTCTTGTTAAATTGGCTGATCCTGCTCTTGATCTGGTAAGGAATGTAGGTGGTATAAACGGAGATAAGCTCCTTGTCGGGAATTTCCGAAGGGTCAAGCTTGGTGAGGACATAGATGACCATATCATCTTGGGAATAGGAAATTCCGCCGCCCGAATAATCGTATGTATATGCTGAGTAGATGATCTTTCCGTCGGGGGAGAGGATAACGTTGCTGAGAGTAGTGGAATCGATGCCGGACTTTATCCAGTCGATAAGTGTCGTGCTCTCGTTGGTTTCGATGTCCAGACCGTAAAGTGCGGAATCGCCGTTATAAACGATATCATACTGACCGCCCGAATAGCTGCTGCCGTAAACGGAAGCGGAGATGGGGTATTCGGTATCACTGAACTTCTTTGCCGCAAAGTCAATGATCCTTGCTGTATTGTTCGATTCATAAACATCGTCTTTGAAGGAATAGGAATTGATGAGAGCATAAACGCTTCCGTTCTTTCCGCGGACGATAGAATTTATAGACGAACCCGAATCCTGTGCTGTGTTTGCATCCAGAGCGACAGAGAACTGGAATTTGCCGTTTTTATCGGTAACAAGGATGTTGTTGTTTATAAGAACATAGCCGTTTCCGTCATTGTCCTCGGTATAGTTGCTGATATAGAAATAATCATCGGCGGAGTAATTTGCTTTAAGGTCGTCAAGCTCTGTTTTGCCTGCCGATGCAAGGCTCTTATCGAAGCGTTCAAGGTAGAAGGTTTCGCTCGATTCGCCTGTTTCGTTATTCCAGGAGCTTTTGCTTATAAGAAGCGAAAGCTTGTCGCCCGAAAAGAACATAGACTGAACGTTTGCGTATGTGTTTTCGCCGAGCTCGCTTGAATCAAAGAGAACCTTTTCGGCTGTCTTGTTTCCGTCAAAATCATAAACAGTAAGAATGGTCTGCGTTATGAAATCATTGATAGGCTCCTCGGCAGGCATATCAACTGCAGTGTCGGTGGATTCGACTTCTGTGTCCTGATCGGCAGCAGCATCGCTGTCGGCTGATACTTCATCTTCAACAGCGTCTGTATCAGTTGTTTCAACAGCGTCTACAGCAGTAGTTTCAACAGCCATGCCGTAGACTCTCGGTATGGCAACTGCTTCACCGCCGGAGTTTTCGCTGTTGCCCTCAACGGAGATGTTTTTGCTGCCGACAACATAGATACTGTCCGAATCGGCTGTCATTGCGCTGATATAATCAAGTCCCGAAACGGGGATCTCCTTTGAGGAATAGAGGTTATCCTTTGAAGCTGTTTCGGGCTTGCTCGTTGTTTTTCCGCAGGCACAGAGCGAGAGCATCATTGCCGCTGCCAAGCCTGCGCAGAGTGCACGTTTAACTATTGTTTTTTTCATAGATCCAAATTCCGCCTTTCATGTTTTTTGTCTTAAAGTTCTGTTTTTGAAGAATTGCGCTGCCGAAGAAGCTGCTTCACGGAGTTTCTCCGAAAGCTTATGTGTAATTGCCTTTCGCTTTGTAAAAAGCAGAACGGCAAAGTACAAAACTGTGATTATCGGAGCACAGAGAAGGACTATCATTGCCGATATAAGATTTGAAGCCTTTCTCTCCGTTATCCTTGCGGCGTTTTCCCAGTAGGGGTAAACTATCGGTTTGTCGACAACAGCGCTTTTGCCGCCGTCAAACGCTGCCTTTGTCATATTAATTACGGAGAATCTACCTGTATTTACGATGAGCGTTCGGTTTTCCTCGGGGACGTTAAGAATGTCCTTTATTACCGATTGCGCAAGACCCTTGACGGGACTTGGAAGCACTGCCTCATAGCAGGATATCTCGGGAGCGTTCTCCAAAATGAGCTTTATTCCCTCGTAGGAAATGAACATATAAGGTTTTCCGCTGACAAGATACTGCGAGGTCTTATCCTGTTCAAGCTTCACAACGCCCGAAACGGTGAAGATCTTTCCGCCGATGCTCACAGCCATCCCTTCGACATTGCTCGAACCGAAAAGCTGCCAGGCGAGAGTGTCATCAATTACGACCCTGTCCTGCATAAGATCATCGTCCGAATAATAGCAGCCCGAAAGCAGCTTAAAGGGGTGAAAACGGAAGAAATCTCCGCCTGTGACTATCGTATTCGCATCGACATTAGGCGCATAGCTGTCGCTCATTGTTGAAACGGTTATTTTCTGCTCGGCGCAGGAAAAGGCGTCAAAATACAGCCTTGCGCCCTCGTTTTCGGAGGTGAGAGAGTTTTCGGTCATCTTCTTGTCTATATCGACCCTCATACGGCGGATCTCGTTAAGGTCAAGACCCGAGCCGCCGCTGAAAAACACCGAGATCTGGTCATATTTTTCGCTGTCTTCACTTTTCCAGCTTTCCGCTGCGTTCTGTGACGGGAGCTTTTTCCCAAGTCCTGCGAAAGCGATGAAACATATTATGAATGCCGCGATACAGACCGCATCAAGGGCGGCAAGAATTATATATAGGATCTTTTTTGTTGTGTTCGTTCCTGCTCCCTCCTTCAAGAGATCATATCGTGCCGTTTTTATCCCTCAACAAGGCGAACCTGATCGCCTGCATTGATAGGCTTTGTCGATGTGGAAATGATGAAGTCGCTCTGTGCAACGCCCGTTACGGCAGTGTTCACGCCGTCCGAGGCAATTACGGTGATATCGCAGCGCTTTGCAATATAGCGGTTTCCGAGAGGACTGCTCTTTGCGATAACGGTAAGAACGAACTTGCCGTTGGAGTCTTCTTTTATAGCGTTGTTCGGGATGATACATTCATACGGCTGACCCTTTCCGCCGAGGACGAGCTGGAGCGACTGACCGGGAGTAACATCGCCCGAAACGTCGAAAACGAGCTGCTTGTTCTGTGCGTTAGAGGGGTCTGCCTTTATCTGCGTGAGCTTTGCCTGCGCATCACCGCCCCAGAAATACTGTATTTCTGCCATATCGCCGATCTTGACCTTTTTAGCCTGATCAAGCGTTACGGAGAAGCTTGCGGTATATCCCTTTTCCACCATTTCGATAGAAGCTGCCGACGTACCCGATTCGAGCGTTTCGCCTGGAACGACCTTCATAGAGCTTATAATACCTGCGACGGGTGCTGTGATCTCACCGCCCTGTGCGTTGTTTTTAAGCTTTTGGATATTGCCTTCAAGACGCTTTATCTCACTCTGCATAGCTTCGATCTCAATGTTTGTTTTTCCGGCAGCGACAAGATCTTCGTTCTGCTTCTTTTCAAGATTGATCTTCATAGTTTCAAGAGAGCGTTCGTTTTCCGTTATTTTCTGTTTTGTTTCATTATCGGTTTCAATCTTTTTCTTGATCGTTTCAATTTCAGATTCAACCTTTTTCTTGTCGGCTTCGGCGGTTTCGATGTTTGATTTTATTTCGTCTATCTTGGAGACATTTGTTTCTAATTTTGCTTTTAATTTTTTCTTTTCGGAATTGATTTTTTTGCTGACTTCCAGTTTTTTAAGATTGAGTGTGTTCTGTGCGTCGTTGTATTTATTCTCAAACTGCAGCTGATTTCTTGTAGAAACCTGGAGCTTGAGGTTTATGAGATTGTCGGTAGTTTGCTTGTTATACATTTCATAAAGCTCTGATCTTGCTCTGCCGAGGTCTATTTTTGTTAGGATAAGGCTTTCATTTATGCTTGAAGCGTCGCCTTTGGTTTCATCAATAAGCGCCCAAAAATACTGATCTTCGAGGGAAGCGGCCTGTGCCTGGAGCTTCTGCACCTCGGCGTTTTTTTGTGCGATATCCTCGTTCGTTACCATATCGCCGAGTTCTTTTGTATATTGTTCGACCTCTTTTTCGTATTTTTCCTTTTTGCCTTTATAGTTAACAACGGACGTATATATAGGGGAAAGCTCATTGCTGTAAACATTGTCGAGAGCATCATAATCATCCGAGCCGAGTGAGGAAAGCTGTTCGGTGATACTTGTAAGCTTGTTTTCATAATCCTTTTTCTCTTTTTCAAGTCCGCTGCATTCTTTTGTAAGCGAAAGGATCATTTCTTCAAGCTCCTTTTGCTTCTCTGCTTCTTTCGAGTAGTCATTATTGCCGCCAAGACTTGCTTTAAGACGTTCGATGTCTTCTTCAAGGTTCTTTATCTCAAGCTCTTCCAATGAATAATCTGCGCCTAAGTCAAGGAGCTTTGAACGATAGTCGTTCCGTGCTGTTTCAAGCTCTTTCTCGGCAGGTTCAAGGTCGGGGATCTCGCCGTTGAACCGCAGGAGCACCTGACCCTTTTCAACGGTATCGCCCTGCTTTACTTCAACGGAATCGATCGTCCTTGATGCGCCGTTGTATTTTACCTCATACTGCTGTGCGGCTTCAACGGTCACAGTACCTCTGATCTGCTCGGAAAGGCTTCCGCTCTGGACATATTTTGCCGAAACCTCGGGCAGAGAATAGTTCATTATCGTATTGGAGAAAAACGTCAGCAAAAGCATTATCGTAAGGAAAATTATTGCTGCCGTTTTGACCCATTCACGTTTTTTATTGTCCATTATATAACCTCCTTTTAACCCTTTATGCCGCCCGAATAAGCTATTCCTTCAACGAGATATTCTTCGCCGTAAAGGAACATAAGCAGCGTGGGTATCATATAGATCGTCGCAACAGCGAACGCAAGTCCTATCTCTCCCGAATTTATCCTTGAAAGGAAAACTGACAGCGGATAAAGATTTTCGTCCGAAAGGAGAATGAGCGGCTGTTCGACCATATTCCAGTAATCAATAAATACGAGGATAATTACCGAGAATATTACGCTCTTGCATAAGGGGAGCGCAATATAGCGGAAGATCTGCATCTCGCCTGCGCCGTCAAGCTTTGCGGCTTCAATGATCGCTTCGGGGATACGCTTCATGACCTTTGTCAGCAGGAATACCGAGTAGGGTGTGAATACTGCCGGGAGGATTATAGCCCAGCGTGTGTTCAGTATGCCGAGCTTATCCGCAACAAGGTAGTTCGGTACGAGCGTAACCTGATACGGCATCATCATTACGATCACATACACGAAGAAAAGTATCTCCTTTAGTCTTCCTTTAAGTCGGGCAAAGCCGTAGGAAGCGAATGCAGCAATCGCAAGCTGGAAGATCACTATCGGGATAACAAGTATCACCGAGTTCCAGAATTTGAACAGATAATCGGGGCTTTTGAAAAGCACCGTAAAATACTGCGAAAATGATACCATATCGGGGATGAATTTAAGATTGACCTTTTCGGAGATGAAGGTCTTTCCGCCCGATTCGGTCGTTGAGAAAACCGAGCCGTAGTTTGCGGATATCTCCGAAGAGGACATGAACGAGTTTGCTATCGTCAGCACTGTCGGCATAAGGAATATAAGTGCCGCAGCAGCAGCGAAAAGAGTCATCACCGCAAGAACTATTTTATTTTGGCAGCGGCTGAAGCTTTTCTTTTTGCGAAGAGGTTTTTGTACTGTATTTTCAGCTGTCATTCCGTATCCTCCCCGAACTTGTTTTCAGCATAGAACAGCAGCGCAAGGATAACTATCATAACTGCCGACATTATTATCGCAGCCGCCGAAAGCTTCTGATAATCGAGCGATCGGAACGTGTTGTTCATAAAATGCTGGAGCATATAGATCGAATCGTATGGATAATCGCCCGTGAGCAGATAAACCTCACGGAAGACCTTGAACGAGTTGATGAGCGAAAGTATCGCAACAAAAAGTATTGTCGGCGAAAGATGACGCAGCTTTATATGGAAGAACTTGTACCAGCTGCCTGCGCCTTCAAGCGTTGCGACTTCAAGCTGATCCCTTGAGATGCCGCCGAGCGCCGAAAGAAACAGTATCATATTATATCCGAGGTTTTTCCATAGAAAAAGCACTGTTACAACGATCATTGCCTTGTCGGATTTGAGCCAGTCGATCCTGTCTGCGCCGAATTTCGTGAGTATTTCGTTGAGCGTTCCGTTGTAGTGGAAAATAACCTGCCAGATGAGCACGACCGAAGCGACGGGAACCATCATCGGGCAGAGAAAGCTTGCCCTGAACTGGCTGACGAGCGGAATTTTCGCATCGAGGAGCATCGCAAGTCCAAGTCCGAGAACGACAGCGAGCGGAACGGATGTCAGCGAAAATTTAAGCGTGTTTATCGCCGCTTTTTTGAATGCGCTGTTTTTGAGCAGACTTATGTAGTTGTCAAGAAAAACAAATTCCTTATTTATAGGGTTATCGACCACCGAATAGAAAAGTATTACCATAAACGGCACTATGAAAAATATCATAACGCCGATGAAGCTTGGTGCTATGCAGGCTATCGGGAAAGCTTTTGCTTTAAGCGGCGTTTTCGGTGGCTTTTCCTTTGCCTTTTTGGGGGGGCGGTCTTTTATTTTATCAGGCTTCTCGCCTATTTTTTTCATGGATCTTTTCATCTCCCGGTAAGATTCAAAAAATTGGCATTGGATCAAATATTATTCCTTATTTCGTTCCTACATTATAGCACACTTATTTATATTTTTCCACATTATACAAAAACTGTAATCTAATTTTAAACATTTCAACAAAAAGCGCTTTTTTGTTACCGTTTTGCAATAATTAATACTAATAACCATTTGTTCTATGGATAAAGACGGTGGATAGAATACGACCAATCAAGGAAAACGACCGCAGGCAGGCTGCCGCCTGTCAAGGGAGTTTGACGCAGAGTGGGCGTATTATAGCCGCCGTATTTTATCCATAGGTTAAATGGTTATTAGTATAAATCCCTTGAAAAAATCTAAGGTTGTTTTAAGGTATGTTAATTATACTTTAATTCAAAGTAAACAGTAAAGGATGATGAGAATGGAGCAGAAGTTCCGTCACGAATATAAACATTCAATATCGCCCGTTGATGCGGCCGTGCTTCGTATGCGGCTTTCCAAGGTTATGCAGAAGGACAGCTTCTCGGTCGGCGGAAAATACGGGATAAGAAGCCTTTATTTCGACAATCTTTTCGATAAGGCTCTGCTTGAAAAAATAAATGGCGTAAGCTGCCGTGAAAAGTTCCGAATACGGTATTACAACGGCGATACGTCCTTTATCCGACTTGAAAAAAAGAGCAAGCTCGGAGGACTTACCTCAAAGCAGAGCGTACCGCTGACGCTTGAACAGGCTGATCTGCTTGCGCACGGAACTGCCGTTCGTGACAGCGGAAACGAGCTTATTGACGAACTTGCGTTCAAAATGGACACGCAGCTTTTAAAGCCGAAAACCATAGTCGATTATACCCGTGAGGCGTTCGTTTTTCCTCCGGGAAATGTCCGTGTAACGCTCGACTGTGACATCCGAACGGGAACGGAGCCGACCGAGCTGATTAATACGAACTGCGTGACCGTTCCGTCGTGTGAGGATATCATCCTTGAAGTAAAATGGGATGAATTTCTGCCCTCGGTAATTGCGGATATAATACAGCTCGGCAGCAGACAGACCTCGTCCTTCTCAAAATATGCAGCCTGCAGGCTTTCCTACGGTTTATATTAATACTAATCTTTTTAAAGGAGATAAAACTATGACCTTCAACGATATTTTCAAATCAAGCTTTCTTGAAAACATAACAAGCGTGAGCCTTTTAGATATGGCGGTCTCGCTGATTCTTGCATTCGGACTCGGACTTTTCATTTTCTTCGTGTATAAGAAGACCTATTCGGGAGTGATGTATTCATCGGGCTTCGGAGTAACGCTCATTGCGCTTACAATGATAACGAATCTTGTTATCCTTGCTGTTACCTCAAACGTTGTGCTTTCGCTCGGTATGGTCGGTGCACTTTCAATTGTACGTTTCCGCACGGCGATAAAAGAACCGCTCGATATTGCATTCCTCTTCTGGGCGATCGCTGCAGGCATCGTTCTTGCCGCAGGTATGATACCGCTTGCAGTCATCGGCAGCATTTTCATCGGCGTGATACTAATTATATTCGTCAACAAAAAGCAGCACATAAACCCGTACATTGCCGTTATCAAATGCGACAGTCACGAAAGTGAAACGGCTGCTCTTGAATTCCTCAAAAAGCAGACGCAGCGCTGCACGGTGAAGAGCAAGACCGCTGTCAACGGCTCGGTCGAGATAAATTACGAGATACGCTTAAAGGATGACAACACCGATTTCGTAAATATCCTTTCGGAGATGAACGGCGTTCAGAGTGCTGTTCTTGTAAGCTTTAACGGCGAATATATGGGTTAAGAATTATCCTTTGGGAGGAAAACAATGTCAACAAGCAGATACTTCAACAGGATATGCGCTGTTGTTATGGTTTTATGTCTTGTCCTGACCGTGATGCTGTGTATTCCCGATAAGATCGGCATCCAAGCCGCTTCACGAACGCTTGGATATGAGGCAAAGCTGTTCGACATCTCTTATGTTCATTCCGTTGATATTGTAATGGACGATTGGGACAGCTTTATTGAAAGCTGCGAAAACGAGGAATATGCAAGCTGTTCCGCTGTCATCGACGGAGAAGCGTTCAAAAATATTGCTATTCGCGCAAAGGGAAACTCATCGTTAAGTCAGGTCGCACAATATGGCAATGACCGTTACAGCTTTAAGCTCGAATTCGACCATTACAATGACGGTGCAAGCTATTACGGACTTGACAAGCTTTGCCTTAACAACATCATTCAGGACAACACCTATATAAAAGACTACCTTTGCTATACGATGATGAACTCTGCCGGAGTCGCCGCACCGCTTTGCAGCTTTGCATATATCACCGTAAACGGCGAGGACTGGGGACTTTACCTTGCGGTCGAAGCGATAGAGGACAGCTTTCTTGAACGCAATTACAGCGGAACAGGAAATCTCTACAAACCCGACAGCAGCTCCATGGGCGGCGGAAGAGGAAACGGAAAGAATTTCAATCAGGACGATTTCGATTTCAGCAAAAACGAAAAATTTACTACGTCTTCAAACACGGAAAAAGGCGCATCGGATACCGAAAATGCTGACCGTCAGCCGCCGCAGAGAGGAAATTTAAACGGCTTCGGAGAAAATGGCGGAAAAGGCGGCTTCGGCGGAATGGGTTCGGACGATGTCAAGCTTGTTTATACCGATGATGATTTTGACAGCTATGAGAACATCTTCGACAATGCAAAGACCGATATCACCAATGCCGACAAGACCCGTTTGATAAATTCGCTAAAGGTTTTAAGCTCGGACGATGCGGCTTCGGCAGTTGATGCTGATGCGGTGATAAAATACTTTGCCGTTCACAATTTCGTCTGCAACTTTGACAGCTACACAGGCTCAATGATACACAATTATTACCTTTACGAAAATGACGGTATTCTCTCAATGATACCGTGGGATTATAACCTTGCATTCGGCTCGTTTATGGGCGGCGGAGATGGGACTTCAATGATAAACTTCCCGATAGATTCTCCCGTTTCGGGCGGCGATACCGATTCACGTCCGATGATCGCCTGGATATTCGCCGATGAAAAATACACCGAGCTTTATCATGAAGCGCTTTCGGAATTCATTGCAGATTATTTTGAGAGCGGATATTTTGAAACGGAGATCGAACGGGTAAAAGCGCTTATCTCGCCTTATGTTGAAAAGGATCCGACAAAATTCTGTACCTATGACGAATTCACCGCAGGCATTTCGGCGCTTAAAGAATTCTGCGTTCTCCGTGCAAAAAGCGTGAGAGGGCAGCTTGACGGAACTGTTCCGTCCACATCCGAAGCGCAGTCTGCCGACAGCTCCGCACTTATTGACGGTTCTTCCGTGAACATGAGCGCAATGGGTTCGATGTCAATGGGCGGCAGAAAAGAAAATATGCAGGGCGGTATGAACGGAAATATGCCGGGTTTTGATCTCGGAATTTCTTCCGAACAAAGCGGCTTTGGCGGCGAACCTCCCGAATTTCCGAATTTTGGCGGAGAAAGCCTCGAGCAGCCGAACAGCAATGCTCCTTCGAGCGAGCAGGCAGTATCGTCCGATGAAAGATCCACGGGCGGTGAGGATGCGCCAACTTCTCAAAGCGGTGATGAGGTATCGTCCGAACGGCCCGTGAACGGCAGCTTCGATAAAAACAGTATGTCCGAAGCTTCCCGTGACGAGAACAGCGGCATTGAACGTTCGCAGCAGTCCTCCGCCGACGGCTCTTCCGACGCAGAAAAGGTAGTTCTTCTTTGTATTTCGGCAGGCGCTCTGCTCGCTGCTCTGCTTCTTTTAAGAGTTTTCAAAGACAGGATATAATACTAATATGAAAACGTTGTCATACCGCACAATATGTCGGCATATTATTATTTCATAACAGTTGAACCATACAAAAAAGCGTTCGTGATGAGGAATTAGCATTAAAACGGACGCTTTTTATTTTTTTGTCTGCTGTCTTTACACAAAAAAAGCTTGTCCGAATAGTGAAATTATTACAAATATCAGTTTTTTGATGCAAATATGAAAAAATTCATTGAATTTCTATTGCATTTATCTGCAATTGTGGTATAATATTTTTATGTAAATATAGAACAAAAGAATGTGGAGGTAAACTTCTTATGAAAACAGTAATGGTCACCGGTGCATCGGGAATGATTGGCCTTGCTCTTACCGAAACCCTCCTCGATAAAGGTTTCAAGGTTATCGGCACAGACAGCAAGCCGAATGATTTTGTCAACTCGCCTAACTACAGCTTTGTTCAGGCGTCTATTGATGATAAAGACAATATAACAAATATTCTCAACGGCACCAGCATAGACGCTCTCGTTCATCTTGCCTGCTCCTGCGATAACGATCTTGGTCCGATAATCACTTCGGCTGAAGAAAAGCAGAGCGCAGTTGTTGACAAATACCTTTACAAGGCTGCTGTTGACGCAGGCGTCGGCGATATTATACTTTTAAGTACATATCAGGTGTATGCTCCGCAGAAAACTCGTGAGCCTATCCGTGAAACTTCCGATGAAAAGCCGACAACCGCTTACGGAAAGATGAAATACGAAAGCGAAAAGGCAGTGGCAAAGATCGTTACAAAGAGTGCGTCCTGCAAGTGCGTTATCGCCCGTGTTTCGCCTGTATATACAAAGGCCTTTACCGACAATCTCAAGGCAAAGATCTATGATCCGAAGGAAGGCTGCGCGTTCGTATACGGCTACGGCGATTACGGTTACTCCTTCTGCTGCGTATATAATCTCGTTGATTTCATTGTCGGCGTTCTCAATATTGCTCCCGGAGTAAACTATATGGGCGTTTACAATGTATGCGATACAAAGCCTATCGCTGCAAAAGATATCCTCGATCTTCTCCGTGAACGTCACGCTATCGGCGCAGTTGTTCAGCGTAACCTCGGTTCGGAGGGTATAAAGGGTCTGTTCAATTTCGGCGGCGGCAGCGGAAAGAACGACTACCGCTACAACGATATCAGCCTTGCCTGCAGCAATATTTCCTACGATAACACAAAGGCACAGCGTATCTCGGCATTCCGCTGGAAGCTTTCCAACACAAAGTAAAAAGATAAGGGGGCTGTTTCGGCAGTCCCTTTTTCTTTAATCCAACAAAAAACAGCACCAAATTTTGCTTTTGGTGCTGAATTTTTTATCTTGGACTATCATTTTTACCATGTCCGCAAGCAGGACAGACAACATTGTTTCCGCTGCATCTTAAGCCACAGTATTCGCAGTTCCATCTATCGTCATTTTCATCATAAAGCTTGATAATATGACCGCAGCGCGGACAGACCGAGCCGTTCATCTGACGGTCTTTGTACTTCTTGCCGCAGTAAACACAAGTTATTCCCATAAGGGATTCTTGCACTTTTGTTCTTTTTCTGAAGAAAAGCATTTATGCTACCTCACCTTTTTGTCCGTTTGTGATAGCTGTTGTAATCAAATTTGATGCGTTCGCATACAACATCGACAAGCTCCTGCGTGTCGGTGAGTACGGTGTCGGCAAAATCACGGGTGATATTTGCAGGAATGTCGGCAGGATAGCGTGTTTCAATATAGAAACGGTTGAGCTGTGTGCTTTTTTCTATCCAGTCGGTGAATTCGCTGTCGAGCATAGCCGCCTGCTTGCAGAGCCATGTCAGGTTGTGACCGTCAAAAAGACGATGCGACTTATAAAGCAGGAATGCTTTGAGCGATTTTTCCATAGCCTGCTGGCAGTGGAAAACCACCTGTTCGTATAACCTTTTGTCATCAATAAGAACCTTTGCCGAGAGCAGATCCTGATAAGCGTGGTAAAGCCAATCGTAATAACGCTTGCTGTCGGTTTTATGACTGTTGTTTCTGCTCATAAAGCTTTACTCCCTCATTATCTATACGCGAAGCGAATGTGCAGTCATCGTCAAGGCATTCGTTCCATTCAGTGATACAGTAAATGATAACATCGCAGGGCACGGGGCAGTCGGTCTTGATAAGAATCTCACTTTCAAGTGCGTTTTCGTTATAGGTGTCGGCAACGACAGCGCATATCTTGAATGAGGTAAGCTCCCCCGATGAATTTTGCTTGCTCGAAACGAGGAAGATCTGGAACGGATCGCAGATCTTTACGATATCGTCGGACATTTTTCTGATGATCGGATCATTGATATCTTTCATTTTAACACCTTCTTTTATTATATTAATAATATTATACAACAATATTAACAATAAGTCAAGTTAATTCAAAATTAATTCTATGAAAAAGAAACAAAATTAATTTAATGCTTAATTCGTAATGCGTAATGCGTAATTAGCTTCGCTTATCTGTCAGAGGTGCACTGTTTAAAGCTTATTGAAATAAAAACTAAAGGTGCTGTCACGAAAATCAAAATCGTGACAGCACCTTTGTTTATCCCACAAATTATATCGTAAATGAACAGCGCAACAAATAATTACGCATTACGCATTACGAATTATGCATTATTGCAGGCTTTCTATCGGCATAACGGGGTCAACATCGGCGTCGTAGTCTATGCCGTCTACATCAAAGCCGAAAAGCTCGGAAAAGTCGTGCTGATAGCCTGCGATATCTGCGCAGCTGTTGATATTTTCCGTGGAGATCTCATCCCAGAGCTTTGATACCTTTTCCTGGATATCGGGGAGCATTTCAAGATCGTCCATGCGGATCCTGTTCTCGTCATCGGTCGGAACGGGCTTGCCGCTGTAAAGCTTCTGTGCGAAGAGTCGCTGCATCTGCTCGATACAGCCTTCGTGGTTTCCCGATTCCTTCATTACCTTAAAGAGGATAGAGATATAGAGCGGAACTATCGGGATAGCGGAGCTTGACTGTGTAACGAGAGCCTTGTTTACGGAAACATAAGCCTTCACGCTTGTAACGTTGTTGATCATTCCTGCTGTTGCGGCGAGGTGAGCCTTCGCCCTGCCGATAGAGCCGTCGTAATACATCGGATGTGTAAGCTCGGGTCCGATATAGGAGTAAGCGATCGTCATTGCGTCATCGGTAAGCACCTGTTCACGCTCCATCTGCTGTATCCAGTCGAACCAGTCTTCGCCGCCCATTACCTTAACGGTGTTGTCGATCTCTTCTTCTGTCGCAGGGTCAAGAGTGATATCGGAAACGGTCATATTTCGCATATCAATTGTCTTGTTGGTGTAGCTGCTCGAGGTCGTCTTGAGCACGGAGGAAACTGTTGTACCGTCTGCGAGCGTTCTTCTCGGAGCGGCAAGACTGTAGACAACGAGGTCGACTTTGCCGAGGTCTTTCTTGATAAGGGCGATAACTTCATCCTTGACAGCCTGTGAGAAAGCATCGCCGTTTATCGTCTTGGCATAAAGCCCCTCTTCGTGAGCAAAATGTTCAAAAGCGGCGGTGTTGTACCAGCCTGCGGAGCCTGTTTTGCTTTCTGTGCCGGGCTTGTCAAAGATAACGCCGATAGTTGCGGCATGGCAGGAAAATGCAGCGGAGATCCTTGAAGCAAGTCCGTAGCCCATTGACGAGCCGATAACGAGCACCTTCTTTGCGCCTTCGACGGCAGGCTGCGACTTTACATAGTCGATCTGTGCCTTTACTGCGGCTTTGCAGCCTTCGGGATGTGCGGTTGTGCATATAAATCCTCTTATTTTAGGTTTTACTATCATAAAAGTTCTCCTTTACGGTCAGATTATAAAAGGGGTTCTCTAAAAACCGAGACTAAGCAATACTTCGTATTGCTCGCAAATTTTCGTCAGTGACTTTGCACAGCTTCAAGGCAACAAACCGCAGTAAATACTAAAGAAACGCTGATAGATCAGCTTATTCTTGATGTATTGCAAGGTTTGTTAACGCAGAAGATGGGCAAAGTCATAGAAAATTTGCCGAGAAGGAGGTTTTTAGAGGTTCCCAAAATATAATTATATTGTAGCATTTTTTTACATCAAAATCAAGGCTGTTTTTGTATTTTCGTCGGATAAAGGCTTTATTTTTTGAAAAAATTGACCCGGTTCGAATTTTATTGTAATTTGTTGTGAATTTACACAAAAAACACTTGAAAATATGCTTTGAATATGGTATAATATTGTAAATTATGTTTGAAGACGGCGAAAGCTGATATTTATAAAAGGAGACCGCTTATGATTTTACAGGATTTTTATGACGGCAGAGCTTTTGATGCTTATACATATTTCGGCGCACACGTTGAAGAGGGGGGAGTAATGTTCCGCACCTATGCGCCCAACGCACGAGCTATCGAGGTGATCGGCGAGTTCAACGGGTGGTACGGTCAGTATATGAACAAAGAGGGCACGGGCGGCGTATTTTCGCTGTTTGTTTCCAATGCGCATACAGGGCAGATGTACAAATACCGTATTCACGGCGCAGGCGGAGAAACGGTCGACAAGTGTGATCCCTTCGGCTTTGCGATGGAGCTTCGCCCGAACTCCGCTTCCTATATCACCGATCTGAAAAGCTTCAAATTCAGCGATGAAAACTGGCTTGCTTCGAGGGGCGATACCTACAACAAGCCGATAAACATCTACGAGATACATTTGGGTTCATGGAAGATGAAGCTGACCGATGCGGAGGGTATCGGAGAGAACTTTGACAGCAGCATACCTGTAGAGAAGCGCTGGTACAACTACCGTGAGCTTGCGCCGATGCTTATCAAGTATCTTAAAGAGAATAATTATACCCATGTTGAAGTGATGCCGCTTTCCGAGCATCCTGCCGATATATCGTGGGGATATCAGGTAACGGGCTTTTTTGCGCCGACTTCACGCTACGGCACTCCCGATGACCTTAAATATTTCATAAATGAATGTCATAATGCAGGTATCGGCGTTATAACCGATTTTGTGCCCGTTCACATGGCAACGGACTGGTATGCGCTTTCAAAGTATGACGGAACTGCGCTTTATGAATATCCGAACACGGGTGCAGGCGCAAGCGAATGGGGAACCTATAATTTCAACTACTTCCGAGGTGAGTCGAGAAGCTTTATGCAGTCTGCGGCAAACTACTGGCTTGAGGAGT
Source organism: Oscillospiraceae bacterium (assembly GCA_051891935.1). GTDB lineage: Bacteria > Bacillota > Clostridia > Oscillospirales > Ruminococcaceae > UMGS363. Next base: position 46,409 of record JBJFFR010000183.1, read on the forward strand.
TCCACTTTGACGGAATAAGAATGGACGCTATCAGCAACATTATCTACTGGCAGGGTGACGCAAACCGAGGCGTGAACAACGGCGCAGTACAGTTCATCCGCAGCATGAACAGCGGTCTGCATCATCTTCATCCGACAGCGCTGCTCATGGCGGAGGATTCGACCAACTACCTTAAAGTTACGGCGCCCTGCGAATATGACGGGCTCGGTTTCGACTACAAGTGGGATATGGGTTGGATGAACGACACGCTCGATTTCTTCCGCACGCCGCCGTCCGAACGTCCGAAGCATTATCACAAGATAACCTTCTCGATGCAGTATTTCTACAACGAGCTTTATATCCTGCCCTTCTCGCACGATGAAAATGTTCACGGCAAGGCTACGATCGTTCAGAAGATGTGGGGAAACTACGATAACAAGTTTCCGCAGGCAAGGGCGCTTTATGCTTATATGTACACACATCCCGGAAAGAAGCTCAACTTTATGGGCGGAGAGTTCGGACAGTTCAGGGAATGGTCGGAGGAACGCCAGCAGGACTGGTTCATGAAGAGTTATCCGCTGCATGATTCGCTTGCACGGTTTATTTCCGATCTTTCAAGGCTTTATGCGGAAAATCCTGCGCTCCACAACGGCGAATACAACAGCGGCTGTTTCAAATGGCTCGAAGCGGACGCCTGCGAGGACTGTGTATATGTTTACAAGCGCATGGCTGCGAACAGGGCGGTGCTTGTTGTGCTCAATCTTTCGGATAAGAAATATGAGAATTACACGATAGGCGTTGACGAAAAGGCTTGCTTCCGTGAGATACTTTACAGCGACAGCGACATTTACAGCGGAAGCACACCAACGGTCAAAAAGCCGTCCATAATCTCGGAGGAAAAGCCCTACAAGCAGCACAAATTCTCGTTCAAGGACGAATTTGCGCCGTTTTCGGCAAAGATCTACGAGATCGAAGATAATTAAATTAAAATAGGGGTAAAGGTGAGATTACATTCAGTATTCCTTGCCGGTTTTATATATGTGGAAAACATGGGGTACGATTTTACGCACTTTTACACACTTTCCACCCAGTTTTCCACCGTATATAAACAGTTTTCACTATTTTCCACCGAGTTTTCCACATAAAAGTGAGGAAAACTTTAATACTGCTTGTATATTGACCTTAACAAACGTCAAAAATACCTTTGAAAATTCAACTTGAACGGAGCTTAAAGCTATGATAAAAGGTGTAAACAGACGTATTGTTGAGATAAGCGGAATGAAGAACGATTATTTTGAAAAGGCTGTGCTTTATATCCGACCCGAAAAAAGCGCGGAACCGCTCGGCAGGCTGGAGCTTGAAGCGAGAAGCACGGTCGCAATGCTTTCGCCGAAAGAGGAAAAGCCTCCGAAGGCACATATCATAGCCGATCTTACGCTGCGTTTGCTGGCAGTGTCGCTGGGTTTGTTTTCGATAGCGTTGACGGTATATCTTTTTAATGCGTAATTCGTAATGCGTAATTATTTGTTGCGCTGTTAATTTATGATATTTTTTTCCCGAAAAGACTAATTGTTTTTTCGGGATTTTTTGTTGCAATTTATGATGAAATATGCTATAATATTAAAGATAATATTATAATCGGGCAAACTATGCAATTTTACATTTATTTTTATATATTTTACCGATATCAAGGAGAAATTATGGCTTATAATAACAATAAAGGAGCGGCGCCAAATAAGCGCGGCTCGGATAACAGAGGTTTTCGGAACGACCGCAGCTCACGTTCAGGGGGCAGAAACGGCGGCTATCGTGAAAGACGTTCTTCGGAGGACGAGCAGTTCAGAGGCGAGCGTGAAGAAAGCGTCGGACGTGATGATGACAACGGCGGTCTTATAATAGGAAGAAATCCCGTTATCGAGGCTCTGAAGTCGGGCAGGCAGATCGATACCGTTTATGTTGACAGCGACAGCGGCGGAAGCATCGGTCTTATCTGCAAAATGGCAAAGGAGAGAGATATCGTTGTCAAGCAGGTAAGTCCGCAGAAGCTTGATTCAATGTCGGATGGGAAATCTCACCAGGGCGTTATCGCTTCGGGAGCTTGTGCCGAATATTCGAGCGTTGAGGAGATACTTGAAAGGGCAAAGAGCAAGGGCACCGATCCGTTCATCATAATCTGTGATGAGATCGAGGATCCGCACAATCTCGGTGCGATAATCCGTACAGCCGAGGCTGCGGGAGCAGACGGCATCATTATCCCGAAGAGAAGGAGCGCTTCGCTCAATCAGACGGTCTACAAGACCTCGGCAGGTGCGGCAAGCTATGTTCCCGTTGCAAGGGTGTCAAATCTTGCTGCGGCGATGGATGAGCTTAAAGAAAACGGAGTATGGATATACGGCACGGACGCTTCGGGCGAGGATTACACAAAGGTAGATACGAGCGGTCCATGCGCTATCGTTATAGGCTCGGAGGGCTTCGGAATGGGAAGGCTCACGAGGGAAAAATGTGATTTTCTGTTAAAGCTTCCGATGTTCGGGCAGGTCAATTCGCTCAACGCTTCGGTCGCTGCAGGAATTTTTATGTATGAAACGGTCCGCAGAAGAGGACTTAAAAAATAACCGGTTTGGGGGTGAAGAATTTTGTCAGACAAGCTTTACTCGGTTGATGATATCATAAACGAATACTCGGGCAAAAGCAGCACAAGCGGCGGAAAAAAGGAAAGCGTTGACGAGCTGCTTGAAAATCTTGGAAAAAGTGAACCAACCGAAAAGGTAACGATGCACAACACCGATATTTTCGGCAAGATCAGCGAAGAAATAGCCAATGATACCAAAGCATCCGAAAAAACGGAGAAAAAGGAAAAGCCGGACGGAGCTTTTGAGGAAAAATACGGAAGACTTTCCGAAAAAATGAGCGAGGTCGCAAAGCGTGAGAGCGAAACTCCCGAAAAGATCGTTAAGGGACAGGGCAGAGAACGCTCCTTCTCGGAGAAGATCGAAAGCGGTTTTGAGGAGGATAAAAAGGACGAGAGATCCGATTCGCTTGCGCAGCGTTTTCGGAACAAAAAGAAGCAGGAGGAAGAGGAAGCGGTTGAAGAAGCGCCTAAGCCTGTGCCAACCGTTCAAAGACCCGTGCGGCCCGACCCTTATGATAAATATGCCGCTATCGCAGAGGACAATGGCGAAGCGGAGAAAGCAGCGGACGGAACTTCTTCCGAAACGATCAAAAAGGGAAAGAGCCTTGATGAGATACTTGACGAATACTCAAAAGATCGTCCTTCACAGAGAGCGAAAAAAGAATTCACGCAGCACCGCAGCATAACCGAATTCTTCACGAGAAGGATACCGACTGATGATGCAGGCGGTGAGCTTTCCGATGAGATGCGCCGTCTTCGCAAGGAAAGAATGTCGAGGACGCAGAGTGTTTCTCCGGTTGAAAGAAAGTCAATATCGGATATCGACCTAAAGCTTGATGACAAGATACTCCCCGACACATCACAGTTTAAGATAGATCCCGAAGCTGCAAAGCTTGATGAGCTTAAAGAGCGTCGTAACAAGAAGATAAAGGATTTCGTACTTGTCGGCGATGAAGAGGATGAGCCCGACGAGGATAACGATGAAAAGGCTATCGAGGATTATGAGGAATACGATGATGCGGCGGCTATTGTCAGCGACATCGACCGCATAAGGGGAACGCTGATGCTGCGGCTTGTTGTCGTAGCGGTCTGTCTTGCGGTGAGCGCATATATCTCGCTTGCAAACGATCTCGGCGGACTTCCGATGTTTGATCTGCTCAACAAGAGGACGCAGACGAACACATATCTATTTGTTAATGCGATAATCGGCATACTTGCGCTGTTTTCGGCTTATCCCGTTGTAAGCTGCGGCTTGTCAAAGCTTTTTGCGATGAAAGCGGACTGCGACAGTTTAAGTGCCGTTGCGATGGTAACGGGAATTGCGAACTGCGTTATAATGTTTGCAAACAGCAATCTCATAAAGGGCAGCATCGTTCATATCTATCTTACGACTGCGATACTTTCGCTGCTTTTCAACACGTTGGGAAAGCTGCTGATAGTGACAAGGACGAGGCGAAGTTTCGGCTTTGTTTCGGGTACAAGCGACAAATACGCTGTGCTTAAGGTCGAGGATGAAGAAACGGCGCAGAACTTCACAAGGGGAACGCTGCGTGACTTCCCGAGCCTTGTTTCGATGAAGAAAACGGAGATGCTCCGTGACTTTTTGAAGATTTCGTATGCCCCCGACAGCACGGACAGCTTCTGCCGTGTATTTACGCCGATCGTTCTTGCGGCAGGCATTATTGTCGGAGTGCTTGCAGGCTTTGTTGCGAAGGGCGAATACGGCTCGGCAGGCGCTTATGTCGGTTTCTCGGTATTCACGGGCTGCGTTGCGATATGCTCGGCAGTTTCGCTGATGCTTGTGGTAAATCTTCCTATGGAGCGTTCTTCAAAGAAAAATGCGGAGCTCCAGGGTGCACTGCTCGGATATGATGCGGTAGAGGAGCTTGCGGACACGAACAGCGTTCTCATTGATGCGGCACAGCTTTTTCCGCAGGGAAGCGTTACACTTTCTGCGATAAAGGTTTTTTCCGACACGAGAATTGACGAAGCGATCGTTGAGGCGGCAAGCCTTACAAATCAGTCGGGAAGCATACTCAGGAATATGTTCTATGATATAATTGCAGGAAAAACGGAGCTTCTTAACCCGGTTGAAAGCTATATTTTCGAGGATTCAATGGGACTTTGCGGCTGGATAAACAACAAGCGTGTGCTTCTCGGCAGCCGTGAGCTTATGATAAATCACAGTATTGAGGAAGTTCCCTCTGCGGCGAAGGAGCAGGAATACACAAAGGGCGGAAAATCGGCTGTGTATCTTTCCATTTCGGGTGAGCTTTCGGCGATGTTCGTTGTTGAGATAAGCCCGTCGCTCGAGGTCAAGAGAGCACTGACGGAGCTTTCAAAGCAGGGCGTTTACACGGTGATAAAGACGGTCGATTCGCTTATTTCGATAAATATGATCTCGGAGCTTTACGGTGTTTCGTCCGAATATTTCAAGCTGCTCCCGTTCAGACTTTATGAGAAGTACGAAGAAACGGTTTCATACGAACCGAAGATAAGGGCGTCGGCGGCTTGCTCGGGAAAATTCGCTGCACTTTCGTCTATGATATGCACTTGCAAGAATCTCCGCGGAACTATCACGACGGGCATTGCGCTCGAGGCGGTTTCAATACTTCTCGGAATAATGATATGCTTTGCAATGGTGCTGCTGAAATGCTTTGGGGAGCTTTCGGCGACTATGACCTGTGCATATAATCTTTGCTTTGCGGCGGTATTTGTTATTTTCCAGACATTTCGAAAAGTTTGAACAAAATCATAAAAAAGTATTTACATTTTTGCCGTAATACGGTATAATATATATGGTTTCAATTTATATAACAAAAAGGGTGGTCGCAAATGGTCAAGAAAAAAATTGGTTTTGATAAAAAGATACTGTTTTACACCTGTGCGCTGATGGTAGTTCTGCAGATGATAGTTACAACTATCGGTTATACGTTTTCCTGTAATATTATCACGGACGAAGTCAATGCAAAGGTCATCGCTCAGATGAAGGTGTATTCAAATGAGTTTGACAGATGGATAAACAGCAAAGAGGACGGACTCACTTCCGTCGGACGTTCCGTTGCTGATTTTAATCTTGAAAAAGCAGAAGCGACAAAGATACTTAACGCGCGTAAAAGTGCCGACAGCTCTATAATGGAGAATTATATTGCCTATCCAAACGATAGTGTTATTTTTGCTTCGGGTATCGACTGTCCCGAAGGACTTATCGCTACCGAGCGTGAATGGTATATAAGAGCTGTTGAAGCAAACGGAAAGATGATCTGTACCGATCCCTACATAGACGCAAATACGGGCTGTCTTGTTATTACGGTCGCAAAGGCAATTGAAGCAAACGGTTCGCTGTACTGCGTTGTCGGTGCCGATGTTACAATTGATGAACTGGTTGCAAAATGCGGTGAGATCCAAATATATGAAAAAGCATATCCGTTCCTAATTTCCAATAGCCTTGATTTTATTGTTCACGAGAATCAGGACTTCCTTCCCTATGTAGCTGATGGACAGGCTGTTTTCACAAATGTTGCCGATGTTCCGCAGTACGCAGGTCAGGATATCCAACCCGATACAATTTTCCAGACAAAGGATTACAATAATAAAAAGGTAGTTATATGTACTTCTCCTCTTTCAAACGGCTGGATGCTCGGATACAGCATTAATTATAGAGAGTATGCACAAGCTTCTACCTTCCTTGGAACAGTAAATGCGATCATTCTTCTTCCGAGCGTTCTTATCGTACTTATTCTGGGATACATTCTTCTCAAGAGATGTCTTAAGCCTGTCAAGAGCATTTACAAGGCTATCGTCAGCATGGAAAACGGCGATCTCAGCTACGCTCCTGACTATTTCGGAAACGATGTTCTCGGACAGCTTTGCGAGGGACTTGCAAAAACCAATACCGCACTAAAGGGCTATGTTGATGATATCGCAACGAATCTCAATAAAATGGCGAACGGAAGCTTTGACATTAAGTTTGAAGCTGAATATGTCGGTGACTTCACATCAATAAAGGGTTCAATAATTGAGATCGCAGAGTCTATGCACGGCGTTATCAACGGCGTAAGCACAGCGTCGGCAGAGGTAACTATCGGCGCAGACAGCGTTTCCGAAACCGCAACGAGCCTTGCAATGGGCGCAAGCGAGCAGTCCCGAACCGTTGACGAGCTTAACGAGATCATAGAACGCTTTATGACGCTCGTTTCGGAAAGCGGCGATAACGCTGACAAGGCAAGAGATTATGCCGATCAGACAGGCGAGTGTATCGAAAACAGCAATGTCAGCATGAAAGAGCTGCTTGATTCCATGGAACAGATCACCGAGATGTCAACACAGATCGAAAAGATCGTTAAAACCATTGATGATATCGCATTCCAGACGAATATCCTTGCTCTCAACGCTGCTGTTGAGGCTGCAAGAGCAGGTGCCGCAGGCAAGGGCTTCGCAGTTGTTGCAGACGAGGTAAGAAACCTTGCTTCCAAGTCTGCGGAGGCTGCAAAGGGAACAACTGCACTTATCCATAATTCTACCGAAGCCGTTGCAAGAGGTTCGGCTATCGCAAACGCAACCGCCGAATCGCTTGAAGCTGTTACAGTTAAGTCGAGAGATGTAAATGCTCTTGTTGAAAGAATTTCAAAGGCCTGCGATGAGCAGAGATCGGAGATAGGCGTTATTACCGACAAGCTTACAGCTATTTCGGATATCGCAAGAAAGAATGCCGCTACCGCCGAAGAATCCGCCGCATCGAGCGAGGAGCTCAGCGGTCAGGCAAGAACTCTTGACGATCTTATGGCAGGATTCAGAAATTGATCAATAATTAATAACCGCCGTTCAATGCACAAACTCATTGAACGGCGGTTTTATAGTATAAGGAAAACCGCCGCAATTCAAAGTGAACTGCGGCGGTTTTGGTTTTGTCGGTTGTGATTATGTTAAGACTTGATGTTGATATGTAGTGTCGTTCATGATGTTGTAGCTTGTGTCATTCGTGTTGTTGTTCATGCTGTCCTTCTTGATGTCGAACCCGTTGTCGTATAAAATGTCATTCCCGATGTTTTTCGTGCTGTCTTACATGATGTCGGTATGTTGTTTAATTAAACACTTGGTTGGGGATTATTCTTCGGTCTTTTCGGTTTCGATAACTTCGCCTTCAAGTACCTCGGGAGCTTCTTCAGCAGTTTCGGGAGCTTCCTCTGCAGCTGCTTCCTCTTCCTGCGGCGGCTCGGGCTTAACAAGCTTTGCTCCGCAGTGACCGCAGAATGAATTCTCAATTGGACATTCAGCGCCGCATTCTGCGCACTTAACTGCGCCCTTGAGGGAAAGAAGCTGTGCCTTCATCTCGTCGATAGCGTTGAGAGCCTCGGTAGTTTCATTGACGGTTTCTGCGATATCAGCGTCGGGAGCGTCCTTATACTTGTTATAGTAGAATTCTCCGATAGCTGAATAGTTGGAGCGGACAACGCCTTCTTTGGAAAGGATCTTGCTGTTAAGTCTTGCGCTTTCGCCTACAAGCTTTGTCTTTTCACTTACTACTTTACCTGTTTCGCTGATAGTTTTGCTGATTTTTTCAATTACATCGTTCATTATGTTTTCCTCCTGTCGAAAGTTTAGTGAATTTGTGTAAGAAATTCCGAACGACCCTTGAAATCGCCCCTCATTCCTTACATTTAATATTTATCTTGCTTGACATTTAATATTATACATCATATAATATTAAATGTCAATAGTTTTTATAATATTTTTTATAATTTTTTTATTTTCATTGGAAAGTGTCGATTCTATGCGGAAAAGTGAACGAAATTCTTCGCCGAGATCGTCAAGTTCACACTCTGTTGAGGTAAAAAGTGTGCCAAGGCGTTCACCCTTATGAACATGATCGCCGACCTTCTTATCAAATATTATGCCTGCGGTCGGGTCGATAGAAGACTCCTTCGATTTTCTGCCTGCGCCGAGCTTGAGGGAGATCATTCCTGTTTCTTCGCAGGAGATCGAATTGACAAAGCCTTCCTTGTCCGAGAATATCTCAAGGCTCTGCGAAGCTTTTCCGAAGAGTGAGTAATCTTCGATCACATTCGGGTCGCCGCCCTGTGCGCAAATCATTCTGCGGAGTGCTTCAAGCGCTTTTCCCGAAGCAAGGGCGTCTTCCGCCATAGCAAAGCATTCTTCAAATGTGCCCTTGCCTGCAAGACGAAGCATTTCGGCAGCGAGCGTGAGTGAAACTTCTTTAAGGTCGTTCGGAGCATTTCCTTTAAGCGCTTCGATAGCTTCGATGACTTCGAGCGAATTTCCGACAGCCATTCCGAGCGGCTGATCCATATCCGTGAGGACGGCGGAGCATTTTCTTTTGGCGAGCGTTCCCACGTTTACCATTGCACGGGCAAGCTTTTCTGCGTCTTCTTCGGTCTTCATAAATGCGCCGTCACCGACCTTTACGTCGAGGACAATTCCATCTGCACCCGTTGCAAGCTTTTTGCTCATTATGGACGAGCATATAAGAGGAATGCTGTCAACGGTCGCTGTTGCGTTCCGAAGTGCGTACAGCTTTTTATCCGCAGGGACGAGCGAGCCGGTCTGACCTGCAACTGCGAAGCCTGCTTTTTTTACGCAGGAGATAAACTCATCGTAGGAGAGTGAGGTGTTGAAGCCCGGGATAGATTCGAGCTTGTCTATCGTTCCGCCCGTATGTCCGAGGCCTCTGCCCGACATTTTGGGAACATAAATTCCGCAGCTTGCCGCTATCGGTGCGGTTATGAGGGTAGTTTTATCGCCGACTCCGCCTGTGCTGTGCTTATCGGCGCAGAATTTGTCAAGATTTGGTTTGATCATATCGCCCGAACGAGCCATTTCCATCGTGAGTTCGGTGGTTTCTTTGTCCGATAAAGAAGAAAAGCATACCGCCATAAGCAGTGCCGAAGCCTGATAATCGGGGATGCTGCCGGAAACATATCCGGCAACAAACCATTTTATCTCTTCGGCAGAAAGCTCTGCGCCATGCTTTTTCTTTTCTATCAATTCATACATCGTTATCATAATACATCAATTCCCGTATAGTAATATTTCAAGATCTGGTCGTATGTATAGCCTGTCTTTGCAAGGTAATTTGCGCCGTTCTGGCTCATTCCGACGCCGTGCCCCCAGCCATAGGTCGTGAAGATGAAATATCCGTCCGAATAGGAAATGTCAAAGCTTGCGCTTTTAAGACTGTATGAAAGAACGTTTTCACGGAGTTTGCGTCCCGTGATGGTCATCTGTCCGTCGACATCAACGGTCGAAACGTAGTTGCCGTCAATATGTCCGGTGACGGTCAGCCAGTTTTCAGGGTTCTCGGAAAGGGTGATGCCGAGGTAGCGTTCAAGAGCGGAACGTATCTCGCTTTCGGAGAACTTTGTCTTTTTGCCATAGTTCGGGTCGCCCTCTGCGTCAAAAGGACAAGCAACGCTGACAAGGTAGGGGATGCTTCCGCCCCATACGTTCACGGAAGAAGCCGTATAGCCCGAGGAAGAAGCCATATAAACGGTCTGTGCGACCTTTCCGTTATAGTAGCAGCATTTTCCCCATACGGAGGAAACAAGGTCAACGATACGCTGCGGAGGATTGCTTTTTACAAGTACGGAAGGTGTAAGTCCGTTGACGTTGTGATACTTGACATAAGAATAAGCTGCGACAGCCTGTGCCTTTATAGCTTCATCGCTGAACGAAGAGGATATCTCGTTGTTGACTATCCTGCAGACAAGGTCGAATGCATCATCCGTATGTACAGTGCCGCCGTATTTTGCGGTGAAGATCTCGCTGCCTGTTGAGGAAACAGGCGGAGCTTCCGTGACTACTTCGGTGGTGATAAAGGTCGGAGTCGTTTCGATCGGAGCGTCAATGGTCACGATAACATCGGCAACGGAAACTGACGGGATATCTGCAAGGCTCTCGGACGGAGCTGTCACGATTTCGTCATCATCTTCCTCGGGAAGATCATCGTCAATGATAAGTGTATCGTCCTCGTCCTCATCCGGATAATCATCCTGCTGATCTTCCATAAGATCGTCTTCGGGGTTGTCCTCCGTGTCGATCTGGGAGAGGTTTTTCTCCTGCTTGTTATCATCGGCGAAAACCTCGTTGTGGGAAGCGGTGTTTTTGTTTTCGTTTGTTTCCTTATCAAGCTCTTCGGCATGGCCGGAGGGAAGGCTTACAGGGATCTCGCTGTCATCGTCATCGGTAAGATCCGGAGGAACTGTTGTAACTGCTTCACGCTTTGTAACGATATCGGAATAATCCATTCCCGCATATTCCGATACTGCCGCGGAGGTAGCTTCTCCAATGTCTTCTCCCGTATCGGCGTCTGTTTCGGTCGAATAGTAGAAGTCCATTGAGATCGGTTCTTCATCGACATCTTCCACAAGGCAGAATGCAAAGGTATAAAACCCTGCGACCAGCAGCAGAGAAGCGATGCCGCTCAAAACTGTACTTTTTTTCATAATGATTTCCTTTCAGTTCTTACGGGAACCTCTAAAAACCTCCTTCACGGCAAATCCCCTATGAATTTTGTCATCTGCTGCGATATCAAAGTAAACGCTGATTAGATTGAATAAATGAAGCGTTTACTTACCTTGAAATACATCAAGTATTCACTGCGGTTTGATGCCTTGCAGCTGACAAAATTCATAACGAGGCTTTGCGAGCAATACGAAGTATTGCTTTGTCTCGGTTTTTAGAGAACCCCTTATTCTATATATGAACCGCCGTTGAATTTATAGTAAATAGCAGGCCACTTGGGGTTCTGATTCACATAAAATCCTGTTGTATCTATATTTTCGGTGGTTTCACCGGGGCGCAGACGTCTTGCAATAACTACATGACGCGCTTCGTCCCATTCGTATGCGCAGGTAGAAAGGGTAAGATATTTATCGTTTTCATCAAAATCAATTCCTGTGATGAACTGGCTGCGTGTGGTTATTTCCTTCTTGTAATTCTCAAAGGTATAAGCGCCGCTGTCACGGAAATTGATAAAATTGATGTAATCGAACACGTTTCCGTCATCATGCTCGGGGAGAGTATTGACAACAAAGGAAGAAATTATAACATAGGTATAGTTCTCATAGTAATTGTCGAAGTAGATGAACGGGTTTTGTAACCAGTATTTGAGATCCCATTTATAATAGTCAAGGTTTCCGAACATTGAGCCGTCACGGTTGTTATGACCATAGAGGATGATGTTACTGCTCTGCTTGTCGGAATAATCGTTTATGACGTTGGAAGGATCTGCAAAGACGGTTCCGACCGAGCGCACCTGATCGTAGAAATTGTGATTTAGGTAATAGCTTTTGTCACGCTGAACGATCGGCTCGCCGAGGACATCGGGAATAGAGATATATCCTACATAATCGGGATTGATCGCAAGCATTTCTTCTGCGGCTTCAGAGCGGACGAGCGGAGGACGTTCCTCTTCGGGGATATCATCGGAATTCTCGGGAGGAAGCGTAACAGTTTCGTTTCCAATGCCTTGGGAGTTCCCGGCGGCGTTGTTGTAGATGACATTGAGCTTATCGTTGTTCTGCTTTGCTTCAAACTGGTGGTAGAAATAAATTATAAGCACAATTATGCAGACAACAAGAACCAGAAGTGCAAAAAGAGAGAATACTTTGCTTGCTATTTCCTGAACCGAGTCGCCTCTGTGGGGAATAAATGCTTCAGAAAAGCTTTTTTTCTTCTTCTTTTTTTCTTGTTCATTAGAGTGTCGGGAATGATAAACTTCATCGGCAAGTGCCATTATGTATAAACTCCTTTAACTGATCCTGCAGTAACGGTCGTGGTTTCCTCTTCTTCCGTTTCGGGGACGTTTGTGACAGTCGTTTCCTCCGTATCGGAGGTTTCTGCAGTAGTTTCTTTAGTTGTTGTTTTTTTCTTTTTCGTTGTTGTGGTTTCTTCCTCGGAAGTATCTTTAGTCGTTGTTTTTTTCTTTTTGGTCGTTGTGGTTTCTTCCTCGGAAGTTTCTTTAGTTGTTGTTTTTTTCTTTTTTGTCGTTGTAGTTTCTTCTTCGGAAGTTTCTTCTACAGTAGTTTCTGTTGTATTCTTCGATTTTTTCTTTGTTGTTTCCTCGGTGGTTTCCTCTGTAGTTTCGGCGGTCGTTTTCTTCTTTTTGGAAGTGGTTTCTTCGTTATCGCCGTCTTCATCGGAAGCATCGGGAGGAACGGTCGTTTCGTCAGAATTATCGGAACTTTCCGAATCAGCATTTTCCTCATCGGAAGTATCGGTCTGTTTTTTCTTCTTCTTTTTCTTCTTGGTGGTGGTTTCGTCGTCCTCGTCGGAGTTCTCCTCATCGGGGACTGTTGTTTCTTCTTCCGTTGTTGTTATTCCGGACATTATAGCTGTCCAGTCAACTCCTCTTGCATAAGGGTTGAACGATGCAGAGGTGAAGTCATAGTCGGAAACGCTCTCTCCGTCGCGAAGCTTTCGTGCAAAAACTACGAAGCGTGAGTTGGAGAACTCGTTCGAGCAGGTCGAGAGGAGAAGAAGCTTATCGCCGTATTCGGCTTTGACGGGGGAAATTATCTGATTGCGCGACTGGATTTCGCCCATATACCAATCAAAGGTGGCTTCGTCATTAAGCACTTCGATATAATCTTGATAATGGAAAACTACGCCGTTGGAATCCTGCTTTTCAAGTGCGTTCGTTACGAAATAGGCATAGATAAGGTATGTGCCCGTTTCATACTCGGTTCGGAGCGTAATGGTCGGGTTTGCAGCATAAAAGTCAAGATCCTGCTTATAGTTTCTGAGGTTGCCGAACATGGTGCCGTCTTCCTGGTTATGACCGTAGAGGACAATATTCGGGGAAACATGATCCTCACTGATGGTACAGCGGTAATCCATAAAGATCGCACCGCCCTTGTTCTGCTCGTCATAGTATGTATGAGTAAGATAGTAGGTATTTGTCGTGTCCTCGGGATCATGGACAACGGGCTGGTAGATATCGCAGCCCTCAAGCTCGATAAATCCGACTACCTTATCGCTTATACCTTTATAATAGGACATGATGTCGATGTTATGCTGCTGCTCCTCCTCTTCGGTCGGTGCAATAGTTATAACGTTTCCATCGCTGTCGATAGTTGTCTTTGCTGTTGTGGTAACAACTTCCTTTATTGCTTCAAGATCCTTTACGGCTCTTTTCGACTGGATAAGCGTACTTGCAAGCATAACGCCTGCGCCGATAAAGATCACGACCGCAATGATGAACACAATCTTTCGTATCATCTCAAAAACGGAGTCGCCTTTCCACGGGAAAATCTCTTTAAGGATGTTTTTCTTTTCCTTTTTTTCGGCGTCCTCTTTGGCTTCGTTCTCGGTCAGAACGATAGGTGCGGGTTCAAACGGAGGAATGTCGTTTGTATTTTCTTCTGTCGTTTCTTCGGAAGCATTGTTTTCCTCATCGGAAGGGATCTCGCTGATTTCGTCTTTCTCCTCGGACGCTTCGGGTTCATCGTCATCGAAGATCTCTTCAACGTCATCGGAGCTTTCGGTGTTTTCGCCGTATTCTTCGGGATCGCTCTCGTCCTCTTCGATCTCTTCACTTTCAATATCGGAGATCGCATCGTTAACGGCTTCTTCAATGTCTGCGGAGCCATCGGGCAGGATGTCGTTCCAGTCGGGGATATCGGCGGAAAGAACTTCGACCGTGTCTTCCTGCTTATCTTCGGTTTCGGCGATATCGTCAAGTCCGTTTGTGAACACACTTGAAAAAGTGCTTTCAGCGGTTTCCTGTTCGCTTGTGCCGCTGAAGCTTTCCGCAGGGATAACTCCGTCAAGCACTGCTGACGGCTTCACGATCTCGGGTTCAGAGGGTTCGTTTATTTCCTCTTCGGATATATCATCAATAATATTACTGTCTGTAATATTATTTTCGGGGTTTTCATTGGTATCGGGGGATGCTTCGTCCTGTTTGATCTCATCGGTTTCGGTTGAAGCACCCTCGGGAGCTGTTTCCGTATATTCTTCTGCTGTCGATACGGTTTCAGGCTCGTCTGACTTGTCCTGTGTTTCGGCATTGTCGGAGGCTTCGGTTTTTTCGGTAACGGATGTTTCCTCATCGGCGGTGCTGCTTTCGTCCGCTTCGGTCTGCTGTTCGGCAGGTTCCAAAGCTTCGGCAGGTTCCGTGGGTTCGGAAATTTCCTCGGGGGGAGCAGGCTTTGCATGGCGAGGTACATACTCCCCGTCTGCGGAAAGCTCCTCGGAGAATTCCGCGTCAAATTCTTCTGTTATATCATCCTGTGCGTCCTGCACTTCGGGCGGTTCGGCTTTTTTCTTGTCGAATTCCGCAATTATATCATCGACTGTGAAGCCGAATTTGTTATCTGGCATGGGGAACTGTCCTTTTCGGGTTTATTGATTATAGATAAAATCATAATCGGGTTCTTTTGCTTCGTAGTTGATCGATGCGAGTGAAGTATCGACCTCGGGGGATTCACCGTCACGAACACGTCTGCCGATCACAACGAATCGGGACGGTTCAAACTCATTCGAGCAGGTGGAAAGTGTGAGGAACTTATCGTTCTTATCGAAGTCAACGCCTGTGTTTATTGCGGTATGCTTGAGAACATTCTCCTTAAACATATCAAAGGTGCGCTTTTTGCCGAATTTGACATAGTTATGATAGTCAAAGATTATGCCGTCACGGGAATGTCTTGGTTCGACTTCGATAACAAAAGCGGCTATTATCTTATATGTGTATTCCTCATAGAGGTTGGAGAACTCAAAGGTCGGGTGCTCAAGATAGAAGTCAAATCCCTTTATGCTGCCCGATGCAGGCTTTACCTTGTAGTAACTGAGTGTGCCGAACATTGTGCCGTCCTTCTGATTGTGGCCATAGAGGATGATGTTCGGAGTTTGTTTGTCGTTATAATCGTTGACGATGCAGCGGAAGTCGGCGAATACCGTACCCGGCTGCGATTTATTTCCGTCAAAGTCACGGTCAAGGTAATAGTCGTTGTTATCTGTCTGGACAACGACATTGTCGATGTATGTACCGCCGACCTTTATCCAGCCTGCGGTGTCGGGGTTGCGTTCAACGAACTGCGCCATACTGTCGAGCATTACAAGCGGAGGCGGAGCGGTCGTTACGGTCGTTTCCTCGGTGGTAACGGGCGTTGTTGCCGTGGTTTCCTGGGTTATAACGTTCGTATGTGCGTTCGCAAGCTCTTCGTTGAGCTTTTTATTGCGCTGTCCGGAAATGATGCTTGCAATGAGGATCACGATGACAACTATGATGACTGCCAATGCGGCGAGAGTAACGATCTTGGACGCCTTCACCTTTGGCGAATCATCCTTCTGCGGTATGAATTTATCGAAAAAGCTGTTATTTGACATTTGAGTTTTTCCTTTTGTGTAAAATTTTGTTCTGTGCGGAGCTCTATTTGTTATAGATAACGTTCCAGTCGGGTTCCTTTGCGCTCTTGTTGGTATAAGCCTGTGAAGTATCGACGGTCGGATCCTCGCCCTTGCGCGTTTTTCTTGCAATAACTACAAATCGGGACGGTTCAAACTCATTCGAGCAGGTCGAGAGTGTGAGGAACGAGTCGCCGTATTCAACGTCAACGCCCGTTACTATCTGTGAACGAAGCTCGACATTTTCGATGAAGCTGTTATAGCGTTCCTTTTTGTCGAAGTTGATGTAGTTGTGGTAATCGAAGATAACTCCGTCGGCAGTTTGCCAGGTTTCAACGGGAGTTACAAAGCAGGCGATGATCTTATAAACATCGGTGCTGTAATTCGAGCTGAAGGTTATTGTCGGGTGCGATTTATAGAAATCGAGGTCGTGCTTATACTTGGCGAGGTCGCCGAACATGGTCTTGTCCTTCTGGTTATGACCGTAGAGGATAAGGTTGTCCGAGCGTTCACGGGCATTGAGCGTTGCGCGGTAGTCGAGGAAGATCGTTCCTGCCTTGTTCTTACTGCCGTCAAAGGCACGTTTGAGGTAGTAGGAATTTCCGTCGCTGCCCTTTCGCTGAACGACGGGGAGGGCGATGTTCGTATCGTCTATCTGCACCCAGCCGACTGTATCCTCGTTTATTTCAAGGAGCTGTTTTGCACTCGGCAGAAGCTCTCCGCCGTTGTCGCCGGGGGTGATGTGCGAGATGATAAGATCTTTGAGCGAGCCGTTGAGGCGCATTGTGCTCAATGACTGGCGAAGCTCGTTGCCGAGTATCACGATGCAGCCGATAAGGATGACAAGGCAAAGCTGGGTAAAGATCTTGCTTACGACTTCTTTTGCACTGTCACCCTTCTGGATGAGCAGCCAGTGACCTCTGCGTTCCTTGCGTTTCCTTTTCTGCGCTTTCTTATAGGCTTTTTGAGCCTCACGGGATAATGCCATTTATTTATCAGTTCCTAATCTGTGTATATTTATTAGTAGTATAATTATACAGCAAAACAGTCGGAAAGTCAAGAAAATGCGCACGTTTTGTAGCATTTGCCAAATAAACCTGCTTATAAATTACATATAGGAAAGAGATTGGGGCATACAAAGGCATTTTTTAGAATATTAGGGCAAAATTATACTCTCTGTATTGACAAAACGGCACATATATTGTATAATGATTACATAGTATTCCAATACAAAGGAAACGCTGATATTGCTGCGGCAATAATCAGCTTTTTCCTAATTTTATGCAAAGGAAATGCTGATCATTACGTTTCGATCATCTTTTCCCGAATGGAGGATCAGATATGCGCTGTCCGTTCTGCGGTTTTGAAGATACAAAGGTTATTGACTCCCGTCCTGCCGACGGTCAGAAGCGCCGCCGCAGAGAATGCACGAGCTGCGGAAGAAGGTTCACGACCTATGAATCGGTCGAAGTTCCCGTTCTTCTTGTTACGAAAAAGGACAACACGGCGGAGCTTTTTAACCGGAACAAGCTCATTGCCGGAATTTCAACGGCGGTGAAGAAGCGTCCTGTTTCCGCAGGCGACATAAACCGCATCGTCGAGGAGATCGAAAGCTACTATGCGAACAAGATGGTGACGCAGGTATCGAGTACGGAGCTTGGCGACAGAGTTCTTGCGGCGCTTCGTGAGATAGACGAGGTGGCTTACGTTCGTTTTGCGTCCGTTTACAAGGATTTTGACGATGTTGACAGCTTTATTGACATAATCTCCGAGCTGCGTGATGGGGAGAAAAAATAAAAATCAAAGTTTGAATAAAAAACACAGTCTGTTTGATTGCAGGCTGTGTTTTTGTTTTTATTCGTATTTTTTTATCGTGTCAATGATATCGTTGAGTATAAGCTTGCTTTTGCCGTCAAGACGGCTTATTTTTTCGGTAAGTTTTTCGTTGGAAATGTTTTCGTCGGTGCCGATGAGAAGATAGTTCGGGGTGGTTTTGAGCGCTTGACAAAGATCCATAAGGACTTCAAGGCTCGGTGCGGAGCGTCCTGTTTCAAGGTTTGAGATATACTTGTAATTTACATCTATTATTTCGCAGACCTGATACTGTTTGAGACCAAGCTCCTTTCGGCGTTTTGCCATTCTTCGTCCGACTTCACGATAGTCAATATTCATCGTTGCTTACTCCTTTCAAGATATATGCGCAGCTGTTAATTCTATATTATCAGCAGAAAAGATCATAAAAAACAACTTAATAAATAGAATTTCTACTTGACAAATAGAAAAAACTGTCTTATAATAAGAAAAAATGTAAAAAACTGTTTGATAGGCAGTTTTTTATCGGCAAGGTGGGATGATATGTCGGATATCGGAACAGGCGAAGCTTCAAAACGATGGGGCTACAGTCAGGAAACTGTGCGGAAGTGGTGTGCCATGGGTTTGATAAAGGGAGCAACACAGGATAAAAAGGGTTCAGCTTTGCATATACCGCAAAATGCGGAGTGTCCAAAGAAAATCAAAGCAAACAGCAATATGCTGTAAAAATTCGGAGGCATGAATATGGAAATGAAAAAAATTTTATCAACGGCAATAGCGGCGGTCATGTGTTTATCGTTTGCAGCTTGTTCTTCAAACACCGCGGCGAATGATGAGACAAAGAATTCAGCTTCGGCAAAATCAGCGCAGAAATCAAGCTCGGTATCTGTTTCGGCGTTTGAAAATCAGCTGAATAAAACAGGCGAATGGGAATTCGATATCGAAGAGACTAAAAAAGGGTTTGAAATTGTCGGAAAAGAAACGCATGATGATGCGGCTGAATTCAAGGGAAAGGCAGACGATAACAAAAAGGTTTACTCAGCTGTTCTCACTTACAAAAATGTTGTGGCTGACAAGCTTGGTGATTCGGATAAGCTTGAGGATATGCTTGTTTCATTCAGCAGTGACCCATCGACAGTTCCACAAAATGAGATATGGAGCATACAGTGCTTTCTGGATTATGTGGGGATCTGTACGCTGTGTTCGGGAGATCCCGACGTTACCCTTGGCAGTATGATGGAATATATGACAAGTGGGACTAAATTTGAAGCAAACGGCTGGAAAGTAAGTGTAAAGTTAAACCGCAGTGCAGGCACTTGCACGGTCGATGCGGAATATAAGGGTTAAAACTGATCTGAGGAGAGTGTGGATATGTATTGCAAAAAATGCGGAAAAGAAAACGAGGATAACGTTCTTATATGCAAAGAGTGCGGTTGCTCGCTTGTGAATGTGCCGACAGAGAAGCCAAAAAAGATACAATCGGTATGGTCGCTGATCGGAATGGGTATCGGTGCGGCTGTAGTGATATGCGGAATTATTATGATAATTTCCCCCGATGTTTCTGGTGTATGGATAAAAAGTTACAGCTTCGGTGCGGATTTTTACACCGAAATTTACAATGCGACGAGCAAGGTCGCAGACAGCAATATCAATGCCGCAAAGGCAATAGTGAGAGGGCTTGGCTGTGCTACGGCGTCGATAGGCGCTTTTATGGCAGTCTATTTTGGCAGAGCGGCTTTTGAAAAGTGAGGCAGTACATTGTAAAAAATTGTTGAATATAAAAACAAAGAGGAGAGATTTGTATGTTCAGATCAAAAATGAAGAAGCTGTTCAAAAGTGTTGTGTGTGCTGTTGCGGTTGTGTTTTGCATAGCTGCTTTGAGCGGCTGCGGTGCAAGCAAGGTTTCCGTTTCGGATGCAGTGAGTTGGGCGGAAACGGTGAACCGTACTGTTTCGTCCGAGCTGTCCCGTGCGGCGTTCGGGGGTGACGGGTTCGGAACGGTGAGTGGTACTGCGAGCCTGTCGTTCGGCAATGTTACCAACGGGAACTATTCGATAAAGTGGAGCGGCGTAAGCAGTCACCCGGATCTGGATCTGGAATATGTTCTGCTTTCCGACTTTGATGGTTATGCTTATGTTGAATTCGATCCTGTAACATATACTGTTGAGTATGCATTGTGGTCTCCCGAGCAGATCCCTGAGAAATACAAACATAAGCTAAGTCTTGCTGAGGAGGAGCAGAGTGAAAAAGACGGTACGGTCGTTGGCTGTTATCCTCAGAAGTAATCATTGTATATAACTATTGGGGAGAAATAGATGTATTGTTCAAAATGCGGAAATGAGATCGACAGTGAGGCTTTGATATGTCCGAGATGCGGCTGTGCAACGGCTAATATGCCTTTTCGGACAAATGAAGCGGCTGCGGCAGATGAAGAGGATGCTTCGCTTTGGAAAAATGCAATCATTTTTGCGTTTGTTGTACCGATAGCAGGATTGATAATGGGCATTATAGGCTGCATTCAATACAAGAACCTGAATTACAAAAATAATTCTGTAATGGCAATAGTCATTTCGATAATAGTAACTGCTATATGTGCAGCGATAATTGTTTTTATATAAAATGGAGGAATAAAAATGTTTTGTTCAAAATGCGGAAATGAAATTGATAATGATGCTTTGATCTGTCCGAAATGCGGCTGTGCTACAATGAATATGGCTGCACAGAAAAACACGGTTTCGGCTGATACATCGGGAGAAACAAGTACACTTGCTACCTGTGCGATCGTTTTTGCGATACTGCTTCCGATCGTCGGTATAATACTCGGTATCATAGGTGCGGTAAAATACAAGACCGAAGCGTACAAAAATAAATGCATTACGGCTATTGTTTTGTCTGTTGTAGTATGGGTTGCATGCATAGTATTTGCGGCTGTAATTTCATCTATGCTTTGATTAAAGTGATTATCTAAAAGAAAACTGCTGAAAATCGGCACTATACATTTAGCCCGACAGGTCAATCAACGGCTTGTCGGGTATTTTTGTTTTGAAACAATAGACACAGAACAGGCTTTCTTCGTTATTCGGGAACACTATTATGCAAAAATAAAGCTTTTATTCACGTTTTATACATTATATTCTGCATAAAATAGAAAAATATACACAAAATACTGCATAAAATAAAAAAATCAAGAAAAATATGCAAAAACGCTTGACAAAAACAGGATAAGGTGTATAATTAGAATATCACGAAGAAATTCGTAAAAAATATTGTATTTTAATACATTTATGGAGGAAAATAAAATGGCAAAAGAAATCAAAAAGGTTGTTCTGGCTTATTCGGGCGGACTTGATACTTCTATCATTATTCCGTGGTTAAAGGAAAACTACAATAACTGCGAAGTTATCGCTGTTTCGGCTGATGTAGGTCAGGGAACAGAGCTTGACGGACTTGAAGAAAAGGCTATCAAGACAGGCGCTTCCAAGCTCTACATAGAAGACCTTACGGAAGAATTCATCACCGATTACGTTTATCCGACCGTTCAGGCAGGCGCTGTCTACGAGAACAAGTATATGCTCGGTACTTCCTTTGCCCGTCCTATCATTGCAAAGAGAATTGCAGAGATCGCTGTCAAGGAAGGCGCTGACGCTATCTGCCACGGCTGCACAGGCAAGGGCAACGATCAGGTTCGTTTTGAGCTTGCTATAAAGGCTTTCGCTCCCGATATGGAGATCATTGCTCCATGGAGAGTATGGGATATCAAGAGCCGTGACGAAGAGATCGACTACGCAGAGGCACACAACATTCCTCTTAAGATAAACAGAGAAACAAACTACTCCAAGGATAAGAATATATGGCATCTTTCCCACGAAGGTCTTGACCTTGAAGATCCTGCAAACGAGCCGCAGTATGAGAAGCCCGGCTTCCTTGAAATGGGCGTTTCTCCTATCCAGGCTCCCGACAAGCCGACTTATGTTACTATCCACTTTGAAAAGGGCGTTCCTACAGCTGTTGACGGCAAGACAATGAACGGCACAGAGCTTGTAACCGCTCTTAACAAGCTCGGTGGCGAGAACGGCATCGGTCTTGTTGATCTTGTTGAAAACCGTCTTGTCGGCATGAAGTCCAGAGGCGTTTATGAAACACCGGGCGGAGCTATTCTTTATCACGCTCACGAAGTCCTTGAAACTATCACACTTGACAAGGCTACACAGCGTATGAAGCAGAAGCTTGCTATCGACTTTGCAGACCTCGTTTACAACGGTCAGTGGTTCACACCTGTTCGTGAAGCTCTCTCTGCTTTCGTTACAAAGACACAGGAAACTGTTACAGGCGATGTTAAGCTCAAGCTCTACAAGGGCAATATCATCAATGCAGGCGTTACTTCTCCTTACACTCTTTATGATGAGGAAGTTGCAACATTTGATGAAGATCACGTTTACAATCAGGCTGATGCAACAGGCTTTATCAATCTCTTTGGTCTTCCTATCAAGGTCAAGGCTGTACTTGACGCAAAGAGAAATAACAAGTAAGGCGGATATCCGATATGGGATTTAGGGGTAAAATTTCGGCGGTTCTTGCAGCTGCGGCGATAGCTTTTTCCACGGCTGCTCCTGCTTATGCAGGGTTCGTTTTCAACGGTGAAGAATGGATCTGGCAGTGGGACGTAATTGAAGAAGCGGAAGAGATTGAAGATACGCCTGTTCAGGATGATGTTGTCGAGGATATTCCTGTCGAAGTAGAGGAAGAGGATGAGGAAGAGGATCTTGACTGGGAATGGTCAAATAATCTGTTCCCGAGGACAGACTATAAGAAGCTCACCTATCTTGAATCCTTTGATGACGGCATCAAGGTCGGAATAAAGAGCTCCGATGTTTCCCGATGCAAGTTTTATCTTTATGACAAGAAAAAAGGCAAGTATGTCTTTAATGATGAATGCGATCCGCAGTTTTTTGAAAACCTGCTTTTCAACGGAAGTCTTGTTATTGACGGTCTGAAAGCCGGAACGACTTACAAGATAAAGCTTGTTTCCTACGGCAAAAACGGCAAGAAGATCCGCACGGAATACCTTACGGCAAAGACGCTTTCCAAAGCGCCGCAGGTCGTTATCAAGAACAACGGCAAGAAAGCGACTGTTACCTGGAAAGCATTGCAGCCGAATGCTAAAGGTTATGAGATCTATAAAAAGAAGGCTGAAAAAGATACCGGTGGTACTATTATTCATCTGACACAGCCTGTCTACAATTTAAAGAGTCTTGAAAAAGACGGATTTAAGCTTTCAACGCGAAAAACCGGCAAAACCTCGGGTAAGATCACTTTAAAATCCGGCAGCGGATGGGAGTATTCTATCCGCACATTTAAAATAGTAAAAGGAAAGCGTGTTTACAGTGGCTTTTCCGAACCGCTCAGCACAGAAAGCCTTGAAGCTTACCTCAACAGCAAGAAAGCTGTTTCTCACGAGTATTCAAGCGGTGAGGAGCTAAAGCTTGTTAAAAAATATGTTGCGCAGGTAACTACAAAGAACATGACCAATGCCGAAAAGATGAAGGCTATCTTTGATCTTTGCCATTCGCACGGCACATATCAGAATGATATTTACAAGATCGATGCGAAGCGTCCTGTATGGCAGCTTATGGTCAAGGGTGAAGGACAATGCGCTACTTGGGCATATTCGCTCCATTCGATGCTGGAATATGCAGGCATTGACTGCCGAGTTGTAAGAGGACTGCGTTCATCGGGTCAGCAGCATTTCTGGTGTCAGGTAAAGATCAACGGCAGCTGGTATGATCTGGATGCGCATCTCGGAACATATCTGTCGAAGTATGACGGTGATTATAGAGGATATGTTATCCAGGATTATTCAGGCTAAAAATAAGGGCGGACAGCTATCCGCCCTTGTGTTGTTTCTGTAAAAGCGTATATTTTCCTAAAAAATGCGAAAAATAACGTTAAATTCGGTCAGGGACAACGCCGCATAACACCTGAAAAAACGGCAGGTTTTGTGCGGCATTGCCTCGGAATTGTTTTACATTACATATAGAATAAGGAGAAGATTTGATGAAGATAAGAAAAATAATGGCTGCAGTCATTTTGATAGCCGTTTTTGCGTTTTCGGCTTGCTCGTCGGGCAAGACAGGACAGAGCGAAGAAGATGCCGAGCTTCACAGCAAGCTTGTTGGAATGTGGTTCTATCCCGAATCTGCCCAATACGATGAGGATGGAAATCTTATTGCATTTTCGGCATATCAGTTCACAGATCAGGCGTTAAGATGCCACGATGTCACGGAAACGCAGATAATGACCTATTTAATGGACGCTTACAAAATTGAAAACGGAAGATATGTTGTTACTGCTTCGGACGGAACAGAGCAGTTTGCGATCATTAGTATAAAAGAAGTTGACGGAAAGGATCATCTTTTCTGGGATATTGAAACGAAGACAATGGAGTTTATCAGAATGACGGATGAAGAGATAGAGGAATACTCTATACCGAATAATCCCGAGCTTGCGGATGAGGAAAAAGAATTGCTCGGCATTGACGTCGGAGAAACAGTGTCGGAAGAGATAATGACGATACCTTCCGCTTTGGAATGATCTCATAAGGAGGATTTGAAAATGAATAGTAAGATGTGGGCAGGACGTTCCTCCAAAGAGGTCGATTCAAGAGTTAATGATTTTAACTCGTCAATAAAATTTGATTCGAGAATGTACAGACAGGACATAAAGGGTTCGATGGCTCACGCCGAAATGCTCGGCGACTGCGGCATCATTGAAAAGTCGGAGAGCGAAAGGATCATCTCGGGACTTGAAGAGATACTTGCTGATATTGACAGCGGAAAGCTGCTTTTTGACCCGAATGCAGAAGATATACACATGTTCGTTGAATCCGAGCTTACAAAGCGCCTTGGCGACACGGGCAAGCGCCTTCACACGGCTCGAAGCAGAAACGATCAGGTTGCGCTCGACATAAGAATGTACCTTAAAGATGAAGTGAACGAGATAATCCCGATGATCCGTGAGCTTATAGGTGTTCTCTGCGACATTGCGGAGAAGAATCTTGATACTATTATGCCCGGCTACACTCATCTTCAGCGTGCGCAGCCGATAACCTTTGCGCACCACATGATGGCTTATGCGCAGATGCTCATTCGTGACATCGGCAGATTTGAGGATACATACAAGCGTATGGACAGAATGCCGCTCGGAAGCGGTGCGCTTGCAACGACAACTTATCCGATAAACCGAAGACAGGTTTGTGAGCTGCTCGGATTTGAGGATATCACGATGAACTCTTTGGACGGCGTTTCGGACAGAGATTTCTGCGTTGAGATGTGTTCGGCGATATCCATACTGATGATGCATCTTTCACGTTTTTCCGAGGAGATAATCCTCTGGAGCTCGTGGGAGTTCAAGTTCATTGAGCTTGACGATGCGTATGCTACGGGTTCGTCCATCATGCCGCAGAAGAAGAACCCCGATGTTACGGAGCTTATCAGAGGCAAGACGGGCAGAGTTTACGGCGATCTCAACACGCTGCTTGTAATGCTCAAGGGCACTCCGCTTGCATATAACAAGGATATGCAGGAGGACAAGGAAGCTATTTTCGATGCGATAGACACGGTAAAGCTTTGCCTTACAACGTTTATCCCGATGCTTTCGACAATGGAGCTTTACAAGGAGAATATGAGAAACGCTGCGGCGAGAGGCTTCATCAACGCTACCGACTGTGCGGATTATCTTGTAAAGAAGGGTCTTCCGTTCAGAGATGCTTACAAGATCACGGGAACGCTCGTTGCTTACTGCATAAAGAATCAGACGGTGCTTGAAGAGCTTACGATCGAGGAGTTCCGTGAGCTTTCGCCCGTATTCGATGATGATGTTTACGAGGCTATAAGGCTTGAAACCTGTGTAAACATGAGAAAGGCTGACGGAGGTCCTGCTCCCGAGGCTGTTAAGAAGCAGATAGAATTTGCAAGAAAATATACAAAATGATATACTGTTCTCTGTTGCAAAATAGATGATTTGGCAATAGAGCCCGTTATAAAAGGTTGGTGC
This sequence comes from Oscillospiraceae bacterium, assembly GCA_051891935.1. GTDB lineage: Bacteria > Bacillota > Clostridia > Oscillospirales > Ruminococcaceae > UMGS363. Next base: position 72,249 of record JBJFFR010000183.1, read on the forward strand.
TTTTGCGGCATCGGAGAGGGAGAGGTTTATGGCGTATAAGGTTTTTATTGACGGTCAGGAGGGTACGACCGGTCTTCGCATAGTTGAACGATTAAAGGACAGAAGCGATATCGAGCTTATCACAATAGATGAAGATCTGCGCAAGGTCACATCGGAGAGAAAGCGCCTTATTAATGAGTCGGACTATACTTTTTTATGTTTGCCCGACGCTGCGGCGATCGAGTCGGCGGAGCTTTGCGACAATCCGCACACGAAGATACTTGACGCATCGACTGCGCACAGAACCGCTCCCGGCTGGGATTACGGACTTCCCGAGCTTTCCGCCGAGCATCGTGCAAAGATAGCGGCTTCAAAGAGAGTTGCTGTTCCCGGCTGCTATGCAAGCGGATTCAATGCACTTTGCTACCCGATGGTCAAAAACGGACTCATTGCGCCGTATCACACCGTTACCTGTCACGCAGTTTCGGGTTACAGCGGTGCAGGAAAGAAGGCTATTGCCGTTTATGAGGGTGAAAACAAGCCCGATGAATTCAACTCACCGAGGTTTTACTCTCTCGGCAAGCAGCACAAGCACATCAAGGAAATGATGTCGGTATCGGGACTTTCCTATCCTCCGATATTCAGCCCGATCGTTGACGATTACTACAACGGAATGGTAGTTGCGCTGCCGTTCTTCCTCCGTGCGATGCCGAGAAAGACAAGTGCGGAAGCTGTTCACGCTATGCTTTCCGAGCATTATGAGGGACAGAACTTCGTCAAGGTGATGCCGTTCATGGGCGAAGGCGTTCTTGAGAACGGTTTCCTTGCTGCAAACACGATGAAGGACACAAATATGATGCAGATATTCGTTTTCGGCAATGACGATCACATTATGCTCTGCGCACGTTTTGACAATCTCGGCAAGGGTGCTTCCGGTGCTGCTGTTCAGTGCATGAACATTATGATGGGAATTGATGAGAGAACAGGGCTGATAGGATAGACAACTACGTCTTTATGGGGTGACAAAATGCTTTTTTCAACGGCTGTGCTTATATTTGTGTGGGGAATGCTCGCTGTGTCAATAATATTGGCGGTGCTGAAAAAGTTTCCTCTTTCTTCTACACTAAATAATGCTGTTGTGATGCCGCTTGTTATTCTTGCGGCAGCACTTGACGGCGGCATCACTCACAATGGATGGATAGTTTTTTTGCCTGTTGTGATTTTTGCTTTGCTTGTTGTCGGGGCGACAATGTTTGAAAAGCATGATGAAGAAGACAGTGTGGAATGGGCGTTGAAAAGGCTTTCGTTAAGCATATATTTTCAGGTATGCCTTGTTGCATACTATTGCGCATTTATGGTATGGATGTGGATCGTTGGCGGCAACTTCGGATATTTGGGCGCTGTATTTATGCAGTTTTATTCGTTGGCTGTCATGATGAAAAATTTTCTTTCACCTGAATTTATGGCAGCTATTCTGTGGATAGCTTGCCCCGTTGTTTATGTGTTCCGTGCGGGAAATGCACTTGCCAAGGGAGAAAATGGCAGCAAGATATTAAGCATAGTGCTTAAAGTCTGCGCATTTATTCCCGTTGTCAATTTCTTTGCATCGTGGATAGGCGTTCTGTATATCAAGCTAAAGCATAAGAAAAAGCTTTACCGCCCTGCGTTGTTTTCTATTTTTGTCATAGTTGGAACTGCGTTAACTACATTTTCATGGTCTAATCATGTGATAGATGCATTCAAGGTCGGTGATATGATTGAAGACGGTACATATACTGTCAGCGATTTCTTTAGCGGAAAAGAGCCAAAGGTTCAATTTGATGACGACTATGTTCTGAATGAATTGTTCAAAGAAGATTGGATAGATTGGTTTGATTATTGATAGATACTTAAGGAGTTGTATATCATGAAAGAATTTAAGGTTATTAGCGGCGGTGTTTGTGCCGCAAAGGGATTCAAGGCAAGCGGTGTTTACTGCGGAATCAAGGAAAATCCCACAAAAAAGAATGATATTGCGCTCATCGTTTCCGATGTTATGTGCAATGCGGCAGGTGTTTACACTCAAAACAAGGTAAAGGGTGCGCCTGTTATCGTTACAAAGAAAAATCTTGAAAAGTCGGGTGGAAAGGCTAAGGCTGTTATTGTTAACTCCAAGAATGCCAACACCTGCAATGCTGACGGTGAGGAAAAAGCTAATGCAATGTGCAGGCTTGTTTCCGATGCTGTCGGAATAAAGCCCGAAGAAGTCATTGTTGCTTCCACGGGTGTTATCGGTCAGATACTTCCTATCGAGCCGATCGAAAGGGCTGTTCCGCAGCTTGTTGAAAAGCTTTCCTATACGGGAAACATCGAGGCTGCGACTGCGATCATGACTACCGACACGGTGAAAAAGGAATATGCGGTCGAGTTCGAGATCGGCGGAAAGGTATGTCATCTCGGCGGTATGGCAAAGGGCAGCGGAATGATACATCCGAATATGGCTACGACGCTCAATTTCATTACTACGGACTGCGCTGTTTCTGCTCCAATGCTTCAGAAGGCGCTTTCCGAGATAGTTAAAATTACATACAACTGTCTTTCCGTTGACGGAGATCAGTCCACGAATGATACCTGTATGCTCATGTCGAACGGACTTGCGGAGAATGATGAAATTGCTTGCGAGGGTGCTGATTTTGACACGTTCAAGGCTGCGCTTTATCAGGTAATGGCTAATCTTACAAGGATGCTTGCGAAGGACGGAGAGGGAGCTACAAAGCTTCTGACCTGTGTATGCTCCTGCGCTCCCGATCTTGACACGGCGATAATCGTTGCAAAGAGCGTTATCCGTTCGCCGCTTTTCAAGTGTGCAATGTTCGGTTCGGATGCGAACTGGGGACGTGTTCTCTGCGCTGTCGGTTATGCCGAAGCTGATTTTGACATAAATAAGGTGGATGTTGACCTCGGTTCAAGGGTCGGAAAGATCGCTGTTTGCCGCAACGGTGCAGGCGTTGAGTTCTCCGAAGACGAGGCAAAGAAGATACTTTCCGAGGACGAGATAGATATCTGTATAAGTCTTAATCAGGGAAATGCACAGGCTACCGCTTGGGGCTGCGATCTTACCTATGATTATGTAAAGATCAACGGCGATTACCGCTCATAATTGTTATTTTTATAGGATTTTATACTAAACGTATAGTATTAATGGCTGAATACCGTTTAAATCAATAAGGAACAGAGGAAGAAAAATGGAAAGTATATCTAATCTGATACGGTCGAAGGTGCTTATTGATGCGCTCCCGTACATACAGAAATACAACGGCAAGATAGTTGTTGTAAAATACGGCGGAAACGCTATGACCAATGAAGAGCTCAAAGACGCTGTAATGAGCGACATTGTACTGCTTTCGCTCATCGGTGTAAAGGTAGTTCTTGTTCACGGCGGCGGTCCGGAGATCAATGATATGCTCAAAAGAGTGGGCATTGAGAGCAGGTTCGTGAACGGACTTCGCTACACGGATGCCGCTACTGTTGATATCGTTAAGATGGTGCTTGCAGGAAAGGTAAACAAGGAGCTTGTTTCGCATCTTACGCTTCACAAGGGAAATGCGCTCGGAATGTGCGGAATTGACGGCAATATGATCACTGCGCACAAGATAGAGAGCCAGGACGATCTCGGTTTTGTCGGCGAGATAGTCAACGTGAACACAAAGCCGATACTAGACGCTTTGGAGAATGGCTATATCCCTGTAATTTCGACGGTTGCCTGCGATGAAAAGGGTCAGACCTACAATATCAACGCTGACACGGCTGCATCGAGAATTGCGGCAGAGCTCGGCGCAGAAAATCTTATCCTTATGACGGATATTGTCGGACTTTTAAAGAACAAGGACGATCCTTCGACGCTTATCCCGACAGTTCATGTCAGCGATGTTCCTTTTATGAAGCGTCAGGGCATTATTTCGGGCGGTATGATACCGAAGATCGACTGCTGCGTTGAGGCTGTACGAAGAGGCGTTTCAAAGACCTGCATAATTGACGGCAGAGTTCCGCACTCGATACTTGTTGAGCTGCTTTCAAGTCAGGGTGTTGGTACGCAGTTCATATAAGATCATGCTGTGGGGAATCATCAATCCGTTCGGGCTTGTTTTCATGGCTGTGATAATGATACCGAACATCATTTATGCGGTCCAAAAAAGCAAGGATGGATTTGAAAACAGATGGGAAAACAAGCTTATCGAGGTGCTTGAACAGACCGGCAGGTTCGGCTGTTTCGGGACTATGATAATAAACATTCCCGGAACATGGTTCGGCTGGCAGTCGGACGAGGCTTTGGCGGTATATCTTATTGCGGATGCGGTGCTTATACTTGCTTACTGCGTGATATGGGTCGTCTGCTTTAAGAAAAACAGTGTATTCAAGGCTTTGAGCTTATCAATAATACCGTCGGTGATCTTCCTTTTCAGCGGAATAATGAGCAGATCGGTGATACTGATAATTTCGGCGGTGATATTTGCGCCGTGTCATATAATTATTTCTTATAAAAATGCAAAAACTACGGCAAGGAGCTGATAAAAAATGACAACGATAGAAAAATTCAATGAACACGTTATGCCTACATATAAACGTTACGATGTTGTTCTTGAAAAGGGCAGCGGAAGAACTGCCGTTGACGAGGACGGAAAAGAGTACATAGATTTCGGCAGCGGTATAGGAACCAACTCTCTCGGTTACTGTGATGAGGACTGGGCGGACGCTGTCTGTGCGCAGGCTCGTGCTATACAGCACACATCCAACTATTTTTACACAAAGGTACAGGCGGATTTTGCGGAAAAGCTTTGCGCAGTAACGGGATACGACAAGATGTTTTTCGGAAATTCGGGCGCAGAGGCTAACGAATGTGCTATAAAGATCGCAAGAAAGTATTCCTTTGACAAATACGGAAAGGACGCAAAGCGTTGGAATATCATCACGCTTGTGAACAGCTTCCACGGAAGAACGGTGACGACCCTTTCGGCTACCGGTCAGGATGTTTTCCACAACTACTTCTTCCCGTTCACGGAGGGATTTATCAATGTTGAGGCAAACAACATCGAAGAGCTTCGTGCGAAGGCTGATGACAGCGTTTGTGCGATAATGTTTGAATTCGTTCAGGGTGAGGGCGGAGTAAACTCGCTTGACAAGGCATTTGTTGACGAGATATTTAAGCTCTGCGCCGAAAAGGATATACTTGCCATTGCCGACGAGGTTCAGACGGGCGCAGGAAGGACGGGTACGTTCCTTGCTTCCGAGCAGTTCGGGGTAAAGCCGGACATTACGACCTTGGCAAAGGGTGTTGCAGGCGGCGTTCCTGTGGGTATCTGTCTTGCGGGAAAGAAGTGCTCCGATGTGCTTACGGGCGGAACTCACGGTTCGACCTTCGGCGGAAATCCTCTTGCCTGCGCAGGCGGTCTAACTGTTGTGAACAAGGTAGGAAACGAGGAATTCCTGAAGGAGGTTCGCAAAAAAAGCGAATATATCCGTGAAAAGCTCGCTGCAATGCCATTGGTCGAGGGAGTCAGCGGACTCGGACTTATGATAGGAATAACAATAAAGGGCAAGACCGCTGCCGACGCTGCAAAGGAATGTCTTGAAAACGGTCTGTTTGTACTTACGGCAAAGGACAAGGTAAGACTTCTGCCGCCGCTTAATATAACGTATAATGAAATTGACAAGGGTCTTGACATACTTGGGAGAGTGCTTAAATGATCTACTATGAAAAATACGGAAACGAATTCAATCCTGTTGTGATACTTCTTCACGACAACGAATCAGTCTACTGCTTTTCAAAAGAATGCGAACACCTCGGCAGGAACTACTGCGCTGTTGTTCCGCATCTTCCCGGATTCGGACGGAATCCCGAAAAGATGTTTTCAACGGAGTCTGCGCTTGAACAGCTTGTTGAGCTTGCGGCTTCGTTCAAAAAGCCTGTGACGCTTGTGGGTTCATCGCTCGGTGCGGAGCTTGCATTTCATCTTGTATGCAGGAACACGGAGCTTTTCAACGGCTGCATTATGATAAGCCCCTGGCTTGAAAAGAACATTGAGGGAATTGAAAAGGCTCTTTCACAGCTCAACGAGAGAGAAAAGGTCATCAAGAACAAGGTTCTTTCAGGAATAAACGGTCTTTCTATGGGACTGAACAAGGATGAGCTGCGAGATTACAACGATTTCTGCAAAAATGTCAGCATGAATTCGCTCGTTGCGGCGGTTGACAACGGTATCTCTTATGAGAATTATCCCGAGTACAAGGATCTGAAGCTGCCGATGATGGCTCTTTGCGGATTGAGTGAATCTATGGAGATACGAAACAGCGTAAGACGTCTTGCAAAGGACAATCCGTACTGCACATACGATATGTGGGACGGTGTTTCAAAGATGCTTCCTATCAAGGCGGCTGCACGTTTATCCAAGACGATAGAAGAGTTTGTTGACAAGGCATACAGCAAGTAATTTTATAAAAAACAACGAAAGGACGATCAGAAATGAAACATTTACTTAAAATGCTTGATCTTTCGACAGAGGAGATCATGGAGATCCTCAATCTTGCAGATCAGCTCAAGTACGAACGCAAGCACAACATTGAACATCACCTTCTCAAAGGAAAGTCACTCGGTATGATCTTCCAGAAGGCATCAACAAGAACCCGTGTATCCTTTGAAACGGGTATGTATCAGCTCGGAGGAAATGCACTTTTCCTCTCCTCACATGATCTTCAGATAGGCAGAGGCGAGCCGGTACAGGATACTGCTCGTGTACTTTCACGCTATCTTGACGGCATCATGATCCGTACATTTGCACAGAAGGAAGTTGAGGATCTTGCCGAATATGGCTCTATCCCTGTTATCAACGGACTTACAGACTTCTGTCATCCGTGCCAGATACTTGCGGATCTTATGACTATCCGTGAGTTCAAGGGACAGTTCGACGGACTCAAAATGTGCTTTATCGGTGACGGCAACAACATGGCTAACTCTCTCATTGTCGGCGGACTTAAGGTCGGCATGAAGGTTTCCGTAGCTTGCCCCGAGGGATATCACCCCGATCAGCAGGTGCTTGATTTTGCAAACAAGTATGAAGGCTTTGAGCTTACCGATTCTCCCGTCAAGGCGGCTGCAGGCGCAGATGTTGTAATTACGGATGTTTGGGCTTCAATGGGTCAGGAAGGCGAAGCGGAGAAGCGCAGGATCGCATTCAAGGGATATCAGGTCAATGACGAGATCATGGCTGCCGCTAACCCAGACGCTATGGTACAGCATTGTCTGCCTGCGCACCGTGAGGAAGAGATAACGGAAAAGGTATTTGAGGCACACGCAAACGAGATCTTTGAAGAGGCAGAAAACAGGCTTCATGCCCAGAAGGCCGTTATGGTCAAGCTCATGGGCTGAAAATAAATTTTAAAAAGGGAGTAGTTATTATGGGATTTGACAGGATCAGGATCAAGGAAAACGCGAAGACACACTATCAGAACAACAAGTGGCAGAATGTTCTTGTTGTACTCATTTCCATGTTGATCGGCGGCGGTGTTTCGGTCGTTTTCCAGTTCACGGGCAAGATACCTCTTGTTGGAATTTTCATGGGGCTTGTAAGTATTGCGGTAAGCTTGCTGTTTACAAGCATAATCTCTATGGGCACGACCACATGGTTCCACAGATCTATCAAGACAGAAGGTCTGAAGATGGAGGAGATGTTCTGGACATTCAAGGAAGATTACGGCGGAAATGTACTCCTTGTGTTCCTCATTGGATTGTACACATTCCTTTGGTCCCTGCTTTTATTTGTTCCGGGAATTGTTAAGGGATATTCGTACAGTCTTGCGCTATACATCAAGTCAGAAAATCCGAATATCAAGCCGGATAAGGCAATTGACCTTAGCAAGAAGATGACAAACGGACGCAAGATGGATCTTTTTGTACTTGATTTAAGCTACATAGGCTGGTTCATTCTTTCGGCTCTTACATTCAATATTCTCGGTGTTCTTTATGTAATTCCTTATTATAATGCTGCAAAGGCATTTGCTTATGAGGAGATCAAGGAAGAGGCTCTTTCAAAGATGGTAGTTACAGAGGAAGAGATCTACGGTTATTGATTAATTGATCGTTTCGGCTGCGCTTTCGGCTTCGGAGGCGCAGTTTTTCTATGTAAAATAAAGTATAAATTGGCAGAATATGTGCAAAATATATATTAAGATGCGGAAAAACAGAGAATCCACCGTTAAAATGACAAAGTTGAAAAAAAGTGTTGACAAAAGGTATTGAATGTGATATTATATATAAGTCGCCAAACGACAGATTAAACTTTAAAACGACTTTAATAAGTCGGAGAGTTAAGATCTGAATATTTGGCAGAACTGATATTCACAAAATGTTAAAAATGAATTTCAATTAAATTCATTGACAAAACAAAGTGAATATGGTAAAATAATAAAGCTGTCACAACGCAGCGAAGAAACAGAACCTTGAAAATTGAACAATAACGA
>JBJFFR010000184.1:0-26900 GCA_051891935.1 Oscillospiraceae bacterium
TTGAATATGATGTTTGCTCTGGCAAACCTGATTCTGGCTGACAGACCTTGTCTGGTAGCTTGATTTAGTGTGCCTCGGCAGATGTTTTAGGGTTAATATATACATTCACTAGATGTACCTGTAATCCCAATTATCATTGTATAATTGTGCGGTGTTGCCTTAGTATTTGTTGGTTTTCCCGTAAAACAGTCAGAATAGTTTCCACTACGTCATTCATTCATGTAGACCTGCAATGCGAATATCGTCATTCTGCGTTGAAATGTGTCGCAAATATGTCTTGACTTAGTTCTTGCTTCGTTGTACAATATCAATAAAGGGAGGTTATCCTATTATGTATGACATGAAACCATATCTCGAAACTATTGACGAAGTTATAAGAAACGGCAAATACAAGGACAGCTGGAGTTCACTGTCTGCTTACCGCCTGCCGGAATGGTACCGCAAGGCAAAATTTGGCATTTTTATCCATTGGGGAGCGTACAGCGTTCCCGCCTTTGGCAGCGAGTGGTATCCCCGCAATATGTATGTGCAGGGCTCAGATGAATACAAGTACCACATCAGCACCTACGGCAATCATGCAGAATTCGGCTACAAGGACTTTATCCCCATGTTCAGGGCGGAGAAGTTCTCCGCAGATGATTGGGCAGAGCTTTTTTCAAAGGCAGGCGCACGGTATGTCCTGCCGGTGGCGGAGCATCACGACGGCTTTCAGATGTACCGCAGCGAAATCTCGTGCTGGAACTCATATGAAATGGGGCCTCACCGCGATGTTCTGGGCGAACTGAAGAAATGCTGTGAAGCCCGCGGAATGAAAGTAGGCGCGTCCTCTCACCGCGCGGAGCACTGGTTTTTTATGGGCGAGGGGAAGAACTTTAACAGCGACGTGAAAGAGCCGCTGGAACGCGGCGACCTTTACTGGCCCGCAATGCCGTTTATTGACTTTCATGGTCTGTTCACCAAGCCCGAACCCACCGAGGAATACCTCAACGACTGGCTGGTGCGCACCTGTGAGTTGGTGGACAGGTATCAGCCGGAGGTGCTGTATTTTGACTGGTGGATACAGCACAGCGCATTCAAACCGTATTTGAAAAAGCTGGCGGCGTATTATTATAACCGCGCAGCCGAGTGCGGAAAAGAAGCCGTGATAAACTACAAGCACGACGCGTTTATGTTCGGTACGGCAGTTCCCGATGTGGAGCGCGGTCAGTTTGCCGACATCAAGCAATATTACTGGCAGACTGACACGGCAGTAGCGCTGAACTCATGGTGCTACACTCCGGGGAACGTCTACCGCCCCTCGCATGAGATAGTGTGCGACCTAGTGGATATCGTCAGCAAGAACGGAAATCTGCTGCTGAACATCGGACCGAAAGCGGACGGTACTATCCCTGAGGAGGACAGGCAGATACTCCTCGAAATCGGAAAATGGCTGGAGATAAACGGCGAGGCTATCTACGACACCACCACATGGCGAAAGTCGGGCGAGGACCCGACGGTGGTGGAGGATGGTCAGTTCTCCGACGGGATAAAGAAGAATTTCACACCGCAGGATATCCGCTTCACCACCGCAAACGGCTATCTCTATGCAACTGCCATGAAAAGCAGCGAAAACGGCGAGTATGTTATTACCTCGCTTGGCGAGCAGGACGCCTCAAAGCACGCTCATTTCCACGGTATTATCAAGAGCGTAGATGTGCTTGGAACGGACGTTACACCGCAGTGGAAACGACAATCTGACGGGCTTTATATCCATACCGGATTCAGAAATGGAGAGTTCCCTGTCGTATTCCGTATCAGAGTTGACTAATAGAATGAAATCCTAATCAGCGAAACCGCAAGCAGAACCTCACTGCCTTTCTGTTTCATTTAAATGATACACTCCTCATGTATGCCGCCATACATATTGCAGTAATCAGGCTAAAGCAGGAATGAATCCCAAGACGCTGCAATATTTAATGGGCCACTCCGACATCAGTGTAACGATGAATACGTATACGCATCTGGGTATGGATGACGCCAGAGATGAAATGATAAGGCTTGAAGAACTGGAGCAGGCGAGAAAGGAGATTGAAAAGACAAAAGAAACTGCTCCAATGCAGCAGGATATGTTTAAGGCAATCTGAAATAAATTAGTGCAGGCACCTCAGCTTAAAAGTTGGGGTGTCTGTTTTTTGATTTGTTGGCCGCTTGTTATATTTTTCGGCTTTTGCTTGCAAATTCATAATAAATATACTATAATATATAGTGTTAGCGGCACCGCAGTTTATTTTTGCAGTGACTGCGATACATTGACAGTTGCTTTGAACAACAATGTAGAGGGTAAAAACTGTATTATTTTGTTTAAAATATACGGTAGTCCGCACCCCCTAAATTGACTACTACTTGACTACTTTTGAAATCTACACTTTGCCTCATTTTGCACTATTTTGCCTATACCGACACACTATCGCAGATAAAGTGTACAACAATTTTATCACCCGCAAACCACGCAAAATAGGGCAAATCACGGCAATTTTTGATAGGAGATTACTATGATAAAAGTATTATTCGTATGCCACGGCAATATCTGCCGTTTGTCCCCAAAGCTTTTATTATAGCCGAAAATCGGTTGTCAGTTTTCATTTTACAGGAAATTTACAGGAAATGAAAGAGCCTCAGTAAACAACTATAATTAATCATTTAAAATTCAGCTACCCTCTGCCAGCATAGGCAAGGGTAGCTTATTCATTTTACTCAATATAGATTGTTTCAATCTGAAAGTTTTTTATTGTAAATAAACATTAAATCAACAGAAAAAATCAACTGTCCGTTTTTATGGACAGCTATACATAGATGGTGTAAGGACGGATAATATTAATTGAATCCGTAAACACGAAAATGTGGTTGCTTACTGACTTTTTTATGTGCTACATCTTGAATTTTCTTGTGATTTGATATAGAATATATATAGTTTATTTGGATTGTTGTTTTGATTGGAGTAAAAATGGAAGTTCCAATAATGAAAATGTAGAGAATCATAGGGGGATTTTTATGTTGATGACCACAGGAATTTCAATAGAGGGTAGCAAAATTGTTAAGTATTTGGGAATTGTTTCTGGCGAATGTGCTTTAGGAACTGGATTTTTTTCCTCCTTTGGTGCAGGATTTGCTGATGTTTTTGGTACAAATAGTTCGGCATATTCTAATAAGTTGATAGAAGCAAAACAGCTAGCTCTTAGAAGAATAGCACAGAATGCTTCGAATTTAGGTGCAAATGCTATTATTGGTATGGATTTAAATTATACAACATTTACATCAGATATTATGGGTGTTATTGCGACTGGAACTGCTGTTCTTATAGAAAATAATAGTATAGAAAAAAACTATGAATCAGTTGATACACCAATTTATGAGTCAAAGAATATTAAGGTGAAAAGTCCTGTATTGGATGGCAACATAGATGTTCAAAAGATTTTGTTGAGCAGAGAAACAGCAACAAAGACAACATATTTAGCAATTGGTGGTAAAGTTAAATCTGGAAGAGAGATACAAGGTTTACTCTTAGAAATATCTTTACTTTCGCCGTTTGGATTATCTCAATTGCATAGAAAGTTTGAATTCTTGGAAATAAAAAATAATGGAGCAATCTTTACAACCAATTATATAAAATTAAATAATGAAGATATATTTGATTCTTATATAGACACAGCTGATGTAAAATTGATAAACATTATGGCTGACGATAGATTGCTTTACAGCATTAAGGAATAGACTTATCTATGAGAAAACTTCATCCTGTTTCAAGGAATTATACACATTCACCGCACGATTATATATGATTTGTTTTGCCTCGATGCTATGTTAGGAGTGTGCTTGAACTCAAGAGACACCATTGGGCGGTATTCGGATAAGTTTTTGTACTACTTTTGAGGGGAAGATAAAGTAAAATTTCAATTGTAAAGTGCATATCACAAATAGATAACACCACTTCACTCATCTTAATGCGTAAAGACTATATTTATTCGCTCATTTTTTGCAAAATGTATTGATTATTCGCTCTAAAAAGTGTATAGTACTAAAGAAATGCTGGTATTTAACGTAAAGAATCTCTCCCCGGACGAATCGGGGAGAGATTTTTTTATCGTTAAACTGCGTATCAACGCCGCTGCAATAAGGATACAAACCCATCTCATCAATCCGAGCCATCACTTCAAATGGCTCGGATTATGCTTTTTATTCATTTAGCTTGCCAATAAAATTGTAGTAAATATCAAGCTGGACAACACGTTTTCCGCTTGACCTGTCCGGAGCGTGAACAACGATTTTTTGAATAAAATCGTGCAGGATTTCCGTTGACAGCTCCGTCAATTCGGTGTACTTTTTCTGCACTTGCGACATTCTGCCTGCCTCTTTTTTCAACCTTTTGAATGCAATGCGTTTACAATTTTCTTGTGAGCTGATTTTAGATTTTTTGCCGATTCACATTTTTGCGTTTTGATTCAAAACCGCAAAAACAATTTTAGCCGTTCTGACAAATCTGCAATTTCAAGTAAATCAGCTGCAAGCAAGTATATGCTTTTTTAATTATTCTCCTTTTTGCGTCCCGATCTCTCAGCAAAACGTCTGAAAGCACCCGAGATCAGATAACCTATGAATACAAATAAAACCATCAATGCAATGTGGTCAGCGTAAAATAATACCGGCGACTCGTTATAATCAAGGAAAACAAATTCCGAGCGCAAAAACATATATGTGAGAAAATGTCGTTTGATAAAAACCGCTGCTCCATACATCGCTGTCAAGGCGGTGATAACGGTCAGTATGTATTTTAACGGATAATGCTCCGACTTCTTTTTTACTATCATTGTGAAAAACTCTCTGTGAAGTCCTAAATGCAGACTCATCAGGGCAAAGCCCCAATAAGAGCCTAAAATATGCAGTCTCCTTGCAAAAGCCATACCGTTTTCGATAGGAAGAAATGCAAAAACGTGACGTGACATTACAATTCCGCTGTACATAAGCATTATCATATCGACCAGGACCAGAAAGTCTGTTATCGTTCGTAATATCCGCACAGGTGTGTATTTTCCTTTGAATATGCTTTTGCAAAAGCCGAAATTCAGAATATGATGAAAGATAAAAAGGACAAACATAGCTGCTCCGACCCATTCGTGCGCTGCTTCTCCCCAAAGCTGATAGCCCATAAGAAAAAGCAGAGCAAGGGTCATAACAATATCTGTTGTAATTTTGATAACCGCTTTAGGTTTCATATTATGTTTCCTTTCATTCCCCGATAATTCCGTTTGCTTTGAGCCATTCATTTACATCATCGGGCATTTCGGAGCCGCCGGAATAATGTATCGAAAGTGCTTCTCCCATTACTGAATCGGGAGTCAGTTTGGCAATAGCGGTAAGGCTTTGTCCGAAACACCCTCCTCCGTGGGAACAGAACGAAATTATAGTTTTATCCGCAAAATCATATTCCTCCAAGAACGATGCAATGGGCATTGGAATAGAAGCCCACCAGTTGGGATAGCCGAGAATTATGGTATCATATTTATCCATATTCTCAATATGTGAAGCAAGCTCCGGACGAGCCTGTTCATTCTGATCTCTTTGCGCTTCATCGAGAACGGTATTATAATCGTCGGAATAGGGATGTACCAAGGTGATTTCAAAAATATCCGCACCCGTCTGACGCTGAATTTCTTCGGCAATGCCCTTTGTGTTGCCGCCCCACGAAAAATATGCGATAAGCACATTTCCGTTTGCGTTTGTTTCGGTACTGTCATTTTCCGAGGAAACAACACCGCTTGATGCCGCCGCATTAAGCACAAGCCTTATTCCGATATTAAAGCTTTTTTTATCGGGAGCAAGCGCAGCACGATATGCCGAACGTAAATTTTTCGCAAAATCATTCCAGCCGCCGCCACGATAAACCTTTAATGTACCGTTTTCTGCTCCTGTAGGATTTGTTTGTTCAGCCGTGTCATATTCGCCGTAATAGTCCCATACCCATTCGCCTACATTTCCATGCATATCATAAAGACCGAAAGCATTGGGTAAAAAGCTGCCCGGTTTAACTGTTGTCTGACGATACTGTCCCGGCAATGTATCAAGACGGCTTTGTGAGAAATAATTTTCCTCGATCATATACGGATAATGTCCATAATAATTTGCTTCGTCTGCGCTAATGGAGGTTTCCGTATTAAACGGAGTATCCATTCCGGCACGGCAGGCATATTCCCACTCCGCTTCGGTAGGCAGACGGTAGCCGTTTGCACTTCTGTCCCACTGTACCGATGCACCATCAATGTTATAAACGGGTGTCAGTCCGTCGGCTTTGCTCAGTTCATTGCAGAATCTGACTGCATCAAGCCAGGAAATATTTTCAACGGGAAGATCATCACCCTTGAAGCTGCTCGGCTCTTCACCGGTGATTTTTTTGTACTCGCCTTGGGTAAGCTCAAATTCACACATATAGAAATCGCTTACCGTAACTGTGTGAAGCGTTTCATCATCACTTCGCCAGGCTTCGCTTTCGGGACTTCCCATCTGAAAGGTTCCGCCCTTAATATATACAAAGTTCTCGGGAATTTCCGTAATTATCTCCTCCGTTTTATTTAGTTCCGCTGTCTGAATGTATTCTTCCAATGAAACCGTATCAGACTCATTATAAAGTTCCTCGGGAATGTCCGTCTGTGTGTTCTGACAAGCAGTACAGAGCATTATTATGACAGGAAGTAATACTGAGATAAGCTTTCTCATACTGCACGTCACCTCAGTTCAAAAGTCCCGTTTCCGAAAGCCACTCCGAAACATCATCTGCGCATTTATCGGCAGATGAACCGCTGATATGCAGCCCCTCGGTTATTTCTGCATCGGGTTCAAGCTCTGCTATGGTGCTGATAGTACCCGAAAAACCGCTGCCGCCGCTGGTGCAGAAGGGAGCAATAGTTTTGCCCGACAGGTCATATTCATCAAAGAAGGTATATACTATCATAGGCATATCAGCCCACCAGTTGGGATAACCGATAATAATTGTGTCGTAATCTGACAAATCAATACTATTAGCAATTTTGGGACGTGCACCTCTGCTTTGTTCATCCTGAGCAATATCCAGCAGCTCGTCATAATCGTCGGTATAAGGCGTTTCGGGTATCAACTCAAAAATATCCGCACCCGTCTGAGCAGCTATCTCGTTTGCAACGGTTTCCGTATTTCCAGACCAAGAGAAATAAACGACCAATGCAGCATTGCTATCTTCCTCCTGTGTTTCTTCGGTCGTTTCCGCTGTGGTTTCTTCGGATATATCGGATTTATCTGTTTCGGAAATTGTTTCGTTCGGAACCTCTATGTTGTCAAGAATGTCCGTTGTCAGATTTTCCGACAATGATTCAACAGACAGCCCTCCAGATACAGATATTTCGGCAGACGGCGTTTCATTATTTGCACAGGCGGTCATTGATACCGCAGTAATTGCTGCAAGTATGAAGCAAAATATCTTTTTCATAATAATCACTCCTTCGATTTTTTTAGCTTATATCTAAGATAATCCAGACATTCAAGCTGCTTTTCATTTTTATGCATTTCATCAAGTATGGCACTGCGTTTTACTTCAAGAATTTCAAGACGTTCCTTTAAAGTCGATACTCCTATCTGTTCCAGAAGCAAATACACCTTGATATCTTCTTTCTTAAAACCAATATCGCTCAAGGTCATTATTGTGCTTATCCGTTCAATGTCGCTGTCGTCATACTCCTGTCCCTGCGGTTCATATTCATCAAGTATCTCCGCAGGAATTTTGTATCGGCGCAGCACTTCTTCTCTTGTCATTACGATACCTCTCCGGCATTTTTGTACTGAACATTGTCCACAGGCTCCAGCCATTCGGTTTTGGTATTATCTCCGGGAACTTCAACCGCAAGATGAGAAAACCAGTTGTTTGACGCAGCTCCGTGCCAATGCTTTACGCCTGCGGGAATAGTGACTACATCGCCTGCTTTAAGATGAAGTGCGGGCTTGTCCCATTCCTGATATATACCCTCACCGTCAACGCAGATAAGTATCTGACCGCCGCCCTTTTCGGCATTGTGGATATGCCAGTTGTTGCGGCATTTCGGCTCAAAGGTGACATTCGTAATAAACACCGTTTCCTTTGGGTCGGTCAGCGGCTTTAAGTATGAGTTTCCCGTGAAATATTTTGCATATTCGGAGTTGAACTCGCCCTGTCCGAAAAATCCGCCGTGTTCATCGACAGCCTGTTCGTCCTTATATACCCCTTTTGCCATTTTAAACGCTGCCCAGGCATTGGGCCAGCCTGCATAAAATGCGATATGTGTCAGTATCTCCGCCATTTCATCACGGGTAACTCCGTTCTTTTTTGCAGAAGCAAGGTGATACTCAAGGGAATTATCCACAATACCCTTTCCGATAAGCGCAGAAACCGTTACAATGCTCCTGAGCTTAAGGCTCAGCTTATCTTCTCTTGACCATATTTCTCCGAACAGAACATCATCGTTAAGTCTTGCAAATTCGGGAGCAAAATCTCCCAGACCATCTCTTCCTGCTGTTTGTTTTATCATATTAAACACCTCCATAAAAAATAGGCATAGCCGTTATGACTATGCCTATATTATATATCCGATCATCAGAAATGTAAAATACTTATATTGTATTATTAGGTATACCCGAAAGGTATTTCTCCGAAAAATCAATAAAAGCATTTATCAGCGGAGATACTATCTGATTTTTCTTCCATACCATTACAGAGCCGATATTGAGCTGCGGCTTCAAGGGAACAAAGCGCAGATCGTCATATTTTGCTTCAAGACGGATACAAAGAGCTATCCCCATTTTATGCTGCACCATTACGGCAATATTGTAAAGAAGATTATATGTAGCGGCAATATCAAGGCTGTCGGCATTTTTTCCGAACCACGCCGAAAATTCATTCTGTACCAATGCCCTTTCCGAAACAAAGAGCCGTCTGTTGATAAGATCCTGGGGAGTTACATATTCCTGCCCCGCCAGTTCATCATCACAGCGCACAAGAACGCCCCATTCTTCCTTTACAGCCATACGTATAAATTCGTATTTTCCAATGTCCACAGGCTCTGAAAGCAGTCCAAGATCAAGAAGTCCCTTTTCAAGCCTGTCCTTTATGTTGTCGGCGTTTGCGCTGAATATCCTGTATTTCACCAATGGATTTTTCTGCTGAAAGGCTGACATTATTTCGGTTAGGGAAGAAAAACTGAGAAGCTCTCCGCTGCCTATTGCAATTTCGCCGCTTAGCTGCTCAGACCTCATAAAATCCAGCTTTGTTTTTTCCGCAAGGTCTATCATTTCCTGTGCCCTGCGTTTGAGAAGCATACCCTCGTCGGTCAGAACTATCCGGTGATTGCTCCGTCTGAACAGCTTTACTCCAAGCTCTTCTTCCAGCTGCATCAGCTGACGTGACAGCGTAGGCTGTGTAACGTGCAGAAGCTGTGCCGCTTTAGTGATATTTTCCTCTCTTGCCGCCATAAGAAAGTAATTTAATACCCGAAGTTCCATTTTATCGACCTCCATTTTATTCAGTATAACATACTTTTTCCGTTTTTGCAATATTTCTATTGTTCAGATATGCCTTTGAAGCATAATTAGTTATAAAATATAAGCATTTGCAAAGTATATCCTGCCAATGTATAATATACTTAGGCAATGTCCTTATGGAACATAAAATATATTAAAATCGGAGGTATTTTTATGAGTAAAAAATTAGTAGCATATTTTTCGGCAAGCGGAGTAACAAAATCGGCTGCCCAAAGGCTTGCAAAGGCATCGGGAGCCGACCTGTTTGAGATAAAACCTGCACAGCCTTATTCAAGAGCAGACCTTGATTGGACAAACAAAAAAAGCCGCAGCAGCGTTGAAATGAGCTCGCCCGATTCTCGCCCCGAAATTGCGGAAAAGCTTGATAATATGTCGGATTATGATGTTGTGTTCGTGGGATTTCCTATTTGGTGGTATGTTGCCCCCACGATCATAAACACATTCCTTGAAAGCTATGATTTCTCGGGGAAAACAGTTATCCCCTTTGCGACCTCGGGCGGAAGCAGTATGGGCAAAACCGAGGAAGTGCTTCGCAAAATTTGTCCTGCCAATTGGAAAAGCGGCAGGGTATTAAACCGTGCGTCCGATAACGACCTGAGCAAATGGGTCGCTGAACTTAATGTATAAGGAAAGGTGATATTTATGTTAGGAAATTTCGTTTACTCAAATCCCACAAAGCTCTATTTCGGCAAGGATTCGCTGGATAACCTGTCCTCTGCGCTGAACGGTTACAACAAGATACTGCTTGTTTACGGCGGCGGTTCCATCAAGAAAAACGGTCTTTACGATAAAATTGTAAAGATACTTCGGGACAGTGGCAAGGAGATAATCGAGGACGGCGGCGTTATGCCAAATCCTACGGTTGAAAAGCTGTATGAGGGCAGCAAAATCGCAAGAGATAATAACGTTGATTTTATCCTTGCTGTTGGAGGCGGCTCGGTCTGCGATTATTCAAAGGCGGTTTCAATTTCGGCATACTGCCAGGGCGACCCTTGGGATAAATATTTCATCAAATTTGAAGAACCCGACTGCAAAATAATTCCCGTAGGCTGCGTGCTGACAATGGTAGGCACAGGCTCGGAGATGAACGGCGGCTCGGTCATCACCAACCACGCTCAGAAGCTGAAAATAGGTCACGTCTTCGGCGAGAATGTATTCCCGAAATTTGCGATATTAAATCCCGAGGTGACATTCACTCTTCCCGAATATCAGATGAAGGCAGGTTTTTTCGATATAATGTCCCATATTTTGGAGCAGTATTTCTCGGGTGAGGACGATAATACTTCCGATTATATTATGGAAGGACTGCTCCGTTCACTTATCCACAGCACAAAAATCGCAGTGAAAAATCCCACCGATTACGAAGCGAGAAGCAACATTATGTGGACAGCCACATGGGCGCTGAACACCCTTGTTGCAATGGGCAAATCCGCCGATTGGGAGGTGCATATGCTTGGACAGGCAGTAGGCGCTCACACCGACGCTACTCACGGAATGACACTCTCTGCGGTTTCTCTGCCCTATTACCGTTATATAATGCCCTACGGTCTTGACAAGTTTGCAAGGTATGCGGAAAATGTATGGGACGTTGATCCAACAGGCAAGACAAAGGAAGAAATTGCTTCCGAGGGACTTGCGGAAATGGAAAAATATATGCGTGAAATAGGTCTTGTGATGAACATATCCGACCTTGGCGTTACCGAGGATATGATAGAGGGCATTGCGGACAGCACCCTCATTATGACAGGCGGCTACAAGGTGCTTGAACGTGACGAGGTCATCAAAATTCTCAGGGAGAGTATGTAAATGGAGCTTTCCGAATTTCTTCAAAGACTTAATAAAGGTGAATACGTTGCGGAAGGCTCGGAAATGCACCTGTTTATGCACAGTGTAAGCCAAAGTGCAATAAAAATATGCTCCGAAATAAACAGCGGTTATCATACTTCCGAAGAAATAAGGCAGCTAATGTCGGAGCTTACGGGACAAGAAATTGACGAGGGCTTCGGGCTGTTTCCGCCGTTTTTTTCCGACTGCGGAAAGAATATCCATATCGGGAAAAAAGTATTTATAAATTCGGGCTGCAAGTTTCAGGACTGGGGCGGTATTTTCATAGGTGATGGCGTTCTTATCGGGCATAATGTTGTGCTTGCAACTATTGATCACGATCTGCGTCCGCAAAGCCGAAGGGGAATGTACCCGAAGTCCATAAAAATAGGCAGAAATGTATGGATAGGCTCAAACTCAACTATTCTGCCGGGAGTAACAGTAGGTGACAATGCTGTTATCGGCGCAGGCTCGGTGGTGACAAGGGACGTCCCCGAAAATATGGTTGCAGCAGGAAATCCTGCAAAGGTCATAAAATGTATTTTTGAGGGAAATGAGTAAGATTTTCTTGAACAAATAATGTGGGAGGATTATTATGGAATATACCGTTTTAGGAAATACCGATATTCAAATATCCAAGCTCTGCATAGGCTGTATGAGCTTCGGAAAAGCTGGAACAATGCACGACTGGACACTTGACGAAACCGAAACAGAAAATATGGTGAAACACGCACTTTCTTTAGGCATAAATTTTTTTGACACAGCCAACGGCTATTCCGCAGGAACAAGCGAAGAATATCTGGGACGTGCGCTCAGAAAAAATATTGCCCGTGATAAGGTTATAATTGCCTCAAAGGTGTATTTCAATCCCGGAAGACTGTCCGCCAAAGCTATCCATCGGGAGATCGACGGAACACTCAAGCGTTTGGGAACAGACTATCTTGACCTTTATATTATCCACCGCTTTGACTATAACACGCCCATTGA
The DNA here is from genome assembly GCA_051891935.1 of Oscillospiraceae bacterium. Classification (GTDB taxonomy): domain Bacteria; phylum Bacillota; class Clostridia; order Oscillospirales; family Ruminococcaceae; genus UMGS363. The sequence goes on from JBJFFR010000184.1 coordinate 12,385, forward strand.
AGAAACAATGGAAGCTCTGAACGATCTAATTAAGGCAGGCAAGGTGCGTGCGCTGGGTGCGTCTGCAATGTATGGCTATCAGTTTTACAATATGCAGCTTGCAGCCCGTGACAACGGCTGGGCACAGTTTCAGTCAATGGAAAATCATTACAACCTGCTCTACCGTGAAGATGAGCGTGAACTGATACCGATCTGCAAACAGATGAATGTTTCTCTTATACCGTACAGTCCTTTGGCAGCAGGACACCTGACACGACCAAAATGGAACTCCGATACTCTTCGCAGCAAAACCGACCGTGTTGCTATGGGAAAATACGACCGTACCGAGGAGCAGGATATGCAGATCGTACAGCGAGTGCATAAGCTGTCCGAGCGTTACGGTGTAAAGATGTCACAGATCGCACTTGCATGGCATTGGGCAAAGGGCGTGGCATCTCCCATTATCGGAGCTACAAAAGCATCCTATTTAGATGATGCTGTCAGTGCGCTTTCCGTTAAGCTGAGCGATGAGGATATTTCTTTTCTTGAGGAGCCGTATCTTCCGCATCGAATTGTGGGTGCTATTAACAGCAATCCGCCTGAAGGTGTTATTCTGTTGGATGAAAAGAAATAAGCTGATAAATATTCAGAACATATTTTGAAATATATTGTCTAACGATAGATTTCGACAGTGGGCAATCAGAAAATCAGGGCAGCTAAATTTAAGAGCAATATATCAAGCAATTTTTACATGAAAAAACGGGAAATTCCAGTTTATTGAACATATGACAAAACGGAAAGCTCGATAAGTAACACAACAAACAAAGGACTTGCCACCAATTAACAGTGACAAGTCCTTTGCTTGTTTTTACCTCGTTAATTTTGCGATACGTTCTGACTGTCTGTCGAGTATCCTTATCGCAAGAACGTATCTATGTTGTTTACAGGATGTAGTAATTATCCATGCTTATCTATCAATAATTGCATGTTTGCTCAAAAATCCGTGGACAAATTGTGGACAAGATCACCTTATTCTTAAATCAAAAACGCAGCATAAAGCGGTATTGAAATAACATCTTCAGTCTGTCCGAAGTTCTTTTGCGAGAAACGAATAGCATAATCGGGAGAATACTTCTGTCTGAAAACACTTAAGCTTCTTGATCTAACGTGTTCGCCCTTTTTGACCTCAATAGCATAGATCTTATCGTCCTTTTGCAGAACAAAGTCAAGCTCTGCCTGCGAATTGGCTACTGTCCAATAATAAAGCGGATAATTCTTTGCCGCAAGCTGCTGGGCGATGTAGTTCTCGGTCACAGCTCCCATGAAAATGTTAGCTTCGCCTGTGATTATCGTATTCACAGACATTTGGGATTTATTTACGAGCAGCCCTACGTCCGACATATATATCTTGAATGAAGTCTGATCTGCATAAACGGGCAGCGGCATTGTTCCTTGCTCCACACGCTGACATTCAAGCGTAACACCCGCTTGTTTCAGCCATTCAAGAGAAGCTCCGAAAATAGTTGACGAGCCGCCTTTCTGAACGACCTTGTACTGAAACTTCTTGTTATCTTTAGCAAGCTGTGCAGGGATAGAATTGTAGCAGGCACGTATTTTTACAGCTTCGGAATTGCTTGCGTATTTCGCCATATCGGCGGTATAGCTGTCGATAATGCTCCTCTGGACCAGCCCCGAATCGATGTATGAATTTGTTTCAATAAACACTTTGACCGCTTCGGGCATCCCGCCTACGATAAGATAGTCATAGTACAGACCGATAGCTTTTTTATGCAGAGCCTCGTTCATAGGTGACATATTGTTATAGCATTCGGTTATTTGCTCAATAAGAAGATCATTTCCCGTTGCAGTCAGAAACTCCTCAAAATCCAGAGGATAAAGCCTCATTACATTTACCTTGCCGACAGGGAATGAAGTCTGATTTCGGTTTATAGCAACACCAAGCAGACTTCCTGCAGCTGCGATATGATATTCGGGAGTTTCCTCAAAAAAGTATTTCAGCGAAGTTACCGCACGTTCGCAGGACTGTATCTCATCAAGAATAATGAGCGTTTTATTTGGCATAATACGCTCGCCTGTTTCCGCTTCAAGATACTTTATCAGCTTTGACGGTGAAATATCATCACTGAACATTGAAGCGACAGTTCCGTTACTTTCGAGATTGACATAAACAGTATTTTTATAGTTTTCCCTGCCGAATTCACGAAGAATAAAGGTTTTTCCGACCTGTCTTGCTCCGTTGAGGATAAGCGGTTTTCTTGACGTTGAGTTCTTCCATTCAATAAGCTGCTGTGTGATCTTACGCTTCATTCTATCAGTCCTTTCGGGGATAGTTTATACTTATTTTGGAATTATTATACCATGTTTAGAACTTTAAGTCAAGAAAAATACAAAGAATACATAATAATTATGACTTAATAATAAAAACTCCGAAAAGTACACGCTGAATGCGAAGTACAAATCGGAGATAAAATAAATTCATTTGTCATATTATCTCAAACCCGTAATCCCCATGAACAGGAATATCCTTTGATTCTATACGATCAACAGAGCCCCACTTGAGGTTTTCAAGTGAATCAATAAGAGCGTCAATATCAATCGGTCTGCCCTCGGCTTCCATTTCAACAGAACCGTCGTCCAGATTGCGCACCCAGCCGGATATACCATAATTTCTTGCAGTATAGCAGGCTGTGTATCTGAATCCGACTCCCTGCACACAGCCGTGAAATATAAAATGTCTGCGTACTTTCTCCATTAAAGCTAACCTTTCACTATGCCAGAATTCTGCCGATCTGCCTGTTTACTATTTTACTCAACAGATCAAGACGTTCCTTATCAACATTGATCTTCGGATGATGTTTAAATGCAAAACCTTTAAGGTTTACAAGCTCCGCTCTGATCTCATCGGTCAGCAGTCCTCTTGCAGTAGCTATAAAATCGGAACCGATCGACGGTTTGACCTTTTTCAGATACCAGTCAATATTTTTGAGTTGGTCATTATCTAAATCAAAGCAGAGAGAACGGTTATTATCAAACACGGGAGCTATTTTTTTTACTTCCATTGTGTCATTGTCAGCTAACACTCCGAAGTTGCCCAAATGCCTGTCAATGTTTAGAATAATGCTGTCAAATACACACATTCTTCTGAAATCATCACCGCTGCCGATGCTTTCAAAATATGCGAGTAGTTCAGCTATTAATTTTTTGCCGCCAACTATCCTTCCAGCTTTGACAAGTCCGTACTTTTCATCTGTAAAAAGTCGGCATTTGCTGACAAGCTTGTTATGAAGGAAGTCCATATCATACGTCACATAATCATTACAGATATGCTCTGCAAGCTGTGATGCAAGGTATTCGGACAATGGTTCAAGCTCAAAGGTCGCACTTCCGCTTTTGCAAAGGTATATTTCATCATCTTCTCTTATCCAGCACTTTGCATAAGAACCGTCCGTTCCGAATTCGGGCGAAGTTGATGAAAGATCTGTATCGCTCATAGCTCCGTCAAATGCAGCGTTTGCTATCACTTCATCAAAGGAATTGCTGTAAAGAGATATGTCAGACCATGTTAGGCTGCTACTCTCTTCTTTGACCCAGAAGGTATCATTGAGAGAAACGGCATGAGTTACTCTGATAAATCCGTCAATTTCCGTACAGCCGTATCTTTCAAGCAGCAGTTCGATATGTTTTCGGTGTTTCGGTGCTTTTCGTCTGTCAAGGAAGCTGAAAAGGTCAGAATATCCCAAAGGTCTTTTTTCTGTGAACCATTCAAGCTCTGCAAGCTGAACTTCGTCATATTCATCACGCTCACAGCTGAACAAGAGCCAAGGGGTATCCTTATTCATAAGAATATATGTCATTTTCTCACTTCCTTTAAATGAAATCCTATTGTTATGATTATATCACATATATTTTTGACTGTCAAATATGGCTGTTATTCAGCAATCGAATTTCATAATGTTTCGTTTATATATTTTAATTATGTATCAATGCATAAACATATCATACCATTCTGCCGATAGGTGGGATGGTATGATATATTTTTATTCTTTAAAATATCCTTTATAAGGAGAAGAAAAAGGAACTTTTTATGGTGAGTAATAAGCATTGATATATTCTACCGAATTTTGTAAAATTATGTTGAAGGGAGTGAACTGCCACGAATATCGATTTAGACAATCTCGATGAAACAGGCATCTATGAAGCACTTGGCGTTGAAGGACACGAAGATGATGCGCTTAACGACTGCTATCTTGATCTGTATGAGCTTCTGGGTAAAGATGGTATGCTGAAGCTGTTCAAGCATTTCCGTGGGGATAAGATCGAATGTCCTATGAGAATGTATCGTGCGGAATACATAGCCGATCTTGCCAAACAGACAACCGACAGGCGTGAACGTGCCAAAATTGCCCGTGCCGGCGGATATACCATTAAGTTCATCGAAGGAATACTCAGCAAACGTAAGAATGAAGATGATGGTAAAGGAGAAACTTAAGCTGATATAGGAGCTATCATAACAGAAAAAATTGGAGGAACTAATATGTTTTGTCACAAATGCGGCGCAAAAATGCTCGATGGCTCGGCTTTCTGCGCAAAATGCGGAGCCAGACTGTTGTCTGAGAATTCATCTCAGACAACCGAAACAATAACTACAGGTGTAACAGGCGTTACGCTCGAAAGGGATAATGATATAATGCCACAGCAGCCGTCTTCCGAACAATCCCAGACCGTTCGGGATTCTATACCTATGCACACTAGTAATCTCAACGATGATGCCGAATTCAGAAGCTTCGTCAACAAAAGAGTTCAGGAAATGACAAAGTGCAGTTCTGCGGAAGAATTGTTGAAAAAACACCCTATGCGTATTCCATTGATACTTTGCTATGGCTTTTTCATTTTCATCGGGATCATGATATCTAAAAATACCGACAATATCGGTTTAGCATTGATCCTTATAGCGTTTTGTATTTTATTAGCTTATGGTTTATCATATCTAATTGGCTGGGCTACAATATTACGCTATCTTATCAAGCATCGTTCTGAATTAAATGGTGAAATAAGCAGCCTGGATACTGACAATCTGATACTATTCTTAAACAACAGACTCGCATATCTCAGACCCGGTCTTGGTGAATGGGGCTATTTTTCCATGGGATATGAAAAGCCGGAAAAAATGGCAGCAAAATTAGTTGTCCGTCATCTTGAAAAAAGAGAGAAAAATACAATGCATATAGGCGCACAATGCAGCAAATGGTATTCACCTTTCTCGATCATTTCATTAAGATGCGACGAAGAAAAACCTGATGTTACAGGTTATGGCATCAAATCCGGCTTCACAACGGCAATAAACTATAATATGTCAATTTACGAATGTATGTACCGATCTGCTCCTATTGTGTCTGCAGCAATGGAGTATTACCGTGAACACCGTCAGACGATAGTGGAAAGTTCTGAACAAAATTTTGCTTTGGAAGATAATGTTCTCAAAATCAATTCAAAGCTGATTTTCCAGAGATACGTTACAAGGCTGGTAGGTAAGATGCTGCCACTATCGGGAGTAGTTACAAGAATAACACTTGATAAGACTACTAACAAGTCTGGTCAGCCGTATGCTATTTATAACTTCGAAGTTGCTGATGTACTTCCGGCAGATGAAGCTGCTGCAGCTAAAGCCTTTGGTGAAAAATTCATGTCTGTAATTGATAGCACAATGCAGTAAACACTCGACAATACGTATGCGCCCCGTAGGATATTGATTCCTAAGGGGCATTAGCTTGTGTAAATTATATATTACCCGGTACAAATCAGTGGGAATAGGATATCCGCTATTTCTCCCGGCATTTAAGGCATCAAACGAGTAAAGCAGTAATTTTTCTGCATATATTTTTTTAGATTCCTCCACTATATAAATAAAAAATTTTTCGGGAGGAATTATTATGCAAGAAGTAAAAATATGCCTTGATACAAAATCATTTAAAACAAAACCTGACAAGCTGGAGATTTCTAATATAAGCAATCGAATTGCAAAAGCTAACATTCGCCTGGATTCATCCGAGAGCGTAAAATCATTTGTCAGAAATGTAGCTTTGAATGGACAAACATTCTGTCCTGCAACATTTTACGATTCCAGACGCTGTAAGGACTCGTTTGAACAGCAGCAATTGTTTGCTCTTGATTTTGACAACAAAAATGCGGATAATTTTGTATCCTTTGAAGAAATCAAAAAGAGAGCTGACTACTATGATCTTCCGATGGTGGCTGCATATGAGACTTTCTCCAGTACAAATCGTGACAAGTTCCGTGTTCTGTTTCTCAATGATGTAGCTGTTACCGACAGACCGGTTGCTGAAGCCATGCAATTCGCTCTTTTTCAGATCTTTCCTGAGGCAGATAAGTCATGTATCAACGATGTTTCTAAGATGTACTTCGGAGGCAAATCAAAACAATGTTTATTCTATAACGAAGAGATACCTGAAATTAATATTGACACCTTATTCCGTAGTCTTAATTATTATGTTAAGAAAACAAAAGGTATTAAACATTATAAAGAACATATCAGAAGGATATCTAATAAAACAGGAATAGCATTAAATGATAAGGGATTACTAGATGTATCTATTACAGATGAACTAAAAAAACAAGACCGTGTGACAGAAGAAACAGATGGTGCATTAAAATTATATAATCCCCAAAATGGGGGGAATTCGCCAAACCCTATTATTTATATATATAATATAATAGCAGATGGCGAAAATCCCCCATTTTCATATGTTATTAGATTTAATAATTCTGATTGCACCAATAATTCAACTGTCGAAAGGAATAAGACAGCTGTTCCTACTATTAATCATAAGCTATACAGATCTAATGTAATTTCAGAGCTTAATAAATGCAAGTTATATAATGATTTTATTTCAGGTGTAAGAAAACTATCTCACAATGAGTTATTTCATATCTTAAATAACTTGATCAATATTGAAACAGGTTCGGAGTTATTCCTATCTATAATAAATAATCATCCTGCGCTGTATGGAGATAAATCAGACAGATGGAAGGAACATGTTGATTATAGCAATAAGAATAACTATAAACCTTCAAGATGTGCTTCTTTCTGTCCATACAGCGATAACTGTAATCATGCAACAAACATACTGTCGTCAGTACATATCTCAAATGCATTGATGGAAAGAACTAACAGCTGCGATGAAGCTTATTACCCTATTTCAGAAGTAGAAGAAGATCTGATGAATGAATTATATTCTGCATTTACTTCAGATGATAATAATATTCATGTGATAAAGGCACAAACTGCTATAGGAAAAAGTACTGCCTTTCTGAAACTTATGGCAGATAATCCTAACAGCAAGGTATTAGTTGCAGCTCCTACAAATCTGCTGAAAGAGGAACTGGCTGACAAAGCTGAGAAAAATGATATTACTATAAAGATGACACCATCTCTGGAAGAAATTATGGAGCTGATACCTGACTCACTTAGCTGTAAAATTGAAAATCTGTATGCTTGCGGACTTGGGAAAATGGTTCATCCGCTGATTAAAAGGTTCATTGCAAAAAATGACATTCCTTGTTTAAGGGAATACCTAGGAAAGCGTCGGGAATTGTCAAATTATTACGGCAACTTAATTACTACTCACAAATATCTGTTATCCATGGATAGTAGTCGCCTTGATAAATACGATTGCATAATTATAGATGAAGATATAGTACTTAAAAGTATTATTTCAAATCATGTTGAAATTACTGTTTCTGATATGAAAAAGCTGGAAAAGGCTGATATTGATCCGGAAATCAGAAATAAAGCAGATGACCTATTAAAGAAATCCAAAACTTGCTCTTGCATTTATAGTAAATCCGTAAATTGGAAGGTAGAAACAGATATTTGCAAATCACTTATGATCGATATTCCGGCATTCTGTGCCGCTGAACAATTCTATTTCAGAAAAGCTGATGAGGAACCAAACCTTGAAGAAGACACCTTCGTATTCATAAAGCCATTAACCTTGCATTCGGGAAGAAAATATATAATAGTATCCGCAACAGCTGAAGAATCTATATATAAATCCTTTTTCGGTGAGGACAGAATGATATTTCACGAATGCAAGCAAGCCAGATATACCGGTAAGCTTTGCCAGCATTACAGAAAGTCTATGAGCAGAAGCAGCATTGAGAATAATTCTAATATTGTAAACGAGATTCAGGAAAAAATCGGAGTAGATGATAATCATGTCATCACCTTCAAAAACCAAGAAAAAGGCTCTCTGCATTTTGGGAATACTGAAGGCAGCAACTCTCTGGAAGGCGAGGACATTCTTGTAATCGGGACACCTTATCATGCTGATTTCTTATATAAATTAACTGCATTCTTGCTAGACATCGACTTTGACGAAGATGAAAAAGCAGAAAAACAGCTAATAGAACACAATGGTTACAGAACCTACTTTACAACATTCAAAAATCCCAAGCTCAGAGATATACAGTTCTGGATGCTTGAAAGTGAGCTGGAACAAGCAGTCGGACGAGCACGCCTTCTTAGAAAAGACTGTACTGTTCATTTGTACTCAAACTTTCCGCTGCGTCAAGCGCAGATGCAGTATGATTAATTCTATTACCTCACTGCTTTACGGTGGGAAAGTAACAACTGCTGCCACATTGCCTAATTTGTTATATAAAGCGTATTCGAAACAAACAAGTATGTAAAAAAATATTGCAAATGGAGGACGGCGCAATGCTAACAAATATACTTTTTGAGCTGAGCATGACACTGACAAACAATGAATTCAAGAAGCTTGTGAACATGAAAAAACTAGAGCTATCGTCACTGCCGAACAGAGATGATGACTATCTGGACTTCGCTGCAAATGATAAGGGAATGTTGGTAGTCTACAGGGACAGTACCTATAAGAAAAAGGTGTCCTTGATATTTGATATGGGTAAAGCACTATCGTCGGAAGAATTTTCACCCGACAGGGTTTGCCAAAAAATGCAGAAGCGAATATCCAAGTATTTTAATAGTATATATTCCCTCGACGAGTTTAAGTTGAAAAGAGCAGTGATAATCTGTGATTTTGATACCGGTTCGCATGAATTTGTTTGTTCGTACATAAAAGTATTAAACCGAATCAGAATGGTTAAGGGCTATTCTCCAGCCAAATCCTTTGGAACGGACGAACGAGCAAGCTTCAGTATGGAGGGTAACAGTAATGGGGTATGCTTTACGGTCTACTCGCTTGAAAGCCATATGCACCGATACAATGCAAGCTCAAAACCGTTTGTGGGAATATTACGTTCTGAGGTTCACCTTACAAAGCAGAACGTTATTTCTGAGATCACCGGTTCGTTGGAAACGGTATGCAGGATATCGGAAATCGTCGAGCAGGCAGAAGCTATATTCCGCAGCGTGTTTTATCATATCATTCCCTGCGGTAACTTTTATAAGAAAAGCAAGGCGTGCGAAATTGTTCGGCTAACTGTAAAGAAAGAAAAACTTAAGAGAAAAATGCTGAGGCTTATCACCCTTATTCCGGAAAAGAAGTCCCTTCTTCTGGCTCAGAAGGCACTTAACTGCCGGGATATTGACGAGGTAATGCGGGAGTTTAAAAGGATAAACTTGTCGCCGGTGACCATTAGCAAGAGAAGTGATGCGAAAATGCTTGAGGCGTTAATAGTGTGAGTTATTATTGATGACGGGTTAATCACGCATGTACATATAAACTCTCAAAGAGCCAATATATGAAAAAATATTTTGTAAGTACTCAACTGCATAGAGGATTTTTCCCTCTGGGAGGCAAAACGATATGATGGCTTATCACTCGATATTTACGAATTTGAATATAGCGTCTGTTAATACTTATAATCATATCTGAAAACTAGGATATAGTTTATTTCACCCGACAGAGCTGCATAAAAATCTCACTATCCCCCCGGCGAATTACTCAATGCATCATATACCTCAATGGAACTCATTATAAGCTGTATAAAAATGTAAGCAAAAATATTAGGTGGTATATAGGGGGATATTCCCCTTATACCACCTAATATTTTATCGACAAATGCAGGTTAAAACTTATCCGAATCTTGTGGCGGCATTTTTGCTTTATCTCTTAACTCCTCATTTTGTTTATCAATTTCAGATTGAAATTCCTTTTCAATCTGAGAATATAGGTCATTTAGTTCCCGAGTATAACTGCTCATTTTCATTTCAAAATCATTTTCATGATCTGGCTTTAAAGAGAATCCGTTCATGAAATTTCCGGGGTTAACACAATTACTTTTTAAGTATTTTAGAAATTCCAATAATTTGTCTGCAAAAACATCATATTTAGTACCCGTCCGCAGAGTATTATTCTTGATCCTACCATACAGGTGTATTGCATCCTCTATACAATATGAAGGAATAGTATCAAATGACTCCCTGTCAATAAGTGCCTTGATATTAAAATCTTCAAGTTCGTTCGTTAGTGGTTCTGCTTCCTCATGAAGAACTACATTTCTTTTTTGCATCACAGACTTGTTAGTTCTTTTAAGAGTCAGTGTTTCTTGATCCCATGTATAGCCTATCTTTTCTAAATTGTCTACATTATCTGCAATACTTTTGAGATATTTAAAAAAAACATTTTCTTCACCCACGTTATACTTTCCTTTTTTATTTTTGTTGTTTTTTACTATGCTGTCATTTACCTGCTTTACGATGTTTTTTTGTTTTTTAATGTCAGTATTTACCAACATCGTGTAGCGAAGCGCACAAAACATCAGATCATAAAAATCGTATTCATTCTTGCTTAAAAACTCCTGTTTGTACATTCCAAAATAGCTTTTGAAATTGAGATCATGCTCTTTAATATTCGAATCTTCTTCGATGATATGTCGTAAAACAAGAATCATTGATACCATTGCTTCGTGATCAAACCACGGCGATATAAAGTTTATAAAATATTCTTTGCTTTGGGGAATTGAAAATGTATCGGGTTTTTCCAGCTTTAACACTCTTTCACCCGAAAGTATCCTTGTTATTTCAGAGGAATTATGTCCATTCGCGTTGGGGGTAAGTTTTTGGATTTCTTCATCGAAATCATTGTCGTTATCCGTATAAAGTATTGCATTATATGGATCAATAGTCCCTACGATTCTGCTTACGAGGACGCCTTGGTTGTTTATTGCCCGTTTATTTGAAAAGAAAAGCATTATGTGACAAAGTACACCAAAACAAAGAAATATTTCCATACAAATTTATTCCTTTCGCCAAAAATTTGAGTTGCAATAAACTGCAGTAATCTGCAGTTTAAATTCCTTTTTGATTCTGATATTATGGATATAGGGTCAGAAAAGTCCCAAAGTACCTTGAAAATTTAATGGAACAACTTTGGCAGAAAAATATCTATATTAAATATAGTATATTACTTATGCAATGTCAAGGTTTTAGCTGTTTTCTTGTGTGCTTTATTTTTTTTTAATAAAGGAGCTGGTCAAATGGCAAAGGTTTTTAATTCGAGTTTTCCGCCTGAAAGATGTGAAAGCTCAACGCCAAGCAATTTCAATCTCTACACGATATTGAAATCAGAAGAAGAGGCATTTGCAAAGTCTGTTGAAAAACAAACCGAAACATATGTCGCCGAAGAATCCAGTTCTTGCTTCGGATCGCAAGATAGCAATGAAAAAGCAATCGATAGCAATTCGGAGGAAGATATGGAAGACGCGGTTTATGAAACAATTGATGAACTCGGGAAATCCTTCATTAAAACATTTCCGAAGATTCTCGAGTCGATTGCAGATATTATATCTGAATCCATGAAGAAAGATGAATAAGGAAGGAGGTGATCAATATGAGAAAGATGATAGTTTCATTAATTTCAACTTTCATCACGAGCATACCAGCTTTGATAAAAGGAATTTATCATCTGAGAAAAGCCATACTGTGTCGGCACAATGCCGGGGAGAAGGCTTATGCTTGATCTAAACCATATTGATGGGAAAAAGCTTATGGAGAACATATATAAATCCTGGAAGCTTTTTGATGACAGTAAAAAACCTGTCGCAAATTTCCAAGTAAAGGTGCTTCATATGAATAGGATCTGCTATCCTGATCGTGTCGATACTGTTATTGTGGTAAGAATCATTTTTACCGAAAAAATACAGAATAAGGTCGAGGTTCCTCTTGAGGAACTCGACAGATTCGATTGGAGCAAATGCGACGAGAGGTGTGTCATCAACAGACAGCGGAGAACCGCCAGGGCTTACCTTAATGATTATATAAGGCGCCAGTTATGCGGTGCTCCCGTCCGAGATGTGACCGGCATAGAACACCAAGGATTACACCTTGTAGACAATTATGCCGTATTTCTCGCCGGAGATAAGCTTATCACTCCCAAGGGACATAGCGATCTAAGAACTAAAATCAAGGTCGACCCTTGTGATTTCAGGCTTGATATTGACACTAAGATCTCTCCTAAAGCCGCATTCATCGGTATGGGGGAGTTAATAGGTCTTAATCGCGAAATAGGAAAAATCCTAGTTGCACATACAATATCCGGCCTAATACGCCATGCGTATAAAGAAATCGGTTTTACCCCTTGTGCAGTGCTTGTCGTTGTTGGCGATAGCGGTATGTTTAAAACACACTACATCGCCCACATGGTTCAGTTGTATAACCGAAATGACGAGATAAAGCCAGTAACCAGGCTTAATTCAACATCGAGGTTCATAGAGGATATCCTCTATGAATATGCGGAGTGTACAGCTGTAATCGACGATCTGCATACCGGCAGTTCAAGTACAATAAAACGTAACAATGAGAATACGGCAGAAGAGCTTATTCGCAGAATAAGCGATGATACCGGCAGAGGCATCAAGAACGGAAATGCGCTTGTGCAAAAAAGCTTCCGAGGTAATGCAATATTCATTGGAGAATACTTCAGCGGCAAAGGATCAACAGTCCCCCGTGCGCTTATTGCGAACATTACCCAAAGAATTGACGGAAGTATTCTGGATGAGTATCAGCGCCATAAGAAGCTCATTGTATCCACATTTTATTACTACTTCCTGAAATGGTATGTAGATAATTATCGGCAGATATGTAAAAGTCTTGATTCCGAGCTTACAAAACATAGACAAACAAACTATGAGAGTAAGCTGCACTTCAGACTTTTGGACACAATGTTCTATTTAACAACATCGTATAATCTGTTTTTGCAGTTTTGCAAGGAATCCGGGTTTATCAATGACAAAGATGTCAATAACTGCGCATCGTCATTTGCAACTCAGATTTGCAGATTATGCCTTGAACAGCAAAATCGCTATGTTCCGCAGTCCACGAACTATCTTTCTTTAATCGCCAAGGCTTATAAAAAAGGTCAGTTTAGAATTGCGAAGGATGTAAAATCTTTTGACGAGAAGAAACATGACGGTGTAATTCATTACGATTGTCTGTGTTTCTACAGCAAACGATTTGATTCTGTAATGAGCAGAATCATACCGAATTATGACCACAGAGCATTGGTCAGATATCTTAAGAAGGAAGATGCATTGAAAACGCATGAATCCGACGGGAAGAACGATGTGAAAATAAGCGGTTTAAATAAACGCTTTTTTTCAATCCATCTTGAAAAACTAAGAAATTTCGAAGAGAACGTATAATACTATTTAAAAATTATATATTCTACCTTCGGAGGTGAGAATATGCACCAAAGCATATTGAAACAATACAAGGTACTGAAAATGGTATTTTGTAATCGAAGTATGTTGCCTGAAAGTGCTGCGCAACACATAATTACGAGTTAAATTAACATGTCGGATAGTTAAGTCGGGCTTGGCTTAACTATTCGGCGCAGAAATTGTAAATCTAATGACATGGCGTATCGCAAAAACTAAAGGTGCCGTGAAACAATGTTGTTATTACGGCCGCTAAACAAGTGGAAAGGAGGTTTCCTTACGCCATATTTGCTGCCGATTATATCTGCAGTAAAGATTATCTACTAATAATTATACTTTGTTATCGAGTAAAAGTCAATAAATTGTTGCTTAAAAAATTGAATAATGATTTTGGTTTGTTATGTAATCTATGGAAGGAGAGATATATATGGCTTCGAATAAACAATTTCTGTTATCGATCAAGGAAGCCTCCGAATACTTCAACATCGGCCTAAATAAACTGTATCGCATTGCCAAGGAAGACCTCTACGGAGAATGCTTCTTTACAATACAGAACTCTTCAAGGCTGATGATCAAGCGTGAACGCTTCGAAGAATTTCTGAACAACACCTCGTCGATTTAAAATAACCTTGAAAAAGAGCCTCAAGTGTGCTATAATAGTAAGCATACTGAGGCTCCTTTCGGAAAGGAGCAAATTATGGTTGCAAAACGTAAAGACAAAAGAGGCCGAAACCTTAGAAACGGCGAATGTCAGCGCAAGGATGGAAGATACCAGTATGAATACACCGATATTGATGGTGAAGTAAGGTGTGTTTACAGCTGGAAGCTTGAACCTACTGATTCTTTGCCAAGCGGTAAAC
>JBJFFR010000185.1:0-5720 GCA_051891935.1 Oscillospiraceae bacterium
AAATATATGATAGTTTTTAATTCAGTAAGCATAGTATGTATAGCATTTTCCTTATTTCTTATGCTGAAGAAAATTGATTATGTATTTTATGCACTTTGCTTTACGGCAATTTTGACAACTGTGGCAGTTTTCAATATTGGAAATGATAGTATTCTATTGTATCAGATCGTTTTCGTTGTTGTTGTTATCAAGTTTTTATTTAGTCTGATTAAAAACAGATATCAGTATTCGGTCAGCAATTTATTAATATTGTTTGTTGTATGGTGCTTGATAACGATCCCTTTTTCCTTATTTAATACCGATGTATATGCTTATAATATTGATAACGTATTTGCGTATGTATCCTTCAATTTTCAGCAGATAACGCAGTACGCATATTTACTGATCGGATTTCTGACTTGTATGATCTGTAATATGCTGCTGATCAATGGTAAAACAGATCAAAAAACGGTCGTTAAAGTTTTGGATGCGGCCTATGTAGCTGCGCTATGTCTTGCGCTATTGCAATTGGTCGTTCCTGCAAATATATGTACGGAATTATTCAGAAACAGCAGTAATGTAGGATACAGAATAGACGGTGCGAGAATTTCCGGACCATTTAATGAACCATCAATGCTCGCTTTAGTATGTACTCCTTTTTTCTGTGGATATTTATACAGGCTGATAAATAAGTTCTCATTCAAATATTTGTTGTATGCTGCGCTTTTTTTGGCTGTTATGCTGAATAATCAGTCGTCCTCGGCGGTTCTTGGTGTATTTGTCGGTGTTATTCTAATTGTTTTTGTAAATTTATTTGATTATAAAAAGAAGTTTAGAAATAAAGATCTTGTATGGATATTGATAGTTTTATTAAGTATTCTTATATTTGCTGTTTTTGCAAGCAGTTTGATCGGCGATACGATTTCAATGACGCTTCAAAAGCTGAATGGCGAAGGCCGATCCGGATCAGAACGATTGTATAGCTTTGTTCACCATATGAATATTTTTTTAGATCATTTCTTCTTGGGAATAGGATATGGTACGGTAAGATCCTTCGACCTGCTCTCAACATGGGCTTGTGAGGTCGGAATAATCGGACTGCTGTTATATTTTGTTCCAATTATCACTTTGTGTTTTAAGCTTTTTAAGCTTAAATCTGTTCAGTCAATACAATTATTGATCAATATTGTTGTATATAATGCAATACTGTTCAGCAGTGCTTGTGAAGTTTCTTTTTTACAGATTTGGATAATTTACGGTTTGGGCTTTTATATTGTCCAGAACCGGGAGTATGAAAAAACGGATAATTCGTATTCGGAGTTACCGTCAAAGGCATAGGATTATCCCGAATATAAGAACGGAGAATAAAGATGAATCAACTCTATTCAGTTTTTACATATTATCAGCTTATAACAGCAATACAAGTAAAAACAAGGATCTTTCCTGAAGTTCAGGCAGATCTGATCATATCGGATCATTCATCAGGATATGCAGAGGTTGCAGAAAAATTAAAGAGAATGGGAGTATTCAACAACGTATATACCGCAAAGTCGGTAGACGAAATGTGTTTAGATACTCTCGGTAAGAAGATAAAACGAACAGCAAGCATCGTTTTTAATAACAATAGTTTCCCGATCAAATGCAGCGATCTGCGTAATTTGGAGTATGATGAATTCCTGTTCTTTAACTTTAATTATTTTGACAGCTGCCTTTATTATATGCTGAAAAAGAATAATCCGAAGCTTATCTGCAGAAGGTTTGAGGAAAGCTATACAAGCGGTTTTGAGTTCGAGATATTTACTACAGGTAGTGTTAGGCTCCAGCAGAAGTTCGAGAAACTCCACAGAAATCCCGATATAATGGATGTTGAAGAGATGTTTTTCTATGAACCGGAGCTTGTGCTTTTTGAAAATAGATGTAATATATCTCCGATACCCAAGATTGATAAAACCGATGAAAAGTTGAAGAATATTTTGAATACTCTGTTTGATTACGGCAACTCCGACGAGTATGACAGGAAATATATTTTTTTTGAAGAGTCCTTCAATGTTGACGGAAAAGAAATGGACGATCTGGAGCTTGTGCTGAAAATTGCCGAGAAGGTCGGCAGAGAAAATCTGATGGTCAAGCTTCATCCGCGAAGCAGAGTTGACAGATTTGCGGAATATGGAATTAAAACCAATAAGGCTGTTGGAGTTCCGTGGGAAGTTATCATTATGAACAATAACTTTTCGGATAAGGTTTTCCTTACGATCTCAAGCGGAAGTGTTCTTTCCCCGAGAATACTATTTGGTGAAAATGTTCCTACATATATGCTTTTTAACTGTACAAAAGTCAAGTCATCCGTTGTGACTGATAATTTTTATCGGTATCTTGAATTGTTTAAGAATAAGTATGGCAATTCCGGATTTTATATTCCTGAAAATATAAATGATTTGATAAGTAAACTGTGAGGTAAGTTAGAAAATGTCTAATGTTATTACGATCGGTGCTCCGTATATAGCACACATAGATGAAAAGGTCAGACTATGTTCAAAGGTAAAGAAGCCTTCGGGAGATTTTGAATTGTATTATGAGCTGCCGGCTGAATATGAAAAGTATCTTTGTACGGAGCGCTCTGATTCGTTTGTACTGGGAATACTCGAATATGCAATGTATATGGGATTTGACATAAAATGTGAAGCACCAATGAGCGAATCCTTGCATTATCAGCTCTGTAATTACGGTATGAATATTCTTTCCGATAATCTTGATTGTATAAACAGGATAAAAATAGATTCGCCTTATACAAATGAAGAGATAAAAAGTGAAAATGCAGTTGGTACAGGTTTTTCTGCCGGTGTTGATTCATTCTACACGGTGCTTAAGCACTTGGAACCCGATGAGAGATCGTTTAAGCTTACTCATTTGCTGATCGCTAATATAGGTGCGTTTACCTATGCTTCGACTGAAAAAACCTCGAAGATATTCTATAAGCAGGTTGAAACGCTTATGCCTGCTGCAACGGAGCTTGGGCTGCCGCTTATATCGGTCAATACCAATTATAATGACTTTTATCTTGATGCTAATGTTAAGGTTGAACACCAAGGCTGCATATCTGCAGGAACACCTATGAAAATAGCATCATGTGTGTATGCTTTGCGGAAGCTTTTTTCTGTTTACTATATTGCATCCACAGTTATGCTTGACAGATTCAAATTTGATGTTTCTGATCCGGGGTGGGCTTTGCTATACTATGCAAAACTGATTTCTGAACAAGGATTAATGTTTTATGCCAGCGGTTCTGAATCGGATAGGATCCATAAGGTTGAATATATCGCATCAAATGAAATTGTCCGTCATCATTTATCAGTTGATTTAGGAAAAAATTGTTCTCATTGCAATAAATGCCTTAGAACGATGTTTGAATTATACTCTTTAAATAAGCTCGATGATTATGAAGATGTTTTTGATGTAAATGATTTTAAGAATCACTTGTCCAGCAGAATAGGAGCCTATCTTACAACCAAACAAGACGTTATTGATGGATTTGTTAGCGAATCAGTTAATATGTGTAAACAGAATAAGGTGAAAATTCCTTTAATGGCATATATTAAATGCTATTTGTTTTACAAACCTTTTAATTTTATCAAAAACAAACTCAGATCAAATCCTGCCGTCAGAAAGCTATACTACAAACTTGATCTGGATGTAAAGCTTCACGGAGAAGAGTCAAAAGAGTGGCGAGATTCTTTTTTAGCCAATGAAAGCCAGGCTGAAAAGAAATGAATAAAATAATCGAAAAATATCATTCGTTATCAAATCCAGTCAAAGCTTCATTATGGTTCACAATGTGCAGCATACTGCAAAAAGGAATACAATTTCTTACAGTGCCCGTAATGACAAGAATAATGACCAGTGAGCAATACGGCGAATACTCGGTATTCCTGTCATGGTATCAGATAATCATGATCTTCGCAACGCTGAATATGTGGAATTATGTTTTGAGCAACGGCATGATAAAATATGAAAATGACCGTGACGGATATTTGTCCTCACTTCAGGGACTCAGCACACTGATCACTGTTGTTTTATTTGCTGTATATGTTGTTTTTTCGGGCATTTGGGAAAAGACAACATCATTGAGTTTCCCTGCGATGGCGATAATGTTTATAGAATTGCTGTTAATGCCGTCGTTTGAATATTGGTGTGCAAGGAAAAGGTTTGAATACAGCTATAAGGGCGTGGTAATTCTTTCTCTTGCAATTGCTGTTCTTGTTCCAACAGTAAGCATACCCCTTATCATACTTACCGAAGAAAAAGGAATGGCGGCAATTATCGGCAGAACGATCACTTCTGCGGTTGTTTATGCGATCCCCTTTGTAATTATTGCGGTGAAAGGCAAAAAGTTTTATTCAAAGGAATACTGGAGCTTTGCTTTAAAATTCAATCTGCCGCTGATCCCTCATTTTCTGTCTTTGATCGTTCTTCAACAGTCTGATCGAATAATGATCTCAAGTATATGCGGAGATGATAAGGCAGGAATATACTCGGTCGCATATTCTGCGGCAGTGATACTGCAAATAGTGAACACTGCTGTCTTGTCGTCGTTTATTCCATATACATATAACTCGATCAAGGAGCAGAAATATTCGGGCATTTGCAGGAATGCAAATTTTCTGCTGATACTCATAGCCTTTATGAATTTGCTTCTGATCTGCGTTGCACCTGAAGCAATACGGATACTTGGACCGGAAGAATATTATGAAGCGGCTTATATTATTCCGCCGGTAGCGATAAGTGGAACATTTATGTTTATGTTCAATCTTTTTGCAAATATTGAATACTACTTTGAGGAAACAAAGTTTGTTGCCGCTGCTTCAATATTCAGTGCTGCAGCAAATGTTGTACTCAATGCAATTTTTATTCCGATATTCGGATATCATGCTGCAGGATATACTACGCTGGCATGCTATATTCTTTTCAGTTTGGCACACTATATTTTTATGCGGATCGTGCTGAAAAAGCATCTGTCGGGAAGAAAAATATATAACGGAAAGCTGCTTGTCCTTATTGTATCTGCCAGTGTTGCTCTTTCAATGCTGCTGCAGCTTGCTTATCCATATCCTGTAGTTCGTTACGGCATCTTGATAATTGCGATAGTTATTTGCGTTATAAAACGCAACACGATAATAAATAATCTTAAAATGATAAAGGAGAAAAAAACATCATGAAAATTATTGGAGTAATCCCTGCACGTTACGAATCATCCCGTTTTCCGGGAAAGCCGCTTGCTGATATCTGCGGAAAGCCAATGATCTGGTGGGTGTACAATCAGGCACTTAAAGTAAAAAGGTTTGATGCAGTATATGTAGCAACCGATGATGAAAGGATCGAATCGGTATGCAAGGAGCTGGATATCAATGTTATAATGACTTCCGATAAACATAAATCCGGCACAGACAGAGCAGCTGAAGTAGCTGAAAAGGTCGAAGGCGATCTTTTTGTTATTGTTATGGGAGATGAACCGCTTGTTTCCCCCGATGATATTCAGTCGTTAATAGATAAAGCGTCTGAGGGAGAATCTGATGTCGTAATGCTTTGTACAACGTTTAAAAACGGCGTAGATATTGTTAATACGACAACGATCAAACTTGCTATTAATGATAATAATGAGCTTATTTATATGTCAAGACAGCCCATTCCATATCCCAAAGCTTGTCTGGATTATGAATATTATAAAAATGTCGGAGCATATTCTT
>JBJFFR010000186.1:0-5639 GCA_051891935.1 Oscillospiraceae bacterium
CTTTTGAGATGCAACTTTTATATTGTATCACATCGCTTCGGTTTTGTCAAGTGCTATTTTGAACTTTTTCATGTTCTTTCACACTTTCTTTCTGTCTTCGTCGGACAGCTTTATTATATTAACACTTTCTCTCCCTTTTGTCAACTACTTTTTTCAGCTTCTACGTTTTGTTCTGTTTTTTTGACATTTTAATCGTTTTTGTGTGTAAATTCAACAATACACTACATCAATTAACCGATGTCATAAACCCTATATAGTCAAGTTCATTCACATAAACATTTTTAACGCACTCATCAACGTCATTGAATACAACGCAGAAATTGCAAACAACATCATTACCGGTCGTTTCATCGCTGTAATAATAGCGATATACATTTGTGACCGTGTTGTCTATCCCTTTTATTATAGAATACGGCGTAAATCCGAGCACCCTGTCAACCGCCTTGCGTTTCATTCCGTATTCAACTGCCGTAAGTTCGATCTTTTCCGAGCTGTGGTGTCCCTTCCAGTTGTTCTGAAGTGCCGAAAAGTCATAATACGTCACTCTGTCAATAGTTTCATCCGTTGCCAGCGTCACAGCTATCGCCCATTCGGGGAAGCTTACCCCTTCGACCTTTATTGTCAGATTGCCCTCACAAATATTGTCAAAATCGCCAAAACGGTTCACCGCATCATATTTTGAGATCTTCGCAAAGGTTTCCTCCGTTTTCGCTTCCGCATAGGCAAGATTTCGTCCTATCGGCACATTTTTCAGCACCTTTTCACCCTCAGAAGGCATATTCATTAGAATAAGCATCGCCGCAACAGCCAGCACCAGCAGCAAAGCAGCAGCAATAAGTATCGCCTTGACCTTTGACTTTTTTTCAACCTTTTCAGCACCGTCAGCAGCCTTATCCTTCTTCTGCTTTTTCTTTTTCCCGGACTTCTTTGCGGATCTCGCTTCTGTCTGCTTTGCACTCTCATCAAGTGCGCTCATAATATTTTCCGAAGAGAGATCTTCTCCGCATCCGCCGCAAAATGCAGCACCATCCTCGTTTTCAAATCCACATTTTGGACACTTCATATTCTTTGTCAACCCTTCCATTAGTTTTGTCATAAATCACATTTATCACAATGATTATACATTTATTATATAGTATTTTCCGATAAATACATTGGAACCTGCCATTTTTATCTTCTTAATAGTATCATTTTTCATCTTTTTTGTCAAGCGAACGACATAAACTGCCTTTGTAAAAGCGTCATTCCATAATTTGAACATAATATACCAATAAAAGCATTTCACTTTTTGTAACATTTGTGGTATAATTTGTGTAAGATTATTTTTAACTTCTTACAACATAATGTGTTTAATACTAAAAAACATTAAAATTCGTAAGAAATCAAGCCGACGATCTTGCAGTTGTTGAAAACATTTTTATATTGGATCTTGGCGAAATTTTCCCCGTGTTTTATTGTTGTTTAGTATAAAATATCACTTAATTAATTGGAGGAATTTGTTATGGCAAGATTTACTTTACCAAGAGATCTGTATTTCGGAAAGGGCGCAATTGAGAACCTTAAATCGTTCAAGGGCAAAAAAGCAATGATAGTTGTCGGCGGAGGTTCTATGAAGCGCTTCGGATTCCTCCAGAAAGCAGAGGACTGCCTTAAGGAAGCAGGCATGGAAGTTGCTCTCTTTGAAGGTGTTGAGCCGGATCCTTCCGTTGAAACCGTTATGAAGGGCGCACAGGCTATGCTCGACTTCGGTCCCGACTGGATCGTTGCTATCGGCGGCGGCTCACCTATCGACGCTGCAAAGGCAATGTGGATCAAGTATGAATACCCCGATTGTACATTTGAAGATATGTGCAAAGTATTCGGTATCCCCGAGCTTCGCAAGAAGGCTAAATTCTGTGCTATCTCCTCTACTTCCGGTACTGCTACCGAGGTAACCGCATTCTCTATCATCACAGATTATTCAAAGGGCATCAAGTATCCTATCGCTGACTTTGAGATCACTCCCGATGTTGCTATCGTTGACCCCGATCTTGCAGAAACAATGCCGCAGAAGCTTGTTGCTCATACAGGTATGGACGCTATCACACACGCTGTTGAAGCTTATGTTTCCACCGCTAACAGCAACTATTCCGATCCTCTTGCTATCCACGCTATCGAAATGATCCAGGCTGACCTCGTTGATTCTTACAACGGAGATATGGCTGCCCGTGACAGAATGCACGACGCACAGTGCCTCGCAGGTATGGCATTCTCTAACGCTCTCCTCGGTATAGTTCATTCAATGGCTCATAAGACGGGCGCAGCATTCGCTGACTACGGCGCACATATCATCCACGGCGCTGCAAACGCAATGTACCTCCCGAAGGTAATCGCATTCAATGCAAAGGATCCCACAGCAAAGAAGCGTTACGGCGTTATCGCTGATTATATGAACCTCGGCGGCGCAAACGATGATGAAAAGGTTGATCTCCTCATCAAGTTCCTCCGCAAGATGAACGATGACCTCAAGATCCCTCACTGCATCAAGAACTACGGCGCAGACAGCTATCCGACAGAGCAGGGCTTCGTTCCCGAGGAAGTATTCCTTGAAAGACTTCCCGAGATCGCAAAGAACGCTATTGGCGACGCTTGCACAGGCTCCAATCCTCGTCAGCCTTCACAGGAAGAAATGGAAAAGCTTCTTAAGTGCTGCTACTACGATACTGAAGTTGATTTCTAATTCATACATATCCGAATATTCCGAGGAAGTCCGTCTTTCTCGGAATATTTTTTTCATCATACGAAATGTTTGGCGAATACACCGATAATTATACTTTTTTACATGAGGTTATAAGAAATGAAGAACATTAAGTTCAAGAAAATTTATATAAAATGGATAATTATAATTATCATAGCTTTTGTTTTAATGTTTAAAATTGGGGTGATGACTCCGCCTGTATTTTTGATAAAATGGCATTTTAACACAAATAGACAATCTTTCCAAAATGCTGCAAATCTTATGATAGATAAGGATTATGATGGTTGGGAGGATCTGCTGAAAGATGAAAATTTTTTGAAATCAGATTTCATCAAAATTAAAATTTTTTTTAGTTACAGTTATGTGCGGCGGTGGATAGTTGATAATGAAGTAGTTTTTGATATTGCTAATATTGCACCTCAGCCCGGTGAAGCTATAGCAATAGTTTATTCAGATAAAAAGCCACGAGATGAACAGTATGGAGATTGGAGGGTAGAGTATGAATACGCCTATGAGGATTTAAATGAAAATTGGTATCTCAAATATAGAAAAAGGTAAAAGTTTTCGATAATGAACAAAATAGCATCTTGACACGAACGAGCAGATTAATGAGAAATTTGTAGCGGAAATGCTCTGAATGTTGTGTTTATAATAGACACCGAATATAATAACAATGGAGTTAAAATCCAAAGTGCAAATCAGAAAAGGGATAACTATATGCGGGAAAAGCTCAAAAGTAACATTCTATTAACATATCTTAAAATAAATACATTGTTTATTTTGCCAATAATACTTTTTAGTACGAATCCGGTACTTTTTAACAATTTTCCTATTCTGGGAATCTATGCTGCTTTAATGCTGCTTTACTATTTATGTAAACTGCCGTATGTTCATATTATTTTGAGTGTAATACTTTTTATTTATTACATAATTTATTATATTAAGAATGATACGGACAAAAACGATACGGATAAAAAAAACAAGAGGTTAACTTTTGTTTATATAATAATAAATATTGTGGTTAACATTTGTTGGAGTATTATTGGGCGTTTTTTTGCAGTGCAATAAATATGAAACAGACGTATTCATTTACCGATTTCGTATTATTGCATTTCGACAGAACAAAAATGATTTTTAAAATATACAACGATTCAGAATCGAGCTAATATTTTAACAATAATATTTTATTTTTGGAGGTGTGTATGAATAATTATCAAAATCAAAAAGCCGCGGAAGATCGTTTTCCACGGCTTTTTGATTTCCTTATTTCAAAGACTTCATTAATTCGTTATTTCAAAAGCTTCTTTAATCTGCTCATTGCCTCAACAGTGTTTTCCTTCGTTCCGAAAGCGGTAAGTCTGAACCAACCCTTGCCGTTCGGACCGAAGCCCTCACCCGGAGTTCCGACAACCTGTACCTCGTGAAGAAGATAGTCAAAAAACTCCCAGCTTCCCATTCCGTTCGGACATTTGAGCCAGATATAAGGTGAGTTTCTTCCGCCCGTGTACTTGATACCAAGCTCCTCACAGGTCTCACTCATAATTCTTGCATTTTCCATGTAATAATCAATGTCAGCACGCGTCTGCTTCTGTCCCTCCTCGGTGAAAACCGCTTCAGCCGCCCTCTGAACAGGGTAGGAAACGCCGTTGAATTTGCTTCCCTGGCGTCTTGACCAGATCTTTCCGACGTTGACCTTCTCACCCGATGCAGTCATTGCCTCAAGCTCCTTCGGGATGACCGTGTAACCGCATCGTGTTCCCGTAAAGCCTGCAGTCTTGGAAAGCGAGCATATCTCGATCGCACATTTTCTTGCACCCTCAACCGTGAAAATGCTTCTCACAAGGCTCTTGTCACGGATAAAGGCTTCATAAGCGCTGTCAAAAATAATGATCGCATTCTTCCTGATCGCATAATCGACCCAAACAGCAAGCTGCTCCTTCGTGTAAACCGAACCTGTCGGATTGTTCGGCGAGCAAAGATATATAATGTCGCAGTCAACGCTCTCATCGGGCATTGCCGCAAAACCGTTCTCCTCATTGGAAGAAGCGTAAATGATCTCCTTTCCGCTCATCGTGTTGGAATCAACATAAACAGGATAAGCAGGATCGGTGACCAAAACCTTGTTGCTGCTGCTGAAAATATCAACAATGTTTCCGCAGTCACTCTTCGCACCGTCACTTATAAGTATTTCATCGGGCGAAACATCAGCACCGATCGAATTCTTATAGTATCCCGAGATCGCCTCACGGAGAAAATCATAACCCTTTCCGCTGTCCTCGTAGCCGCGGAACGTTTCTGGTCTTCCCATCTCATCGGCAGCCTTCTTCATCGCCTCAACAACAACGGGCGCAAGCGGTCTTGTAACATCACCGATACCCATTCTGATAAGCGGTTTGTCAGGATTTTCCTCACGGTAAGCGTTGAGCTTCTTCGCAATATCTATAAAAAGGTAATTTTCCTTGAGCTTCAAAAAATTTTCGTTTATATAAGCCATTTCAAACACATCCCTTTCAAAGTTTGATCTCACCGTCAAATACGGTTTCAGCAGGGCCGCTCATGATAACGTGACCGTCGCTTCGATAGGTTATCGTAAGATCGCCGCCTCTGAGTTTGAGCGTTATAGGCTCATCCTTTTTGCAGAAGCCGTTCAGCACAGCAGCCACAGCCGTCGCACACGCTCCCGTTCCGCAAGCCCATGTTTCACCCGAACCACGCTCCCAGACGCGCATTTTGATCGTGTGACCGTCAATGATCTCACAGAACTCCGTGTTCACACGCTCGGGGAAAATCGGATCGTTTTCATAATCGGGGCCGATCTTTTCAAGATCAAGTCCGTCAATTTTGCTCGTAAAAACAACAGCGTGAGGATTCCCCATCGAAACAGCCGTTATATTCACACACT
>JBJFFR010000187.1:0-5615 GCA_051891935.1 Oscillospiraceae bacterium
ATAACCATTTGTTCTATGGATAAAGACGGTGGATAGAATACGACCAATCAGGTAAACTTGTTTACCTTGAAGACGACTGCAGGCAGGCTGTCTGCCGTCATTGCAATAAAATTGCAAAGGAGTTTGACGCAGAGTGGGCGTATTATAGACACCGTATTTATCCATAGGTTAAATGTTTATTAGTATTATACATTATACCATATTATATGTATTTTTTCAACATATAAATCAAATTTTTACATCTGACAGCGGCAGCAATATTTTTTACGCTGCATATAAAAAAATACTATAATGTTGCCAAAACTTTCATATATTTTTTATCATAACCAATTGACATTGATACAAAAAAAAGCTATAATAAGCTTACTTGAACAAGTTGCATACCGCTAACTTGCAATTTATGTTTATGAAAGAGGATCTTTATGACGCTTAACGAACTTGAAACAGGCAAAAGCGCTGTTATTACCGCCGTGAGAGGCGACGGCGCATTAAGATGCCGTCTTCTTGATATGGGACTTATCCCCAAAACAAAGGTAATGATAAGAAAAGTAGCGCCCATGGGCGACCCTATCGAGCTTTTCCTTCGAGGATATGAGCTCACGATCCGCCTTGATGACGCAAAGCTTATTGATATCATTCCCGAAACGAACGATAAAGGGGTTGATCTCAAATGATATTCGCACTTGCAGGCAATCAGAACTGCGGAAAAACAACGCTTTTCAACCAGCTTACCGGCTCAAATCAGCACGTTGGAAACTTCCCCGGAGTTACCGTTGACAGCAAATCGGGAAGCGTACGCGGATTAAAGGACTGTGAAGTTGTTGACCTTCCCGGCATATACTCCATCCGTCCATACACAAACGAAGAGATAGTCACCCGTGATTTTCTCATTGACCAAAAACCTAAAGCAATTATAAATATTGTCGATGCGACAAATATTGAGAGAAATCTGTATCTCACGCTTCAGCTACTTGAAATGAATATCCCGACTGTACTTGCCCTCAATATGATGGATGAAGTGCGTAACAACGGCGGAACTATTGACGTCGACAAGCTCTCGGCAAAGCTCGGCATTCCCGTTGTTGCGATAAGCGCAGCCAAGAACGAGGGCGTTGACGAGCTTATACAGACCGTTTATGAAGCTGCCACAAAAAAGCTTCTCCCCACAAAAAAGGACTTCTGCAGCGGAGCCGTCCACCGCTGCATCCACGCAGTTACACATCTTATCGAGGATCACGCCGCAGCAGCGGATATCTCTCCCCGATTCGCTGCAACGAAGCTTGTTGAGCAGGATCCCTACATAATCGAGAAGCTTGGAATAAACGAAAACGAACGTGATATGATCGAGCACAGCGTCACCGAAATGGAATCGGAAATGGGCATGGACAGAAACGCGGCCCTCGCTGATATGCGTTACACCTTTATTGAAAAGGTCTGCGCCGATACAGTAGTAAAATGCCATGAAAGCAAAGAACACGCACGAAGCGTAAAGATTGACAAGATACTCACAGGAAAATATCTTGCGATCCCTGTTTTCATCATAATAATGCTGCTCATATTCTGGCTGACATTCGATGTGATCGGATCATTTTTAAGCGATCTTTTAAGCCTTGGAATTGACCTTGCAACGAACGCGGTCGACTCTGCTCTTACAGCTTACGGACTAAATCCTGTCGTGCACAGTCTTATAATTGAAGGTATCTTTTCGGGCGTCGGCAGCGTTTTAAGCTTTCTGCCGATAATCGTTGTACTGTTCTTCTTTCTATCAATGCTCGAAGACAGCGGATATATGGCAAGAGTCGCCTTTGTAATGGATAAGCTTCTGCGAAAGATAGGTCTTTCGGGACGTTCCTTTGTACCTATGCTGATCGGCTTCGGCTGCAGTGTTCCTGCGATAATGGCAACAAGAACGCTTTCCTCCGAACGTGACCGCAAAATGACCATTTACCTCACCCCGTTTATGAGCTGCAGCGCAAAGCTGCCGATCTACGCTGTTTTCACGCAGGCTTTCTTTGTAAAACACAAGGCACTTGTAATGATATCGCTCTATCTCGGCGGAATGATAGTAGGGGTACTCTGCGGACTTATCATGAACAAGACACTGTTCAGGGGCAAGCCTGTCCCGTTCGTGATGGAGCTCCCGAATTATCGTCTGCCTTCACCCAAAAGCGTTGGTATGCTTATGTGGGATAAGGCAAAGGACTTCCTGCAGAAAGCATTCACCGTCATTTTCGTTGCAACTATTATAATATGGTTCTTCCAGACGTTCGACCTTAAATTCAATGTCGTTTCCGACAGCTCGGACAGCATACTCGCCGCAATAGGTATGCTGATCGCACCAATATTAAAACCGCTCGGATTCGGTGACTGGAGAGTATCAACTGCACTCATTTCAGGCTTCACCGCAAAGGAATCGGTAGTTTCAACGCTTGCCGTTCTGACAGGTTCAAACATCTCCACCCTTAACGAAGTACTCGGGACAGTTTTCACCCCTCTCTCTGCTGTAAGCTTTCTAACCTTTACACTTCTCTACACTCCCTGTGTTGCCGCAATCGCAGCAGCAAAGCGTGAGCTCGGAAGCGGATTGGCAGCGTTTTCGCTCTGTTTGTTCCAATGTATCGTGGCTTGGATAGCTTCGTTTGCCGTTTACAATATCGGCGGTTTATTGGTATAAAAGTTTGCTGTAAAGTTATATAATTTTACAGCACATCGAATCTTTAGAAGGAGTTTTTAATGGGTACAGCTGATTGGATAGCATTGACTTTGATAGGCTTCGCAGTTTTCTGCGCCGTATTCTATATGATAAAAAGCAGAAAAAACGGAAAAGGCTGCTCAGGCTGTCCCTACTCGGGGAGCTGCGGAAAAAGCTCCGATAAAATATGCAAACACTCCGAAAGCAAGAAAGGATCATAATGTCACAAAACGTTCAAAAAAGAAACTATCAGCTTGAACTTGAACACATTTTAAATAGTATAGATAAGGACAAGCCGCCTCGGCTTCTTCTGCAAAGCTGCTGTGCGCCCTGTTCAAGCTATGTTCTTGAGTATCTGTCAAACTATTTTTCGATAACGGTGTTCTATTTTAATCCGAATATTTATCCCGAAGAGGAATTTTACAAACGAAACGAAGAACAGAAGCGCTTGCTGTCACTTATGAAGTTCAAATATCCCGTTGACTTTACCGAGATCGGATATCAATCCGAGCGGTTTTACGCCGCAGTAAAGGGACTTGAACATATCAAGGAAGGCGGAGAACGCTGCTATGCCTGCTATAAGCTTCGTCTTGAACAGACAGCACAGCTTGCAAAGGAGCTTGGCTATGATTTCTTCACAACAACGCTCTCGATAAGCCCCTATAAGAATGCCGAACGGCTCAACGAAATAGGCGAAGCACTTGCACAGGAATACGGTGTTCGGTATCTCACTTCGGATTTTAAGAAAAAGAACGGATATAAACGATCAACAGAGCTTTCCGAAAGCTTTGGGATGTATCGTCAGAACTACTGCGGATGTGTTTTTTCGATGAAAGAACGCGAAGAAGCATTAAAAATATCGGTCGAAAGGAATAAAAATCATGGAAATTAAAGGATTCACATACGGATATGACGCAAGAAAGGGTATGCTCACCGACCCACGAGCTTCCGAATCAATGGAGAAGCTTGTATCGCTCGGCACAAACTGGGTCTGCCTTGCAATGACGATCTCGCAGGAGCATTTCTATTCAACAACGTTCGGATTTGATTCCCGAAGAAATTCAACCGATAAAGAGCTTACATTTGCAATAAACAAGCTCAAAGCTCTCGGTCAGAAGATCTGTCTTAAACCTATACTCAACTGCGCGGACGGAACATGGAGAGCAAATATCGGATTTCCCGAAGCTGACTGGGGCGACAACAATTACTGGAAAGAGTGGTTCTCCTGCTACGCCGCTTTTATCTGCCACTATGCTGAAATTGCCGAAGATACGGGCTGTGAAATGCTTTGCATAGGCTGCGAGATGCTCGGAACTGAGCGCAAGGAGGAATACTGGCGCGCGCTGATCGCAGAGGTTCGCAAGGTTTACAGTGGAAAACTCGTTTACAACGCAAATCATGGCAAAGAGCGCAATATCAAATGGTTTGACGCTGTTGATTATATCGGAACTTCGGCATATTACCCTGTTTCAAAGGGTGAAGGCGCATCGCTTGAGGATATGTGCACAGCTTGGGAATATCACAAAAAGGATCTGGCTGCTCTTTCGGCTGAATTGGGAAAGAAAATCATTTTTATGGAGATCGGCTGCCGAAGTGCAAGCGGCTGTTCCTCAATGCCGTGGGATTTCACACATCGCGATCTTCCTTACGATGAAGACGAACAAGCAAATTTCTACTGCTCCGCTATGAAAACTCTATGGAATGAAGATTGGTTCTTCGGATTCTTCTGGTGGGACTGGTACACCTTCCTTCCCACGAAAGAAAAAGAACTCGGTTTTTCAATTTATGGTAAAAAAGCCGAGGAAATCGTCAGAGATTGGTATTTAAATCGCTAATTTTCGCAAGTTTTAAATAAAGTTTATTCATAAGCAAGTTCTTTCAAGCAATTAACTGACTTTTTATGTTAAATATGCCTAAATATCGTCAAATTGTTATGTTAATTTCATCTTGTTTTTACCTTGACTTTTATGGTTTAAAAAGGTATCATTTATATAGTGTAAATAAAATCGGCATTAGAATTAAGCCTATTTTAAGCCGCATACCGCCATACGGTCGATTTACATATCAATTCCGGCGGAGAAAAGGGAGTTTATTATGAAATTTTCAAAAAAAATTCTTGCATTCAGCCTTGCTGCTTGCATGACAATGCCCTTCCTTGCAGGTTGTTCCAGCAAGGATACAACAACAGACGGCGCTGCAAACGCTGTTGATTCCGGCGACTTTTCCGGTACACTCGTTATCGGCGGCATCGGCCCTGTAACAGGCGGCGCTGCAGTTTACGGAAACGCTGTAAAGAACGGCATGCAGCTCGCAGTTGACGAGATCAACGCTGCAGGCGGCGTAAACGGCATCAAGCTTGAGCTCAACTTCCAGGATGACGAGCACAACGAAGAAAAGGCTGTAAACGCTTATAACACACTCAAGGATAAGGATATGAAGCTCCTTATCGGTACAGTAACCTCCAACCCCTGCGTTGCTGTTGCTGCCGAAACAGTAAAGGACAATATGTTCCAGCTCACACCTTCCGGCTCCGCTGTTGACTGTGTTGCTAATGACAATGCTTTCCGTGTATGCTTCAACGATCCTAACCAGGGTATCGCTTCCGCACAGTACATTGCACAGAACAATGTTGCTTCCAAGGTTGCTGTAATTTATGACAGCTCCGACGTTTACTCAACAGGTATTTACGAAAAGTTCGTTTCCGAGGCTGCTGCTCAGAATATTGAAGTAGTTGCTGCAGAAGCTTTCACAGCTGACTCCAAGACAGACTTCTCCGTACAGATCCAGAAGGTTCAGGAATCCGGCGCAGAGCTCCTCTTCCTCCCTATCTACTATCAGGAAGCTGCTCTTATCCTCCAGCAGGCATCCAAGGCAGGTCTTAACGTTAAGTACTTCGGCTGCGACGGTCTTGACGGACTTATCG